>NZ_JACJEA010000028.1:0-56802 GCF_014163835.1 Pseudoalteromonas sp. SR43-5
TCTCAAGGGATGCGAATAATACACCCTTTATTTTTCGAGTCAACACTTTGTTTTAAACTTTCTTTTTAGAAGATTTAAAACCGAAGTTTTATTTAACTCTCTGAGTAGTTCGTGCCTCGCTATGCTTCGGCGTTTCCCGTCTCAGTGGGGTCGCATTATAGGGAGATCCGAAAACAGATCAACCCTTTTTTGAAGAAAACTTGAAATAATGTGCTGTTCGCACATATTTACATCGAAATGGTTACTTTAAACACTAAAAAGGCCCTGATGGGCCTTTTTAATTAGTTTACTATGAGCTTCCAGCCAAGTTTTCCTTGCTGTTTAGACTCTTGTTGCAGCTCACTGGCCATTAATGGATGATCTTTTAACCAGTTACTTTCAAACTTAAGGTCTAACACTTCATTTTTAGCAGTTAACTCAAACTTAGGCAGTACATCATCTTGTCTGCGCATTGATAAAATGACTGCTATTCGTAGTAATCTCACTATATATTGCGCTAATAGACTATTTACGCCGAGTGAATTAAAACAACCTTTTGGAAAATCAGATCGATGTGCATCTGCTACCGCTACTATTAATTTATGCTCTGACTGTGAAAAACCAGGCATATCGGTATTTTCCAAAATATAAGCGGTATGTTTATGGTACTGCTTATACTCTATTAGTAATCCAATCTCATGAAGCTGCGCTACCGCTTTTAATAGTGGTAACCCATTTAAGCTTTCAATCGGCCAATCTTTATCAATACTCAGCGCTAACTGCATTGCCAAGCTTGAAACTCGACACGCTTGTTTTTGATCAACATGATAACGGCTCATAAACCCATCAACAGTGCGTTTGCGAATGTCGTTATTATGTAACTCCGGAACCATGCTATATAAAACACCTTCACGCAGTGCTCCACCCGCCAATCCCATTTTTTCTATTTCAAGAGATTCAAATAGTGCGATTAAGATTGCAAGTCCTGATACAAATACCAGTCGACGGTCTTCACTTAACCCAGGAAGGTCTAACGCTGCAATAGTGCTAAATGCAACTGCTTGATCTTTTATGGTGTTGAGCTTTTCAAGTGTAAGTAAGTCGTCAAGATTTTGCGCGACCATAATTTCTTGAATTGCTTGTACCGTACCAGAAGCTCCAGATGCAATTTCCCATCCCGCTGCTTTATACTCTGGAGAAATTTCATCAATGACTGTACGAGCCGCTTTTATTGCTGCGTTAAAATTACTCTTACTTAGTTGGCAATCTTTAAAATAGCGTTCAAGATAGGTAACACACCCCATATTGAGGCTTTTGTAATGTAGGGCATCAAATGCTTTACCAATTACAACTTCTGTACTTGCACCACCAATATCAATAACAAGCTGTTTGCCAGTACAAGATGAAGTATGGGCAACACCTTTATAAATTGTGCGCGCTTCTAATTCTCCGCTGATAACATTAATGTTATGACCTAGAATTTTTTCGGCATGATTTTTAAATACGTCGGCGTTAGTTGCTAAGCGTAAGGTAGCTGTTGCTACTATGGTGATGTTTTTGTCTGGGATATCTTGTAGACGCTCAGCAAAAAGGGCAAGGCATTCCCAGCCTCGCTGCATTGCTTCTGTGCTTAATACGTTTCCTTTATCAAGCCCTGCGGCTAATCGGACTTTGCGTTTAACACGTCCAATTGTTTGTAGACCGCCAGCAATTGATTTGGCAATAAGCATATGAAAGCTATTTGAGCCCAAATCAATAACTGCGTACACATTTTTTTGCGGTTTAAGTTGCCCCACCGTTCAAAAACCTCTAATTACTACTACTTATACAAACGGTCGCTTACGACCGTCCTTTTTGGTAACTATTATTTGGGCGACGTCCGCTGTTATTACTACGGTTACGTGGACCTGTTGAATAGTTGCGCTTTCTTTGAATAATAGGCTGAGTTAAATCATCTAGCAATGCTGTTTTATCATAATGTGATAAAGGAATGCTATGCTCTATATATTCTTCAATTTCATGCAGGTTGTATGCATATTGCTCACATGCAAAACTAATTGCGTGGCCTGATGCACCAGCGCGGCCAGTACGGCCAATACGGTGAACATAATCTTCACAATCGTCAGGTAAATCAAAGTTAAACACATGACTTACTTCTGGAATATGAAGACCACGCGCTGCAACATCGGTCGCAACTAAAAAGTCTAAATCACCTTTACTGAATTGCGCTAATATAGTTTGGCGTTTTTTCTGGTTAACATCACCAGTAAGCATACCTACACGATGACCGTCTGATTTAAGCCAAGCATAAACCGTCTCACAACTATGCTTGGTATTTGCAAACACGATTGCCTTCTCTGGCCATTCTTCTTCAATTAAGGTTAACAACAGCTTAATTTTATCTTCTTGCGAAGGATGAAATAGCTCTTCTTGAATACGTTTACCCGTTTTAACGTCAGGTTCAATTTGAACATGCTCTGGGTTTGTCATGTGCTCAAAAGCTAATTCTTGTACGCGGTACGACAATGTGGCAGAGAATAATAAGTTTAAACGCTTTGATGTATCTGGCATACGATCGAACATATAGCGAATATCTTTGATAAAACCTAAATCGAACATACGATCGGCTTCGTCCAGCACGACTACCTCAATTTCATTAAGGGTGTAACAGCCTTGCTTATACAGATCAATTAGGCGACCTGTAGTACCAATTAAAATATCAACGCCTTTTTCTAGTTGTGCACGTTGTTTTTCGTAATCTTCGCCACCATATACTAAACCTAAGTTAAGATTACAGTGCGGCGCTAAAATTTTAGCATCTTTGTGTATCTGAATCGCAAGCTCCCGAGTAGGGGCCATGATCAGGGCTCTTGGATGTTTACTAGGTGCTTTGCTAGATTGTAATAACCGATGGCACGTGGCGGTTAAAAACGCCAACGTTTTGCCTGTACCCGTTTGAGCTTGGCCCGCGATATCGCGTCCATCACAAATAAAAGGTAGGCATTTTGCTTGAATAGGTGTGCAATATTCAAACCCATTCTCGGTTAAACCGGCAACCACTTCCGGTGCGATAGCAAAGTCTGAAAACTTTTTATCGGTTAAATGTGTCTTAGTCATAGCGTTTAAGCATAACGTTTAAACTTGCAATAAGAAACAAGAGTGTTTAAATACGCACTAAATATTTCGCCTAACTAAATCGGAGAGCGCAATGAGCGAGAAAATAATCCAAATTACTGACGATAGCTTTGAAGCTGACGTATTACAATCAGTCAAACCAGTACTAGTAGATTTCTGGGCTGAATGGTGTGGACCTTGTAAAATGATCGCCCCTATTCTTCACGAAGTTGCTGATGAATACGACAGCCGTGTGACTGTTGCTAAATTAAATATTGACCAAAATGCTGGCACACCGCCAAAGTTTGGTATTCGTGGTATCCCTACTTTACTTCTTTTTAAAGATGGCCAAGTAGCTGCAACGAAAGTAGGTGCTCTTTCAAAAACTCAACTTATCGAGTTTTTAGAAAACAACATCTAACGGTAAGCTAGAACAATAAAAAGGGCTTTTTTGCCCTTTTTTAAATTTATTTTGTATAAAGACTGGACGCTTTGCCAGTGAACTGCTAGTTTATAAAGCCAACTAATCCTTAGTTATATTCAACAAACCTCACTCAACGATCAAAGCGATTTTGAGTATGACAACTGTAATAAAGAACCCACCAATATGCATTTACGCGAATTAAAAGACAAGTCGATTAAAGAGCTTGTAGACTTAGCTGAGTCCATGGGGCTCGAAAACGTAGCCCGCTTAAGAAAGCAAGATATCATTTTTGCCATTCTTAAATCCCATGCCAAAGGCGGAGAGAATATCTTCGGCGGCGGTGTATTAGAGATTTTACAAGATGGTTTCGGCTTCTTAAGATCATCAGAAGCCTCTTACTTAGCTGGGCCAGATGACATTTATGTTTCACCTAGCCAAATTCGCCGTTTCAGCATGCGTACTGGCGATTCAATTTCAGGCCTTATTCGTCCACCTAAAGACGGTGAACGTTACTTTGCTTTACTCAAAGTAAATGAAGTTAACTTTGATAAACCTGAAAACTCTCGAACTAAAATTCTTTTTGAAAACCTTACTCCACTACATGCAAACGAACGTTTTCGCATGGAACGTGGTAACGGCAGTAAAGAAGATATTACAGCCCGTGTACTTGATTTAGCATCTCCTATTGGCCGCGGCCAACGTGGCTTGTTAGTAGCTCCGCCAAAAGCGGGTAAAACAATGCTACTTCAAAACATTGCACAATCAATTACGCATAATCACCCTGATGTAACATTAATGGTTTTACTTATTGATGAACGTCCGGAAGAAGTAACTGAGATGCAACGCCTAGTTAAAGGTGAAGTTATTGCATCAACGTTCGATGAGCCAGCTTCTCGTCACGTACAAGTTGCCGAAATGGTTATCGAAAAAGCAAAACGCCTAGTTGAACATAAAAAAGATGTTGTTATCTTATTGGATTCAATCACTCGTTTAGCACGTGCTTATAACACCGTTATTCCTTCATCAGGTAAAGTACTTACTGGTGGTGTTGACGCTAACGCATTACATAAACCTAAGCGCTTCTTTGGTGCTGCACGTAACGTTGAGGAAGGTGGTAGCTTAACAATTATAGCTACAGCGCTTATCGATACCGGCTCTAAAATGGATGAAGTTATCTACGAAGAGTTTAAAGGTACTGGTAACATGGAACTTCACCTTAACCGTAAAATTGCGGAAAGACGTGTATTCCCTGCTATCGACTTTAATCGTTCAGGCACTCGTCGTGAAGAATTACTAACAAAACCAGATGAGCTTCAAAAGCTTTGGATTTTACGTAAAATTGTTCATGACATGTCAGAAATTGATGCAATGGAATTCTTAATCGATAAACTATCGATGAGCAAAACCAATGATGAATTTTTTGATTCGATGAGACGCCAATAAAGCGTTTTAGCTGAATAAAAAAAGCGCCTAAGGCGCTTTTTTTATGTCTGGATTAAACACAGTTTAACTTTCGTTATACTTTTTAAGTACACTCTGCAGCGTATCAACGAGCGCTTTAAAGTCATTCGCACTACTTTTTTGGGTCCTGCGTAAAAGGGCTCTATCTAAACTTTGAGCCGATTGCGCAATTTCATCTAAACCAAACATTTGCGCCGCTCCTAAAATGCGATGACTATCTTTTTGTAGCGCGGCTAAATCTTCACTTATGAAATGCTGAGTAATCGTTTCACTCTCCAAAGCAAAGCTTTGCTTAAAACTAATGACAAGATCGCTCATATCAACTTCATTTTGCTTTGTAATTGGCTGATCTTCTGCATTATGTAGGTGGCTGGAAAGCGCTTTATAAAATGACTCTTTATCTATCGGTTTACCTAAGTAACCACTAAACCCTAACTCTAAATAGCCATCCACTTCATGACTCATAGCATTTGCAGTTAAAGCAAAAATAGGCCGCTCAAAACCACACTGTTTTAATAGCTGAAAAGCAGAACGCCCATCCATCACAGGCATTTGAATATCGAGTAGCACTAAATCAGGATACTCTTTTAAGCACTGCTCTACCGCTTGCTCACCGTTTTCAACGGCAATAACCTCGAGCCCCATTGAACGTAAATAGCGGCTTATTAACCTTCGATTATCAGGGTGATCTTCTGCAAGTACAACACGCCCTGCCAATTGCTTATTTACCTTTGGAGCACTTTGAGTTTCAATCAGGCTTTGCGATTTATTTACTTCTGCGCACGGTAAAAAGAACGAAAACTGACTGCCCTTTTTGTATTCGCTTTGTACACTGATATAACCGCCCATCATCGCGGCTAATTGTTGCGATAAGCTAAGGCCTAACCCTGTCCCCCCAAAGCGACGGCTAATACTGTTATCAGCTTGGCTAAAGCATTCAAAAATAAGCTTTAACTGTTTAGAGCTCATACCAATACCGGTATCTTTTACAATAATCACTAGCCCTTGTTCACTCTTATTTAAAGCAATAATGATTTGGCCAGCGTGAGTAAACTTAATAGCATTAGCACATAAATTTATAAGAATTTGTTTTACGCGTATTAAATCCAGCTTAGTGTAAAACTCATTACCCACTTGATTGTCTAAAATGAGGCGTAAATTTTTTGCTTTTGCTTGAGTGATAAACATTGCATGTATGTCATTTACAAGCTCTACAATATCAAAGCACGAAATATTTAACTCTAACCTATTAGCTTCAATTTTACTTAAATCGAGCACGTCGTTTATTAAGCTTTTTAAATGGTCGCTATGGCGCTGAATTACTCTTAATTCATCTTTAAGTGACTCAGGCTCATATAATTCATTAATTAAAGCATCTGTTTGCCCTAAAATAGCCGTTAGTGGAGTGCGGATTTCGTGGCTAATATTGGCCAAAAACTGGCTTTTAACATCGTTAGCTTCTCTTAGCTCCTGTGCTATTGCCTGTAACTCGGCAGTGCGCTGCGTAACTTGCTCTGTTAACTGCTGCTTAGCGCGTTTTTCTGCGCCACGGCGGTAAAGCGCAATACCAGTTACAACAACCAAAAGTAATAGTAAAAAAGAGAATAAAGTAAGCTGAGAACGCTGCGACATTTTTAGCTCTTGCACACGTCGATCTTGTTTAAGTTTTTCTATTTCTTGGTTTAATTGTGTTGCTTTAAATTGATGCTGAAGTACCGCTAGTGCATTTATAATTGCTGTACTTCTGAGCTTTCGTAGCTCACTAATATATTCTTGTTGCAAGGCCATTGCGCTTGAATAATCGCCTTTACTGGCTTCAAGTAGTGCTTTAGTCCCTAAACCCTCCCTAATTATTCGCTCACTGCCATATTCGTGAGCAAGTGAAATAGCTCTATCTAAACTTATTTTCGCCTCTTCTAAGTTGCCTTTAACAAACTGAATTTTACCAAGCGCATGTAGCGCATTAAGCTCTAAATTATGGTTACCTATTTTAAGCGCATAGTACTCACCTAATTTAGCTTGCTCGTACGCTTCATCTACTTTTTTTAACACTAAATTAGTATTTGCCAAGTTAGTATATTGCGTAGATAACTTATTGTAATCATTGGCTGAAATATAATAACGCAGCGCTAGCTGGTAATAATGAAGTGCTAAGTCAAATTGATTACTCTCCATATGAGCAACACCCATATTGTTGTATACCTGCGCAATACCACTTTTATCATCTAACCGCTGATAAACTTTAAGTACATCTTGATAAAGACTAAATGCACTATCGTAGCGTGATAAGCGTATATAAACGCCTGCTATATTAAGTAATATGTCGGTTTGATCTTGCTCACTACCGTGCGCTTCGTAAATAGCTTTTGCCTTTAAGTAAAACTCTAGGGTATCGCCTAGCTTATTCATATTAAAATAAGCCAAACCAATATTATTTAGTAAATTTGCTTGTTCAAGTAGTTGTTCATTTTTTTCAGCTAATACTAGGGTGCGGGTATATTCACTTATGGCCTTTTGAAATAGGCCTTGATAAAAAAGTGCTACACCTTGCATTTTTATTGCACGAAAGTGCTCGTCAGGAAAGAAAGTATCTGAAGTGTTTTTTTCTAATAATTTAAAATAGTGTAAAGATTCTTTAAAATTATCAGCCGATAACGCACTATTACCTAATGCCGAATAAACAGCGACACGCTCTTTTTTAGAAACGTTTTTATTAGCAAGTAACGTATTTGCTAATTGTAATTTAGGCTCCCACTGCACTTCGTTTTTGAATTGCTCAAATAACGAATCACTATTTTGGGCATAGCTAGGAGCTATTAGTACACAGCATATAGTAAATAAGAGGCATTTAAACTTGCCCAGCATAATTTTAATCCTTCAAACCGTTACTTATATCAGTGTAATCTTTATTGAAGATACACTAACTACTAGGGCCTAAACAATGCTTAACCCACTGATTGATGAGATTTTTGAGCTGATATTAACAAGGCAGGTTTGGCAAGTTCATACTTTAGCAGCAGAACTGACAAACCGCAGCGCAATAACAACACTCGATAAAAGCCCTGAACGTGATTTATTTAAACGTAACTTTTTAATTATGAATGCATTGTACCAACTGCAGGCACAATTACGCCCTCAAAGTTTACTCATTTCAACTCTGCATATCGAGCTTTTAGAAAAAGAAGATAATAGTTTAGTAACAACGAACGAAAATTTGCGAGATTATTATTTAGATTGGCGTAATTACGATACCGGTGAAGAGAAAATTGATGAGCTTTTGAATAGTTTTTGGCGTCAGTTTAAAACGACATCACCACAACAAGTATTAAATGACAATGAATTTAAAGCGTTGGCTTTAGAATGGAAGTTACCTGAAAATTTCACTCTTAAAAACGTTCAAAAGCGCTGGAGACAACTTGCATTACAGATGCACCCAGATAAACCAAATGGTTGTGAAGTTAAGTTTAAAAAAATAAAATTACAATACGAGCAGCTAAAGGTAGCTGCTCGCTAATTTGTTAATTTAGCGGTTTAAATTAACGAGTAAGGCGACGAGCGCGTATTTTACGCCCTTTAATGTTGCCTTCGGTTAGTTTGCGAAGTGCTGGTTTTGATGAGTTACGTTCAACAGCAACAAATGCTACGTTATCAAGTACGTTAATTTTACCTACTTGACGACCTGCAACCCCATCCTTACCTGTTAGAGCACCAAGAATATCGCCTGCACGTACTTTTTGCTTTTTACCTGAATCAATCATCAAAGTAACCATTTCAGGGCGGTACGGCGGTTTATCTAATAAATTAAACGGCGGCATTTGTTCTGGAGTAATATCACGCTCGTAATGATCGCCAATTTGTGCAATTTTAAACGCTTCAGCTTCACCGTAAATAGAACAAGCAATGCCCTTTTTACCAGCACGCCCAGTTCGGCCAACACGGTGAACATGTGTTTGCGTGTCATGTGCTAAATGGTAGTTAATAACCATATCCATGTCATCAATATCTAAACCTCGTGCAGCAACATCGGTTGCAACAAGTATTGAAGCGCTTTTATTTGAAAAGTGAATTAGCGTACGTTCACGATCGCGTTGCTCTAAATCACCGTGCAATGCAACAGCGCTGAAGCCTTCGTCAGCTAAATCATCACACACTTGTTGAGTTTCTACTTTGGTATTACAAAATACAACACAGCTTTGTGGTGTAAATTTAAGAAGTAATAACTTAAGCGTTGGATAGCGCTGCTTATTGTTATCCATTTTGTAGAAGTACTGCTTAATTGTGCTTTTGGCTTGCTCTTCTTCTACTTTAACCATTTCTGGGTTTTTAAGTACACGCTTAGCAATTGCTTCAATGGCTCTTGGGAATGTAGCACTAAATAACAATGTTTGACGATTTTGTGGAATACGCTCAATAATTGCATCAAGTGTGTCTTGAAAACCCATATCAAGCATTTGATCGGCTTCATCAAGCACCAATGTTTCCACATCATCTAAACGTAGAGTACCTTTACGAATATGGTCATCAACACGCCCTGGCGTGCCAACAATAATATGCGCACCATGTTCAAGTGAACCTATTTGCGGGCCAATTGAAACACCACCACATAACGTCAATATTTTAATGTTATGAATGCCGCGCGCTAATTTACGCATTTCAACTGCAACCTGCTCGGCAAGTTCACGAGTCGGACACAAGACTAAAGATTGAATACGAAAGCGTTTTACATTTAATTTAGCTAACACACCCAAGCTAAACGCAGCAGTTTTACCTGAACCGGTTTTTGCCTGAGCAATGATGTCTTTACCAGCAAGTACAGGCGGCAAACTTTGCGCTTGTACAGGTGTCATGTGGGCATAGCCAAGGGTTGATAAGTTATCAACGAGTCCAGCCGGTAAAGCCAAAGATGAAAAAGCAGTTGAAGTCACAGTAAGTTCCATAGCAATAAAATAACATGGGAGAAAGCCCCACTAATATGCTGCTCATAATAGCAGAATTCGTAATTGGCAACCATTAACAAACACATTATAAAACATGTTAATGAAAGGTGTTGAAAATGATAGTAGTTTGCATTAAGATCGCGATTGTTTTTTACATACCTGCGCTGGAAGCAATTAATGAAACTGAATTCTATTTACATAGCTCTATTAGCAAGCATTACGACAAGCACATATGCAAACACTACCGACCTTGAACGCATAGAAGTAAAGGGTAGCTACTTTAACGATTACAAAGTAGATAACGCTAATGGCGCAATGAGAACATCAGCTTCATTACTTGAAACTGCACAATCTGTCACTGTAATAACCGACACTATTATTAGCGAACAGCTTGCCACTACACTTGGCGAAGTACTCACAAATGACGCAAGCTTAACTGCAGGCTCACAACAACGAAATCGTGAGGTATTTAACTTACGCGGCTTTGAGCTGAGCTCATCGACAGGTTATTTACGCGACGGTCATCAGCATTGGTCGCACTATCAGCAACCAATCGAAATTTTGCAGCAAGTTGAAGTAATTAAAGGCCCATCAAGTATTTTATATGGTCAGTCAGGCCCGGGTGGCTTGGTTAACATGGTAACTAAAAAACCTACAGCACAAACACTATTTAATGCCAGTGCCGATGTAGATCAGCATGGCTCAACCCGCTTTATGGTTGATGCTGCAGGTGCCTTGACTGAATCGGAAGATTTACGTGCTCGCGGGATTTTAGTAAAGCAAGACGTTGACTACTGGCGTGAGTACCAAAACGGTGAAAATCGTGAACGCGACCGCTTTTTAGGTGCTTTAATTGTAGATTACGATATTAGCGATAACGCATTAGTACGTGTGCATTACGACCGCACAGATGACGAAGCAGGTTTAGATACTGGCGCATGGATAGACGATAATGCTAATGTAATTGGTAGCGATAAAACAATCCGTGATATGTCTTGGGCGTTTACCGATATTACCGTAGAAAACCTAGGTGTAGACCTAGAAGTATTTTTAACCGATAACTGGCAAGTAAAACTTGGCTATAACGAACAAACGTTTGAACGTCAACGCTTTGAGTCAGCACCTCGCATGCCTAGTAGCTTTGCTGAAGGTGACAGCTATGAATCTCGTCCTTACGACCGTTTTGACGATTGGCAATTTAAAACTGCATTTATTGATTTTATTGGTGAATTTAAAACAGGTAGCTTACAGCATCAGTTTTTAATTGGCGCAAACTCGCTAGATTACTACTACGGGCAACGCCGTACTTCTGCTGACTACTTTGATTTTTCTGCAGGACAAGCAGAACCATCACGCCCATCTGTAAGTTATAAAACAGATGATACAGTAAGCGAAACTGAATACGACTATTACGGTATTTACGTTCAGGACTTAATTTCGTTCTCACCACAATGGCAATTATCGCTAGGTGGCCGTTACGATAAGCAAACTCGAGAAGGTGCAGATAACGAGTCATTTGTACCAAAGGTAGGTGTGCTTTATCATCCAAATACTTCGGCAACTATATATGCAAGTTACTCAGAAGGTTTTGAGCCTCAAGGTAGTGAAACTCTGATTGATGAAACCGATGTAAATAATGGCATGAAGCTAGATGCCATTACCTCAGAGCAAAGAGAGATTGGTATTAAATGGCAATTATTTGATGACCGTTTACTGCTTACAGGTGCAATTTTTGATATTAGTAAAGAAGGCACACTTGTTAGCGAACAGCTTGAGACGCCTATTGGCTCATTCACAAGTGAAACAAACCAAGTGGGTGAACAACGCCATAAAGGTGTTGAAGTAAGCGCACAAGGTGCTGCTACCGACCGCTTATTTGTTATGGCATCAACTATGTATCTAGATGCTAACTTTGAACGCGATGAAGTATTGGAAGGTAAACGCCCTACCGATGCACCAAAATGGTCGGCATCACTTTGGACTCGTTATGAATTAAACGACGCCATTGCCATTAACGCTGGCGCTTTTTACGAAGGCGAGCGCTTTGCAGATAGCGATAATACAATTACTAAAGATGCATATACACGTGTTGATGTTGGCGCCACTTATAAGTTTAACTTAAGCAATACCGATATTAATTTACGTCTTAACATCGAAAACTTATTTGATAAAAGCTATTTAGGTGGTGGCGGCACGAGTAATGTAACTATTGGCGAGGGCACAAATCTTCGTTTAGCAGCGCAATTTAGCTTTTAAATAAATGCCTTAAATAACAGTGTTAAAAGATAGCCCGCGTACATTTACGCGGGCTTTTTTATATCTAAACTTTTATACCTAACAGCATTAAACCTATTACAAAGCCTATTCATCTCATCTATTTTTTATCATGTTTGTTACATGTTCTAATAGCGCTAATTATTAAAAAGGCTTACCCAAATGAAAAAATTAATTACCGCACTGCTGCTTACTAGCAGTATGGCTGCAAACGCTAACAACGCCGAATTTACCCAAAAGCAATTACAACAAGTCAATGAAGTGCGCACCTCTGCGCTAAATAGTGATCTAAGCTATAAATTACTAGAGTCATTAACAACTGAGGTTGGCCCTCGCTTACCTGGTACTGAAAATGATAAAAAAGCAGTGGCATGGGCTAAAGCTAAATTTAATGAGCTTGGTTTTGATAAAGTATGGCTTGAAGAAGCGACTTTTCCTGAATGGCGCCGTTATAGCGAAAGCGGAAAAATACTAACACCAAGCGAGCAACCTCTACATTTAACTGCATTAGGTAACAGTATAAGCACGCCTAAAGATGGGATCACAGCGCCAGTAGTCTTATTCGAAACACTTGATGAGTTAATTGCAGCACCTGCAAATAGCCTAAAAGGTAAAATTGCGTATATTAATTACCGCATGAACCGCGATATAGATGGGAATGGTTACGGACCTGCTGTAAAAGCACGTGGCACAGGCGCTATAGAAGCGTCTAAAAAAGGCGCTGTTGCCTACATGATGCGCTCGGTAAGTACTGGTCATCATCGTTTTGCACACACTGGCGGTAGTTACTACAAAGAAGGTGTTACAAAAATACCTAATGTAACCATTGCTAACCCAGATGCCGATCAGATTGCACGACTCATTGCTTTAGATAAAGACGTATCGGTAAATATTAATGTGCAAACCGAAAGCCTTGGTGAAGGCACAGGTTATAACGTTATTGGCCAATTTAATGGTACCGAAAACCCTGAGCAATATGTATTAATTGGCGGGCATTTAGATTCTTGGGACTTAGGGACTGGCGCGCTAGATGACGGTGCAGGCGTTGCGCTAACAATGGCAGCCGCTAAACATATTAGCGATGTAAAGCGTCCTAAGCGCAGTATTCGTGTGGTACTTTTTGCAGCCGAAGAGCTAGGCCTTTGGGGTGCAAAAGCCTATTTTGCAAAGCATAAAAACGAGCTAAGCAATATTGTTGCAGCAGCTGAGTCTGATTTTGGCGCTGATGTTGTATATGCTTTTGAATCGAACGTAAGCGCAGAGTCACTTCCTGTAGTGCGTGCTATTGCAAAAGAACTTTCGCCGTTAAATATTGAGCATATTGGTAAAAACCAAGCGAATGGTGGCCCTGATCTAATTCCACTTAAAGCAGCAACCTCAGCACCTATTTTTGAACTTGCTCAAGATGGAACAGATTACTTTGATTACCACCATACAGCTGACGATACGCTTGATAAAGTAACACCTACTAAGCTTCGTCAAAATACCGCTGCATACGCTGTATTTGCTCTAATGGCTGCTGATGCAAAAACAACAATTAAGCCTAAAGCTCAAAATAAGTAATAACAGACATACTTACTTACAGTTTGTAGCTTTAACTAACACGCTTCTTGTTTTACCTTTAGGTAATTAAACAAGGAGCGTGCTTTATGTTACTTTTCAACACGAGTGAATCATTTCCATATTTTGCACAAACAACACGCTGCCCTCATTGTCAAAGCGACGCCTATCATTTAGTAAATAAAAGCCGCTATTTACGGTTTAGTATTTTACCTATGTTTGCCTTAAAATTAAGTTATAAACGCGAGTGCTATCAATGCGGAAAAAGCGAACCTGTAAAAATAACGCAACTACCGTTAATAGAAAAACTAAGCCTACCTAAATACTTTATTGGTGTATTTTTATTACTTTTGATTGTTTTATTTTTTTATCAACAGCACCTTAATAGCGAGACTCGAAAGGAAGGCTATTTAAATACGCCTAAAATATATGATACTTACTTAGTACACGCCGACAAATTTACACACGAGCCCTGGACCTTAACCAATTTAAGAATTGCTCAAATTTTAAATTTTGACGAACAATTTATTACCTTTCAGATAAGCAACTACAGCTATAAACGTAATAATAGTATTACTTTGGCAATGCGTACTAGCCAGCTAATTCAAGACAATTACTTTTCCACTAAAACAATCACCCTCCCTCGTGATGAAGTAGCACGCCTTTACAACGACGAAGCTATTTACGACGTGCTGCGCCCCTATGCCAACATCCTTTATGGTGGGTTTGTGATGCATCCTCCCAAACCTAAGCCACTATATAAAGGCTTAAAGCTCGATAAAAACAATCAACAAGGCATTATTTATTTTAAAGATGGTTTGTTTGTTGAAGCATTTAATAGCTTTAAACAAGCTGCTGAAGCGGGCTCTCAATGGGGGCAATTAAATTTAGCGCAAATGTATCGTGATGGTCAGGGAATAGATCAGGATCAACAGCAAGCTATTTATTGGTATAAAAAGGCCATTGAGCAAAAAAATACTAAAGCACAATTTGAATTGGAATCTCTTTGTAAAATAGCTAGCTGTGAATGAGTGAATTTCAATATAGCTGGCGCAACAAGTACGCCAGCTTGGAATTATTTTTTAAATAACTTTGTATAACCTACATGTATAAGCACGACAACTAAGCCAGCAATCACGCCTAGCAAACCATCAAACAATAGAGGAGCTAATACTTCTCCTGTACCGCCAGCAACAGATTGGGCATAGTTTGTTACATCGACTTGAGTATGGTGCAGTAACTCAACACCATGTACTAAAATCCCGCCGCCTACTAAAAACATCGCGATGGTGCCCGCAAATGCTAAAAACTGCATCAACCTAGGCGCTGCTGCGAGTAAGCCTTTCCCAAGTAATTCTTTAAATTTATTAGCTGTTACCTTTGATTGGTTGAGTAAATAAAGCCCTGCATCATCCAGTTTTACAATACCGGCCACTAAGCCATAAACACCAATAGTCATTATAATTGCGATAACACAAAGCACTAAAGCTTGATTAAACAATGTAGCACCAGCCACAGTACCTAAAGTAATCACAATAATTTCGGCAGAAAGAATAAAGTCGGTTCTTATTGCCCCTTTTATTTTTTGTTTTTCGTACTCAACTAAATCTAACTTTTCATCTTCGTCTACCGCTTCACTGTTATGAGGCAAAAACTTAGCAAATACTTTTTCAGCTCCCTCAAAACATAAAAACAAACCACCCATCATTAAAAGCGGTGTTATTAACCAAGGCAGCCATACGCTTATTAATAAAGCAGCGGGTACGAGTATCGCTTTATTTAAAAATGAGCCCTTTGCCACAGCCCAAACAACCGGTAATTCACGCTCTGCTGCTACACCTGTAACTTGCTGCGCATTGAGCGCTAAGTCATCGCCTAATACACCCGCTGTTTTTTTTGTTGCAACCTTACTCATTGTCGCAATGTCATCAAGTAAAGTGGTTATATCATCTAATAACGTTAAAAGGTTAGTACCTGCCATAAAGCTTCCGAGCTCAAAAAATATTGCTATAAACATAACTTAAAGCGCTACTTTCACCAACGGTTAATTTTGCTTTGTTATTCTTACATTAGATTAAAATTTTGCCCTATGTTTTAACTAACGCTTAAAGAAGATGGGAGGAAAAATGAAAGTATATTTAGCATTAATCGCTATTTTACTAAGCTTAACCGCTTGTAGTGATTTAAAAACCAGTACTGCTTACCAATGCGATGATGAGAGCGTAAAACTCAACATCATTAACAATTCTGAAGCCGAACTTATCTTTAACAATAAAGTGCATGTACTTAATCACGAAAAAAGTGCCTCAGGGAATAAATATATAAATGAAGAGGTACTGTTTTGGGGTAAGGGCAATGAAGCCATGTTAATCATTGCAGGTAAAAAAAGACAGTGCACCAAGGCCTAACATAAAAACAACCAATAAATTACAATAATGCTACAATAATTAAAGACCCATTATTGTGATGAAGTTATGCGTTCAATTGCGATCAAACATAAAATAATTTTAGCCTTTACAGCCATTGGCATATTGGTGCTAACAAGTAGTGTATTTTTTTATTGGTCATTAAACAAAATTAGCGTTAACAATACCCGAACCGAAAAATTAGCGGTTCCGGTACAACAGTTCAGCAAAGATTTAAGGCTATCATTACTGTCTATTACCAAATTTAACGCCTTAGCTTACAGCCAAGCAAACCTTGATTTACTTCAACAGAATAAAAAACAGGCGCAAGTTGAGCAACAACAATTTAGCGATATGCTCAATTCGTTAAGCACTCAACTAAATCAACAAATAACAATGCAAAATTTACTCACCAGTACCAACGCAGGTTTCGAGCAACTGACTGAAGTAAGTGTCGCAATGTTTAGCGCTAAAGAGCGTAAGTTTGTAGCGCAAAATTCCACCATAGAATTATCAGCAACGTTTAACGAGCAACTTTACAATTTAAGTTCTAACTTACTTGATATAGAACTTTTAGAAGTGCCTGTAAAACAGCAGGCGTTACTTAATGCTATGTTTGGAACAGCGACCCGTATAGACGATTTATTGTTTAACTTAAGCAATAATATAAAAAGCATTACTCAAACTACAAGTATCAATGATTTAAATAGCCATCAGCAAGATACTCTATTTCTACTAGATAACATCCAACCTAATTTCACCTATTTAGAGCAACAAGCGCTACCTTTTAATAATGCGTTTAATGCTAAAAATCTAACGACTAAGTTTAATCAATTAAGAGAGTTACTTAACAACGATACAGGAATTTATGCCCAACAAAATAAAGTACTCAAAAGTGCTATTGCTGCGGCTCAAAATTTTGAACACTTTCAACAGCAATTTATAACAACAGAAGGTCAGCTTATTGAACTTAATAAATTGGCTGATGAGCGCTTTAATGCCTTACAAACTAATGCAAAGGCCGCCATAAATACAGGGATTAGTTCTGTAGTAATTATTACGATTGTTTTAATTATATTGATTATCGCTATCTCTATTTTTACAACTCGCGCAATGCTAAAACCGCTTAAAAAAGTAAACCGCGATTTAGCCCGAATCGCCTCAGGTGATTTATCAAAGCGAAGCCACCCACGTAGTAAGGATGAATTTGGTACTTTGCTAAATAACATAAATAAACTCAGTGAAGACCTTACTAACCTAATTGGTGCGATTAGTAGTGACGCCCACGAGCTAGACCGCAGCGCTATTAAAACCAGTGAAAAAGGTCAGCAAATGACGGTTGTTGCACAACAGCAGTTAGAGCGAAGCGCGCAGGCAACATCGCTTGCACACAATATGCTAACCAACTCACAAGCGGTTTATGAGCAAGCAGATAAAACATCAAGTGAAATAACAAACGCATCGCAATTTGCAAATGATGTAAACGAGATTGCTAATCAAAATAGTCTAAGTATAGAAACTTTATTGCAGCGCCTTGATAAAGCAGTAGGCAGCACAGAAGAACTCGCACAGTACACCCAGCTTATTGAAGCCATTGTTGAAACAATTAGTAGCATTGCCGAGCAAACTAACTTACTAGCACTTAATGCTGCAATTGAAGCAGCGCGAGCGGGTGAAAACGGACGCGGGTTTGCTGTAGTTGCTGATGAGGTTCGATCATTAGCTGCTCGTACACAAACCTCGACTAGCGAAATAAACACCATGATCCAAACATTGCAACAACACACTAAAACAACTCAAGAACACATTACTGATGGCCAACACCAAGCCAAGCAATGTGTTAAAAACAGCACTGAACTAAATAAAGCCGTAGAGCGTATTAAAAGCACATTGTTGTCTGTTAATCAGATGAGTGAGCAAATTGCTCATGCATCACATGAGCAATTGACTAACAGTGGCGACATTCAACAAATAATGGCAAAGGTGACAGAGCAAGCAACCTTGAATGCCCAAAACGCGACAACCCTAGCAAGCGAAAGTGAAGACGTAAACCAACTTGCACACTCTTTAACGAGTGCCGTAGAGCGCTTTAAGTTTTAAGTGCAAGTAATGACTTGCCTTGCATGAAATGGGTATAATACTTTAACTCTTTTGCTTAATAGCGGCCCACAATGAAATATAAAGATCTACGTGATTTTATCGATTTGCTTGAAAAAAAAGGCGAACTTAAACGTATCACCCAAGAAATCGACCCGTATCTTGAAATGACCGAAATATCTGATCGCACCTTACGTGCAAAAGGCCCGGCGTTATTATTTGAAAACCCAAAAGGCTACGATATGCCGGTGCTTACCAACTTATTTGGTACACCAAAACGCGTAGCAATGGGCATGGGCCAAACAGATGTTAGCGAGCTTCGCGAAGTGGGTAAGCTACTCGCTTTTTTAAAAGAACCTGATCCACCAAAGGGTATTAAAGAAGCACTAGGCGCTATACCTATTTTTAAGCAAGTGCTTAATATGCCTGCAAAAGAAGTAAAAAAAGCGCCTTGCCAACAAGTAGTTTTAGAAGGTGATGATGTAGATTTAACTAAATTACCTATTCAACATTGCTGGCCAGGTGATGCAGCACCATTAATTACTTGGGGCCTTACCGTTACTAAAGGGCCTTATAAAAAGCGCCAAAATTTAGGTATTTATCGCCAGCAATTATTAGGCAAAAATAAAATAATTATGCGCTGGTTGTCACATCGTGGTGGCGCGCTTGATTTTCAAGAATGGTGTAAAGAAAACCCAGGGCAACCCTACCCTGTATCGGTAGCATTAGGTGCCGATCCTGCCACTATATTAGGTGCCGTAACGCCTGTACCTGACACTCTAAGCGAATATGCATTCGCTGGCTTATTACGTGGCAGCAGAACCGAAGTTGTAAAATCTATTTCAAATGACCTACAAGTCCCTGCCAGTGCAGAAATAGTACTTGAAGGTTACATAATGCCTGGTGAAATGGCGCCAGAAGGCCCTTATGGTGACCATACCGGTTACTATAATGAAGTCGATGACTTTCCAGTAATGACGGTTACTCACTTAACGCATCGTAAAGATCCTATTTATCACAGCACATTTACCGGCCGTCCGCCTGATGAGCCTGCTATTTTAGGTGTGGCACTTAATGAAGTGTTTGTGCCGATACTACAAAAGCAATTCCCTGAAATTGTCGACTTTTACCTTCCGCCTGAAGGGTGCTCATATCGTATGGCGATTGTAACAATGAAAAAACAATATCCAGGCCATGCGAAGCGCGTGATGATGGGAGTTTGGTCGTTCTTACGTCAGTTTATGTACACCAAATTTGTCATCGTCTGCGATGACGATGTTAACGCCCGCGATTGGGAAGATGTTATTTGGGCTATAACAACCCGAATGGATCCAGCGCGTGATACAACATTAATAGAGAACACACCTATTGATTATCTCGATTTTGCATCACCAGTCTCAGGTCTTGGTTCAAAAATGGGAATGGATGCTACCAATAAATGGCCTGGCGAAACCACCCGCGAATGGGGCGAGCCTATTGTTATGGATAAAGACACCAAAGACCGTGTAGATGATATTTGGGAAAGCCTTAATATTGTTTAAGTGTTTATATGTAAGTACATATCAGGCTATAAAATAACCCTGCAGATATGCTAGAATCGAGCTATTCGATTGCGTATCTGCTGTTACAAGCGCTGCTAAAAGGTAAAAAATGCAAACATTAAAAGCTGAAGTTGTAGCTATCAGCCCACTTACAGAATTTGTTCATAAAGTAATTTTAAAGCCACAACAACCTGTGACCTTTGAAGCTGGCCAATACATGCAACTCGTATTAGGCGAAAAAGACAAACGTGCTTTTTCTATAGCTAGTCGCCCTTCACAGTGCGATGCAATAGAACTGCATATTGGCGCCTCAGGTGCCGATTCGTATGCAATGCAATCGTTAGAGCATTTACGAAACGCCCATATCACAGGGCAGTTAGTAGACATTGAAGCTGGCCTGGGTATTTCACAGTTGCGCCTGCAATGTGAGCGCCCTATTATTTTACTTGCCGGTGGTACTGGTTTTTCATACGCAAAATCAATGGCTGATCATTTAGCTGAAATAAAATGCGACCGTCCTGTATTGTTTTACTGGGGCGTAAAAGAAGAATCTGCTTTATACGCACACACAGAAATGCAAACATGGGCAGATAGCCATGAGAACTTTAAGTTTATTCCTGTAGTAGAAAATCCATCTGCTAATTGGCAAGGACACACTGGCTATGTACACAAAGCAGTAATGCAAGATATTGTGTCACTAGAACCATACGATATTTATATGGCAGGTCGTTTTGACATGATAGGTATTGTCCGGGATGACTTTATTACTCATGGTGCAATTCGTGAAAACATGTACGCAGATGCATTCGCATTTATCAAATAATTGAAATTTACTTTCAGTTATAAATAAAGGCACCTAATCGGTGCCTTTATTTTTATAACAACAAATATTTAATAGTTAAAACCTATCAACTCCATCAATATAAACAATTTCCTAAATCCCTATCTATAAACCATACTTTGTATAGAACATCAGCGGGAGAGACCCAAATGCTAAATACAAAAGTAAAAGATTTTATGCAACGCAAGTTGCCAAATATCACACCAGATACAGAAATGACGACAGCCATAGCAGAACTACAAAAATTTAAACTACTTGGCGCACCAGTATTTGATAAAGATAAATGCTTAGTTGGATTTATATCAGAGCAAGAGCTGTTAAAACCACTTACGCAAAGCAGTTATTTTTGTGATGGGATGGTTAAAGTCTCGCAGCTTATGCAAACAGAGGTAGTGACCGTCAGCGGCGATACCAACATTATTGAGCTTGCACAGCAGATGCAGCCTGGTAAACCAAAAAACTACCCTGTTGTAGAGGGCATTAAAGTAATCGGTATGATCAGCCGAGCAGATGTACTTAAAGCACTTTACGATAATTACATAAGCTGCCAAACACACTAAATTGCAGATACAAAAATGCCGCTTATATAAAGCGGCATTTTTAATGCTCTTACATTAACGTGCGCTAACGAGTGATAAAAGTTCTTTTTTATCGCCATCGCTTAAAAATGCTATTTCTAACGCATTTTTTTGGGCTTTTTCCATATCAGCTTGAGATAAGCCTGCTTTAGGTGCAGCAACGGTATATTCATACTCAATTTCAATACCTTCAACCGCAGGATCATCAGTATTAATACACGCTAAAATACCATGATCTAAAAACTGTTTAAGTGGGTGCTTAGTTAAATCGTTTACTGTACTGGTTTGAATATTACTTGTTAAGCATGACTCAATACCAATACGGTTATCGCGTAAATAATCCATTAGTTTTGGATCTTCAATTGCTTTAACGCCATGCCCTATTCTGCTCGCACCCAACTCATTAATTGCTTGCCAAATACTTGGAGCGCCAAGTGCTTCTCCAGCATGGACAGTCGAAGCTAAATACGCATTTCGTACTTGTTTAAAGTGCTCTACAAACAACTCACCGGGGAAGCCAATTTCGTCACCGGCTAAATCAACAGCGACTAAATCATTTTTAAATGCGAGTAATGCATCAAGCTCTTTTTGACACGTTTTTACGCCATAAGTACGCGATAAAATACCAATCAAGTTAGCTTTTATATTTGCGCCCTTTGTTGCTGATTTAATACCATCAACAACTGCCTCTACAACGCCTTCTGGGTGTAAACCTTGGCTTTGTGCCATGTAGTAAGGGCTAAATCGAAGCTCCACATAATCAAGACCTTGTGCTTGTGCATCTTCAATGTTTTCAATTGCGATACGTCTACACGCATCGTAGTCGCCAAGCACAGTAACTCCCCAATCTAACTTTTGTAAAAAAGCCATGAGGTTTGGTTCAGGATCAATAACTTGAACATGAGGGATTAATGCTTCAACGTTATCTGCAGGTAGCTCTATATTAAACTGTCGACCAAGTTCTAATATGGTTTGCGCACGTACATTACCGTCTAAATGGCGGTGAATATCTAGCAAAGGTAATTTTCTATTGATCATAATAGCAACCCAGTTTAGTTAAATTTGCGCGCATGATACGCAGATACAGTTATTTTTCAAGTCTATATGATTTGCGGTAAGTTTTAGCGGTCATATGTCTGCTTTTTGTGCAAAAAAATGATACAGCTTATTTTCCTGATAAGTGATGCCAAAGAGTTTTAAAAAGCGTATTTGCATCAATAGGTTTGGTAATATAACCATTCATTCCACAGGCTAGTGCCTTTTTAACGTCCTCGTCATGGGCGTTCGCCGATAGCCCTATTATGGGTAAATCAATTAACTCTAAATCACGGCGAATTACTTTTGTTGCTTTGAGTCCATCCATTTTTGGCATTTGAATATCCATAAGAACAATGTCGTAGCTATTTTCGGCTAGCTTTTCTATGGCCTCAAAACCATCGTTAGCAATGTCGGCAATACAGCCTTTCGTTTTTAAAATAGCATTAGCAACATGCTGATTAAGTGGATTATCTTCTACTAAAAGTAATTTATAGCCTGTAAATGATAATGTACTTACGTCTATTTCGTTGTATTGCTGCTGAATTTGCTCTGCCTTTGGTAAAGGCGATATTAGCGGCAAACTAAATGTAAATGTAGAGCCTTTACCTTCATAACTAACTAAATCAATTGCACCACCCATTAACTCAACCAGTTTTTTGCAAATACTTAATCCTAAGCCTGTACCACCATATTGGCGTGAGGTTGAGCTATCAGCTTGTGCAAACGGTTTAAACAATTGTTTCTGTGCTTCGCTACTAATACCAATACCCGTATCGTTAATACTAAAATAAGTCATTTTTTTCGATTGCCAAATTTTCAGAGTGATTTCACCTTCCCCTGTAAATTTAACCGCATTATTGAGCAGATTCAGCAGCACTTGTTTTAAGCGAATTGGATCGGTATTAATGACCAAATTTGATGTTTTATCAAAATCGAGACTTAACTTTATTGATTTAATGTCAGCATCAAACTGAAGTAAATTAAGCATTTCATCCGCTAAACTCGCTACATTAATAGGCTCTTGCATTAAGTCTAGCTTGCCTGCTTCCATTTTTGAAAAGTCGAGCACATCGTTTAATACCCTCAGTAAAACACCAAGTGCCCCATCTGCTTGCTCTATGTAACTTCTAGCTTGTTGCCAATCGTTTTGCTGGAGCGCTAAATAATGCAGCCCTTTTATACCGTTAATAGGGGTGCGGACTTCGTGGCTCATGTTTGCTAAAAACTGCCCCTTTATATGACTCGCTTCATCTGCTTTTTGTTTTTCTTTGCGTAGTGTATGTGTTTGCTTGGCCACTTGTTCGCGAATTTGTATGTTTGTACCAGTAACTGAAATCAAAAATGTAATCAATAACCACACAAACAACATACCTACTATTTGTGCAAGCCAATATACTAACCAAGACGTTCTAACTATTGGCTCATATAACTCAACCTGCCACATACGTTTGCCAATCAACAATTGATATTCTTTAAATAGCGCTTGCGAATTAGCGGTATCTGCAATATAAATTGCCTGCTTTTTCCCTGATACCGTTGTATCAAAAAAACTAGCTGAAATTGAGCTGTTGTGATCAAATAATAGTGTTTGCGATAAGCGTTTCAGACTGACTATCGCTGCCACAAAGCCTTGAAAATCATCTTCGGTAGAGGACTCTCTAAAAACAGGATATAAAAAAAGCACACCGTGTTCGGCTGTATTTTGGACCAAGTTAATTGGCTCACTTAGTGCAAGTTCATTAAGCTCTTTCGCTTTGCTAAGCGCTGCACCTCTTACTTTACTAGAAGCTAAATCAAACCCTAAAACATCTTCATTACCTTTTAAGGGATATACGTACTTTACTGGAAAGTAATTACTACGCGTACCTGCTGGTTGCCAAGCTCCATCTAGTGACTTTTCTTTTATGTATAGAGGTTTGCCTGTGGCTGGATTTTCATGCATTTCAAAATCTGCGAGTTTATTTGCTGGTATATAAGGTATCCATTCAAATGCTAGAATTTCTTGGCTGTAGCCCAACTGCTTTGAAGTAAATTGTTTAAACTCTTTAAAATCCACGTCACTGCTACTAGCAAAATATGTAGCTAATAAGCCTAAATGAGCAGTAATACCATCAAGCTTTTGGCTTATAGCATTTTGCACAGAAAGTATTTTGGCTTCTTGCTTTTGAATATCTTTTTCTTTTTTAACACTAGCAGCGCCATAAAAACTAACGCTGATCAGTATGTAAATTAATAGCGAGGGTAAAATTACCAGCATACGGTGGCGTACTTGTGTGTAATTAAAAGCGGCGAGTACTAAAGGTGTAAATATAAGTACGCCAATACTGTCGCCAATCCACCATGCTATAAAGTTATCAAAAATAGCATTGGTCGGAATCACATTATTCAATGCTAATAAACTTGTTCCTACACCTGCAGCAATAACACAACATATTGGCCCCGCTACTATTAAGCTTTGAACACTGTGTTTTAAAGAAGATAAATCCAACGGCGCTTTTATAACATTCACTATAATTTGTCGGCCAATCCAAGCCTGTAAAACAGAGGCTAAAGTAATGCCTATAGCTTGTAAAAGAACAATAAAATGAAAAATATCTACGGTGCGTTCAAGATGAATTAAGTTAGTACAAAAAGCCCCAATAATAAGGCCAATAAATGACTTACGTCCCCAAATTAAAAAGCTCGCTAAAGCAATTCCTGAGGGCGGCCAGGAGGCGACCGCATAGCCATCTACAGAAAGAAGTGAGTTGCTAAAGTATCCTGTAAAGAAGTAAGCACAAGCCAAGCTAAGGGTTAATATTAAAAACTTTCTCAAAGCTTGTGCTCCTGAACTACAAAAAATGCTAAGTAGTTATAGTGTAGTCATTTATTGATATAAAACGAGCGCCTTTTCTGCCTGTGCACTATTTTTATAACTCAACACAGCTTGTTCAGAGAACTGTTTTTTATTTTCACTATTCAGTGCTTTATCAAATATTCTAGCTGCTAAGTCATAATCACCCTTAGCATTAGCAAGGCAAGCTAGCGCAAGTAATAGTGAATTATTTGAATCATCCTTCTTAAGCCGTTCTTGAATGCTTATTTGCAACTTAGCTGCATCGGCTGCTGTTGCTTTACTTAATATATTTGCAAGCTCTAAGTGTTGCTCACTATGCTTAACCATCTTAATTAAGTCACTTTCAATAACAGCCAATTGACCTGCTTGCGCCATTTGCATTAAATATGCGGTGTGGGCATGAGCTTGCAGCTTTTTAGGCAGCTGTTTATATTTTTCACCCAGCTTGTCTGCATCTAACGCATTAAAATAAGCACTAAATAACTGCGTCCACTGTGCATCAGTAAGTGCTTTTTTGCGCAGTAAACGCGGCAAAAAGTCTTCCAGCGCACTAAAGTGTTGTTGCTGTACTAATACTTCTGCATAAAGTTTTAACTCAAGTGCGGTGGCTTTTTTAGCTTCTGCGCTAATACGCATTTGTGATTCAATCGCGCTACTATCGCCACTTGCCAACCATAGCTTTGCTACTTTTAATTGATGCTCTGGGCTTATTTCAAATAAACGCTCAAGTGCTTTATCTGTTTGATTATTAGCAAGCGCTGCTTTTGCAAGTAATGCTAAGCGAATATCTTCAAACTTATCTGGTACGCTATTACCCGATAAAGCCTGTTCTACGTGCTCGTAATCATCATTAATAGCACTCCAAAGAGCCTGCTCAATAGCTGCTTGTTTGCGCTCTTGGCTACGTGCAAAAAAGCCATGCTTAGTATTATGATAAATCGATAATAAATAACGAATTAACTTATATGTTAAATATAAAACAACAGCGGTAATGACTGCCATTATACAAAACGATACTATCGTGCCTTCTATCGTCGTATTGTTAAATGAAATAAGTACATAACCTTTTTCATCTAGAACAAATGGAGTAACCGCTAGTACAACAACAATAGCTACAATTAAAATAATTAGCCCTATCATTGCGCCCACTCCTTAACCTTTTGTGTACTGTTTAAGGTTACTTTTGGATTAAAGTTAAGCTGCTCTTTTTCAAGTTTAGACAACGCTTTAAGTACCGTTTTAGTTGTATCATCGTCTTGCTTAAAGTACTCACCAACTAAACGTTTTGCTTCACTTAAGGCGCTAAAGAAAATACTCGCCTGCTTACTCATAAGTGCATCTTGTGCCTGAGTTATATTAAGCTTGATTCGTTGATTTATTAAATGGCGCTCTTGATCCGTAAGTAATGGCTCAATGGAAACACCTTCGTGCTGACGAATAGTAATAAAGCTATCCACAATTTTATTCCAGCTATTACTCAAGTTTTGCTGCCAATCACTCACGTCACCACTTAAAGCATTTTCATCTATTGCAGCTGCTTCTTCTGGTAAATTAACCGCATTAAAAACTAAGTCGTCAATACTGCTTAGTACACTGTTTAGCTGTAAATAAATAGCCTCTGTTGCAACAGGTTTAAGGCTATCAAGTGTTTGTATATCTTGCATAATCGCTTGGCGAACTTCAACTGTTCCTGGATGTTCACTAAGTAATCCATCTAAGCGCTTTAAAACAGCACTAGTGCCTTGGTAGTCTTTTTCAGCCCATAGTTTAAACTCAGCCATACGCTGTAAGCTGGTTACTTCTTGCGGGTTTAACGATGAGCCTTGTTGCTCCGCCTTTTGCAAAGCCGCTTTTAGTTCTTGCTGATTTTGAACTGCACTTTCATTTAGGGCTGCGGCAACTTTTTCTTCACTATTAAACAGCGCTTGTTGCAAATTAGATTGCGCCGATTTAAGTGCTTGCAGCTCCTGGGTGAGTAACTTATTTTGCTCGCTTAACTCATTAACGGCTAGGTTTTGCGCCTTACCAGCATTTAATTTTTGATAAAACTCGTATCCAACACCAGAGGCCACAATTAACGAAATAAGAAGCGCAAGTACTGCAACCTTACTTATTTTTTGTTTACTTTTGTCTGCCGTATTTTTTGTAGCTGTAGGCTCTTGCTTAGTTGATTTAGCAGAGGTCGTGTTAGCTATTGTTGGTGTGGCTTTTTCTGCCGTTACTGGCTTTGACTGTTCGCTCATGTTGCTACCTTGCTGATTTATGCAGGTAAACATAGCATTATCGCTAGCCCCCGCTGCAATGTGTATATTAGCCGAACTTACCTGTTGCAGCTTTAAATAAGCGGCTATACGCTCGCTAGCAACATAAAATCGGCACTGTTGTAACCATTGTAGTTGGTGTGCAGTAAGGCTTTTAAATATAGCATCAACTGCTGCATTACTTGTTATGACTATACCGTGTACATTCTGGCTTTTCCAGTGGTCTGTCCAGTTAGAGGTGATACTCTCTGTCGGTTCACGTTTGTACACAACACAATTATTTAAAAAAGCACCGCGCTCTTTGAGCGTTTTAGCTAACTCAGGGCGGCCACCTTGGCCCTTAACTAATACTATATTACAGCCACCCACCTCGGCGAGTGATTTAAGCGCAAGTAACCCTTCTGAATCATACTGCTTTGGTACTGCTGCGCGCACACCAAATTGCTCATATATAACATCGGCTGTTTGTTGTCCAACCGCATAAAACTGCGCTTTGGTATTTATATCTGGTTTTAATTGCGAAAGTGCACTGACTGCATCTTGCGAGATAAATATTATTTTATCTGCATTTAATAGCGGACTAAGCTCAGTGCTGGAGGGTGTTAAATGCGTTATTTTTAATACCGGAAATAAAGACGCCTGATAACCCGCTTGCTCAAGTTGCTGTGCAAGGGCTACGCCTTTTCCTTCGGGCCGAGTTATCAGAATATGTGTCATTTATGCGTCTCTATAAACTTCAGCTAATATTTTGTCTGCACCTTGAGCTAGTAATTTTTTAGCAAGCTCAATACCTAGTTTTTCTGCGTCATTTACATGGCCTGTTACTTCGTCACGTAAAATTTCGCTGCCATCAACAGCACCAACTAAACCACGTAAATGCACTTGTTCGCCATCAACCAATGCATAAGCACCAATAGGAACTTGGCAACCACCTTCTAAATAGCGATTCATCGAACGCTCTGCGTTTACGCGAATACGTGTTTGTGTATGCTCAAGTGGTGCAAGTAATGCTTTGGTTACTTCATCATCAATACGACATTCAATACCTACAGCGCCTTGACCATTTGCTGGTAATGACACTTCTGGCTCAATGTAGTCAGCAATACGCGACTCCATTTCTAAACGAATAAGCCCTGCAGCCGCTAAAATAATAGCATCATATTGGCCGTCATCTAATTTACCTAAACGCGTATTTACATTGCCGCGTAAATCACGAATATCTAAATCAGGGCGAAGTGCCTTAATTTGGCACTGGCGGCGTAGGCTCGAAGTACCAACAATAGCGCCTTGTGGTAGCTCACTTAAATTAACAAAATTGTTTGATACAAACGCATCGCGTGGATCCTCACGCTCACAAATAGTATGCAGTGCTAGCCCTTGAGGAAACTCTACTGGCACATCTTTCATAGAATGTACGGCAATGTCAGCTCGGCCATCTAACATGGCTTGCTCTAGTTCTTTAACAAATAAGCCTTTACCGCCAATTTTAGCCAATGGCGTATCTAAAATTATATCCCCTTGCGTCGACATTGGGACTAATTCTACGCGCACATCTGCATGAAAACGCTCAAGCTCTGCTTTTACAAATTCGGCCTGCCAAAGTGCTAGAGCGCTTTTGCGCGTTGCGATGCGTACTAATTTTGTTTTTTCTGTCATAGGGGTATCCAATTAATTACTGCGTTTAGCCAGTTTTAGTCAGCTAAAATTCTAAATTCTTTTTGGGCAATTAAATTACCTTGCTCATCAACTACATCAACACGCCAATGACCTGTTTGTGTGTTCATTATATTTTTTGTTGAGTACGTTCTGTAACGAGGCGAAGTAACATTAAGTGTAATTTCAGCCATCGTTTCACCTTCAAACGACCAAACATGCTTAACTTGCTGGCCTTGAAGGTTTTTAATCTCGCTAAAAAACGATAACCCTTCCTCAAACTGGCTTAACCTAATATCAGCAGCAAACACATTAGTAGGCTCACGCTTACTTACTTTACGAGTAAGTACCGCGCGACTAATTTTACCCGTGTCTATTTGCGCCCCCAATGCCACACTTGCCACATGTGCTGTAGAGGAAAAACCTTCAGTGCCACTCAATGCGCCATCATCACTTTCTAACTCTAAAAGTAAGTCACTTTGACTTGCAGGCTCAGTTACGTTTTGGGCTTCTGCGGTTTCTTCTTGCACATCATTATCAAGGTTTGAGTTTAACTCTGTATTAATACTTTCGCTTTGATCAGTAACAATATCGTTGTTAGCCAACAAAGCCGGGGGATTATTTACAAGGTCTACTTCGGCAGGTGTATTACTTGAAATGCTTAGTTGAGTCTCATTTTGCTCAGCTAACAAAGGTTCAATACTCGCTTGAGTTATCTCTACAGACTCAGCAGGGGTATTGTTTCCTGATGATTGAGGCTCAACATCCATTACCTCATCGCTTGTTTGGTTTTCAGCGTTACTGCTGAAATTTAAGAATTGTTCCTGCTCATTTGGGTGCTCACCTTGCTCTGCATTAACAGAGGTGGTTAAGCCATAAACAACTGCTGCAGAGGTCATTAATACCAACATAGCAATACTCACAATACGACGCCAATTCCACTCGTAGCTTACCGTTGGTACGCTCTGTTGTAATTCGCGTTTAACATTTGCTTTTATAACTATTTTTTGACTCATATTGACCTCAGCGGTTCCTAAATTAGCTTAAACGAGCAATTAACCATTGGCGAATAGCTTGCAATTCTTCTGCGCAAACTTGATGAGCCATTGGGTATTCTTGCCAGCTTACATCCATGTTATGTGCTGTTAATACTTCAAACGCATTTCTACCCGCACTGTGCGGTACAACGTTATCTTGGCTACCATGAGCCATAAATACGTTTAAATCAGTATGTTTTGCTTCATCAGCAAATTTGTGTGGCACACACATATAAGTAGAAAGCGCCATAACACCCCCAAGCTTTTGCTCAAAGCGCGGCGCTAAATGCAAAGACACAACACCACCTTGAGAAAAACCAGCTAAAATTATTTTATTAGCAGGAATGCCATTAGCAATTTCTTTATTAATTAACTCTTCTACCTTTGCAGCAGAATCTCTTACGCCTTGTTCATCGGCACGCTTATCTAATTCTATAGACTTAATATCGTACCAAGAGCGCATTTCCATGCCACCATTTATGGTGACCGGTTGCACTGGCGCATGCGGAAAAATAAACCGTATACCAAGCTCGCTTGGTAAATTTAGCTGTGGGGCTACTGGCGCAAAACCATCCCCAGAGTCACCTAAACCATGTAACCAAATAACCGTTGCTTTGTGTTCACTTTGGGCTGCATATTCTACAAATTCTAAACTCATAGTGATGATTGCCACTTAACTTCTTGGCCTGCTTGGCGAGTTGAGGCTTCATTTATAAACGCCCAAAATTCAGCGCCAGAGCGGTTATCAATCCATAACCCATCACGCATTTCAAAATGATGTCCGTTAAACTTAGTCGCAACCCATACTTGATGAAGAGGTGCTTGCTTATTGATCACTATTTTACTTTTATCAGGAAAAATAATTTCTAAAATACCTTGTGCCGATTCATAATCTAAATCAGCTTCGCAATCATCAACCTGCTCTTCAATAGTGAACATAAGAGCTTCGGCTAATTGGTGATATTCGTGTTCAGTCATTGTTATTTCCTTTGCAGGCGAGCCGCCTAATATTGGGTACGTTTTAGCTTTAAATTAGCTTTAAAAATGTGCAGCTAGTGTAACAGGAATAAAATCATCCGCGAATAGCTGCATTTTTTAGATATTCTGTTACTCTGCGATTATAAAGCCAGCAACCGTATTAATCTAATGAAAGCGACACATACCTTACAATTAAAAAGACTATTAATAAGCACTGTACTGTTAAGCGCCTTAGCTGGCTGCGGACAAAGCGGTCCGTTATATTTACCAGAGCAACAAACAGAGCAAAACCAACCTCAAAATACCGCTAAACCAGCCACTACCGCTGAGCAAGCTAAAACATCGCAAAGTCAGGAGCAATAAATGGATTATTTTAACTACAAAAACAACCAATTATTTGCCGAAGACGTCAGCGTAGCAAGCATAGCGCAGCAATACGGCACGCCGTGTTATGTATACTCGCGTGCTACATTTGAGCGCCATTACTTAGCATTTGCTAACGCCACTAAAAATCATAAAAGCTTGGTGTGTTACGCTGTAAAAGCAAACTCAAATATTGCCGTACTTAATATATTAGCGCGCTTAGGAGCGGGTTTCGATATTGTATCTAAAGGCGAACTAGCGCGTGTAATTAAAGCGGGAGGGGATGCCTCTAAAGTGGTTTTTTCAGGCGTGGCTAAAACGTCTGACGAAATAGCTTACGCATTAAAACTGGGCATTAAATGTTTTAATGTAGAGTCGGCGTCTGAGCTTGAGCGTATTTCTGAAGTGGCTTGCGAGCTTAACCTAGAAGCGCCTATTTCTATTCGCGTAAACCCAGACATAGATGCAAAAACACATCCGTATATTTCTACCGGTTTAAAAGAAAATAAATTTGGTATTGATATACAAACTGCGCTGAGTGTTTATCAACAAGCAGCGGCTTTACCTGGTTTAAAAGTAATTGGTGTAGATTGCCATATTGGCTCTCAATTAACGCAAGTTAGACCTTTTTTAGAAGCCCTTGATAAATTAATGGCGCTTATTGATGAGCTAAAAACCAACGGTATTGAGCTAACTCACTTAGACATTGGTGGCGGTTTAGGCGTGCCATACGACAACGAGCAACCACCACACCCAAGTGAATATGCAGCGCAAGTTACCGAACGCTTAGCTAACTACAAACATCTTGAACTTATTTTTGAACCAGGGCGCGCTATTGCAGCTAACGCAGGTATTTTGGTCACTCAAGTTGAATTTATTAAACAAAACCAAGACAAGTTTTTTGCAATTGTAGATGCTGGTATGAACGATATGCTTCGCCCTGCGCTTTATCAAGCGTGGCAAAAAATTATTCCGGTATCCGTTCGCGACGACGAAACACCTACTCACAACTTTGATATTGTGGGTCCGGTGTGCGAAACCGGCGACTTTTTAGGAAAAGACCGCGAACTAGCGCTTAAACAAGGCGATTTACTTGCACAACGAAGTGCGGGTGCATATGGCTTTACAATGAGCTCAAACTACAACTCGCGCCCGCGTGTTGCAGAAATTATGGTAGATGGTCAGCAGCATCATCTTATTCGTGAACGCGAAACTATTGAAAGCCTTTATCAAGGTGAGAAAGTTTTACCATAAACGTTTTTGTCTACTAGCTGCTCTGTGGCATGATTAGCACAGAGCAAAACCGAATTAGAGCGCTATGTTAGTTAATTTTTCCAAAATGCACGGCTTAGGTAACGACTTTGTTGTGATTGATAACATTACACAAAATGTTTTTTTGTCGCGAGACCAAATCAAAAAACTGGCAGATCGCCACTTTGGCATTGGCTTTGACCAATTGCTGATGGTTGAAGCACCATATTCACCTGATCTCGACTTTCATTATCGAATTTTTAATGCCGATGGTACCGAAGTAGAACAATGCGGTAACGGCGCACGCTGTTTTGCCCGCTTTGTACGCATGAAAGGCCTTACTAACAAGCACAAAATTAGTGTATCGACTAAGTCGGGCAACTTAACGCTCTACATAGAAAAAGACGGTCAAGTAACTGTTAACATGGGCCATCCTAATTTTGAGCCAAGTAAAATTCCGTTAAAAGCCAGCAAACGCGAGCTTACTTATATTATTAGAACGCAAGAACACACTGTATTTAGTGGCGCGGTATCTATGGGTAACCCACATTGCGTGCTAGAAGTTGACGACGTAACCACCGCGCAAGTTGATATATTGGGTCCATTACTTGAAAACCACGAACGCTTTCCGCAAAAAGCGAACATTGGCTTTATGCAGGTTGTATCGCAAGAACACATTAAGCTAAGAGTGTGGGAGCGTGGCGTTAACGAAACCCTAGCCTGTGGCACAGGTGCGTGTGCAGCAATGGTGATTGGTCATATGCAAAATAAATTATCAACAACCGTTCAAGTAGATTTGCCGGGCGGTACTTTGCAAGTGCGCTGGAGTGGTGAAGGTCACCCGGTACGCATGACTGGTCCCGCAGAGCATGTTTTCGACGGACAAGTAGCACTATGAGCGAGCTAAGTACAGAGCAGATTATTAATTACTTACAGCAACATCCTGACTTTTTAGTTCATCACCCCGAGCTACTCGCACAACTTGAGCTGCAACAGCAAGCTCAAGGTGCAACGTCACTAGTACATATTCAGCAACGTCAATTACGCGAGCACAACACGCTTTTAAAAAGCCAAATAGATGCTATGAGCAAGCATGCAACGCAAAACGAGCTCGTATATCGTTTGTTTAGCCAATGTCATCGCCAGCTTTGGAATCATGACGATTTTGACACTCTTGCAAATAATCTACGCAATATAATCTGCTCAAGTGAAGATGTTAACGACTGCAAATTAGTAAAATACAATCCCGAGTACGACGAGCTTATTGCGCATCGCCTTACCCATTCTGGGCATTATTTAGGGCGAATTAATAAACAAGAGCGCGAACAATTATTTAGTGAAGATACACAATCCGTCGCTATTTATTTAATTGGCGACACCAAGCACCCTATCGCTATTTTGGCGTTTGGTAGCAATAACGTAAACCATTTTGAGCCCGCGCAAGATAACCTGTTTGTGCTCGACTTTATAAACGCATTACACCTGCGGTTACAAAAACTAGCATGAGTGACGATGCGCCTAATATTACCGCGCTAAGCGACCACTGGCGTACACCCATAACGCTATTTAGCGATTATTTAAAGTTTGAAAAACAATATTCAGCGCACACAGTTAATCAATACGTAAGCCAACTTGGCTTTGCAGCCCTTTATTTTAGCAAACTATGTGATGACTGGTTTGGCGTACAAGGCGAACATATTCGCCGCTACAGCATGACACTGCGATCAAAACAATTAAGTGGCCGTACAATTAGCTTAAAGCTCAGTTGTATTCGCAGCTTATATAAGTTTTTAAAAGCAAAAAATATTGCCGAGCAATCGCATTACCATAATCCGGCAATAGGTATAAAAGGCCCTAAGTTTGCAAAGCCCCTACCTAAAAATCTCGATGTAGATCAAATGGCACGCTTGCTCGAAATACCCGACGACGAACCTCTCGCAATTAGAGATAAAGCAATGATGGAGTTAATGTATTCTTCAGGGCTGCGTATAAGCGAGTTAGTTGGCGCTAACATGCAAGATATTAGCGCTGCCAATGGTGAAATTTTAGTGCGTGGTAAAGGTAATAAAGAGCGATTAATTCCGGTGGGCAAAAAAGCGTTAGACGCATTAAAAAAATGGCTCACAATACGCCCTCAGTTTGCAAAGCCCGATGAAATAGCAGTATTTTTAAGTAGCCAAAAAAACCGTATTTCGATTCGCCAAGTGCGCCTACGCATGCAAGAGTGGGGAATAAAACAAGGCATTAGCTCGCAGGTTCATCCGCATAAGCTGCGCCACTCGTTTGCGTCACATATTTTAGAATCATCTGGTGATTTACGCGCCGTGCAAGAGTTACTAGGGCACAGCAGTTTGTCGGCTACACAAGTGTATACGCATTTAGATTTTCAACATTTAGCCAAGGTGTACGACAACACTCACCCTCGTGCAAAAAAACGAACTGATTAGGTAAATAAAAATGATCCGATTTAATCGTGCTATTAAGCCATTTTCTGTCATGAGCTTTGATTTAGACGACACTCTTTACAACAATCACCCCATTATAAAAGCAGCGGTTAAAGCGCAGCAAAATTATTTAAACGCGCTCCCGAGCTACTTAGCCCAAGGCCCAAAATACTGGCAACAATGCCGCAATGAGGCCGTATTAAAGTTACCTGAACTTGCTGATAACGTCACTAAATGGCGCCAACATACACTGCGCTTAGCCCTCTCTAAACTAGATTTGAACGAGCAAGAGGTAGAGTACCATGCCGATGCTGCCTACAACGCCTTTGCCGATGCGCGCAGTAAAATAGTGGTAACCGACGACGTACTAAAGCTGCTAGATAACTTAGCCCAGCACTTTACGCTGGTTGCTATAACTAATGGTAACGTTGAAATTGAACGCTTTAACTTACACGATAAATTTGAGCTTGTATTACAAGCCGGCATGCATGGTAAAGCAAAACCTCACAGCACCTTATTTGATAAAGCCGCCGAGCACTTAAACGTTGCTAAAAGTGAAATTTTACACATTGGCGATAGCCTTGATACAGACGTACAAGGCGCAAATAATGCCGGTTGCCAATCGGTATGGTTAAACGATCAAGGCGCCAATTATGCTTATAAAGGGCTGGCTGATATTGAAATAGCCAATATTCATGCCTTAACGCACTTTATTAAATAATACCAATTGCATCAAATAAGAGGTCACAATGAGCCACTATACCAAGCTAATTACCTTGCTATTAATTGGCTCACTTAGCCTTAACGCTTATTTATTGTGGCCGCAGCCCGCGCCAACCAAAGTACAAGAAACGCAAGGTGCTGAAAAAAGCATATCGCCTAAACAACAAAATACGCTATTAAATACGGCAAAGCAGCAGTTTAAAAAACACCAATTTGAAGCCGCACTTAGTAGCTATCAACAACTCAAAAACAGCAATCCAGAAATCGCAAAAAACCTTTATTCATCGTGGCTAGTGCAGCTTAAAATATGGCTAAATAGCAATTTATTACTCAGCGAATCATTTCTCAATGCGCTATTAAATAACAGCCCTTATAACGTAGAGTTACTTAATTTACAGGTTGAGTATTTAATAAATAGCGAGCAAACACAAAACGCCATTATTGCTTTATTTGAGCTTAATTCATTACTGCCTGCTGATCAGCAAAGTAATGCAAATACACTTTTAAATACGCTCACTCAAAACGAATTACACACATTAACTGAGCAACAAAATTGGCAAGCTATTATTGAGCAAACACAAATTTGGCTTGATTATAAAAGCGATAACGCGCAGTTTTTATATCCGCTTGCGTACGCCTACTTTCAGCAAGGCGATTTAATTAGTGCACAAGCAACCCTTGATCGAATGCCAAACCAGCACAATCTAAAAAGCCAAGTGCAAACACTGCAAGCGATGATCAATAAAGCACAATCGCAAGACGACTTCGTTGCTTTAACGCCGTATGGCGCGCATTACTTAATAAACACCGAAATAAATAATAACCTATCAACCGAACTAATGATTGATACAGGCGCAAGCGTAACCTCACTACCTACAAGTATAATTGAGCAAATTTCGCCACAACCTTTGTATTTAGGCGATGTAACGGTCAACACAGCTAATGGTCAAATTGTTGTAAAGCGTTATCAAATTGAATCGTTTAAAGTGGGTTCGCAAATTATTTATGGTTTTGAAGTGCTAAGCATTGAAAACACCCGTGGGCAAGGTTTGCTAGGAATGAATTTTTTATCGCGATTTAAATTCAATATAAATCAGCAAACAGATGAGCTAGAGTTGAGCGCTAAATAATTAAAAATCCAAAGGTAACACATGACACTAAATAACTATTTAAAAGCACTTGCTGAAAACCCAAAAAGCATTCAATTTACCGATACAATGACGGTGATAGAAGCAAATTACGACTTTACTGCATGTGGCTTTAATAACCATGGATTACTTAGCGCTGCGAGTGAGAACAACGGCTCATGTAAAATTTTCGCGTTTGCTAAATTAAACGATTTAAGTAAACAAAATACGTTGGATTGTTTTGGTAAGTTTTACCGAGAAGACGTGCTGCAAAACCCTAAAGGGGATGATCATATGAACATTCGCACGTTTATGTTAGCACCAGAGGCAACACCTTTTTTAGGTATTACCTTTGAAGGCGAGCCACTAAAAGCAAAATAGCCAGCAAAAATTAAAGTGGTTTTTCCATAAAGTAACGCGTACCTGAGCGTGGGTAATTATTAAGTTGATACTTAACACTATAACCGCGCTTTTCATAAAAGGGTTTTGCTTGAAAATCAAGTGTATCAAGCTGAGCAGTTGTAGCACCTAGCTCAATAGCTGCTTGTTCAAGTGCCGTTAGCAGTTTATCTGCAAGCCCTTTACCTCGCGCACTATCGCTACACCAAAGCCAACTAATCATCAGCCAGTTTCCAAACACACACCCACTAGTACCGGCAACAAGCTCGCCCTGCTCATCAGTAAATTTATAGCCTAATGGCACTCTTTGCGCATCAAAATGCTCGGCGTTAAATTCAACCATTTGTGCGCGAAGCGCTGAGTTTAACGCATCGGTATTATCTACTTTTAATTGATACATTTATCGCCCTTAAAAAGCAGATACTAGCAAATTAGCTCAATCAATAAAGATTATTTTTACCATAAGGTACTTCAAGCATATTGCTGCTGGTTTTATCCGGCTGGCCGCACATTTCGTCGTAAGCGCTTGTTTGCCTTAACATCATCTGTGCGTACGCTATTTTTTCAAAACGCTTTTGTACATGCAGTGGGCTGAGTGCTCTTAAAAACTCACCGCTGTCTTCTGTTACATAATATTCAACGTTATTAATCATCACTGATACTTGATAAAGCGCCATATCTAACGAGTGAACAATAACTTTTTGTAGCGGTTCGTGCTTTTTTAACTGTGAAAATTTAATACCCATCTTGGCTACCTTTTTATATTTAACCTGAGTTCTGGTTATTTAACATTATCGATACGCAGCTTTGCTATAATCACGATCAAATTTTTATTAGCCGCTGGCGTCACACGTTATGAGCACAAAAATCCGACTCGCTAAATATATTGCCCATGCAGGTATTTGTTCTCGTAAACAGGCATCGCGTTTAATTGATGAAGGTGTAGTGACTGTAAATAATCGCCCAGCGAATCATATAGATCACGTTGATGAGCAAGACACAATAATAGTGTACGAAAAAGAAATTAAAGGTGCTGCCGATTTAGTTTATTTTGCGTACCACAAACCAGTAGGTATTGACTGCAAATTAAATATTGATGACCCAGCCAGCCTTATTCACCATTTGCCCACACTCACCCGCGTTTACCCTATTGGTCGATTAGATAAAGACTCTCGCGGTTTGCTTATTTTGACCAACGATGGGGATTTTTGTAATCAACTAATACATCCTGACTTCCACCAGCCTAAACATTATTTAGTCACCGTAAATAAGCCTTTAGACGATGGTTTTTGTAAAAAAATGGCAGCAGGCGTACCCGTTGATAAACACATAACCCTGCCTTGTGAGGTAAATAAAATAGCCAGCAATCAGTTTAGTATTGTTTTAAAACAAGGGCTAAACAGACAAATACGTAAAATGGCGCATTACTGCGGATACAAAGTAATTGACTTATTTAGAGTGCAATTTAGTGACCTCACCCTTTCAAAGCTAAACCTACCTGAAAACCAATATATACAAATTAATAAAAACGATATTTCAAAAATCTAATACCAAGTCACTTAACTACATCTCAAAAAGTTAAAAATAAACTTGCAAAAATAGATTACAGGTGTAGTCTTAAATTAAAGATTACACTTGTAGGCGATAAAATGATTGAATTATCAAAAGCAGAGTTTGACGTGCTCGACGCACTTTGGATTAACTACCCCGCCACCGCGAGCCAAATAATTGAGCGCTTAAGCGACGATAAGCAATGGCACGAAAAAACCATTAAAACCCTGCTAGGTCGACTAGTAAAAAAAGGCGCACTTACATTTGAAAAAGAAGGTCGCCAATATATTTATACTCCCTGTATGGAGCGCGCCGACTACACCCTAAAAGAAAGCCAAAACTTTATTGAGCGATTTTTTAGTGGGCGTATTGCGCCACTTGTGAGTGGCTTTGCTAAATCGGAGCAGCTTTCTCAGCAAGATATAAACGAGCTTAAAAAAGTTATAGATGACTGGGAAAAAAACCAAAAGTAAGGGATTAACATGGTTATTCAAACTGGTTTTAATTGGTTAATTGAGCAGCAATTACTATTAAGCATTTTGTTTTGTGGTTTTATTTTACTCGAGCGATTTGGTTTAAAAGCCCTTGGCTCGCGGTTTGTATATAAATTAGCATGGCTATTACCTGCGGCATTGGTGATTGCTAATTTACCAAACGCAATTAAACCACTGCAAAACAGTAATATTAGTCACTACTTAATCACCCCCAACCAATCTTTTACAAACGAGGTAGGTATTAGCTGGGCGCTCATGTATGTACTTATTACCGCAGGGTTATTAATAGCTAGCTTTATTACGCACACCCGCTTTGTTAAAAGCCTGCAGTTAACTGAGTTAACCCAATTTAAAAGCACTCTTACCGCTGATGTTAAAACTTATACCAGCCAACATGTAGCCACGCCAATGGTGGTCGGTATTTTAAACAGCAAGCTGGTGTTACCGAGTAACTACAATACCCAGTTTGATAAAGCCACATTAGCGCTTATTTTAGAGCACGAAAACGTACACATAAAACGCAAAGACAACCTAACAAACGCACTTATATTACTACCTACTATTTTACTTTGGTTTAACCCACTAGCTTGGTTTTGTTACGCAAGCATGCGCCGACTACAAGAGTTGACTTGTGATGAACGGGTACTTGCCAATAAAACCACACAACAACATATTTTATATAGCAAAGCCTTAATAAACTGCGCGGCAAATGCGCCCACAGGACTTATGGCTTATTCACACTACGGAGATAAAAAAACCATGTTACAACGACTAACTAATATAAAACACAGCGGGGAGCGTTCAAAGTTTGCTAAAGGTGGCTTATTGCTTGTAGCAGCAAGTATGCTAAGCGGATTAGCGATTGCAAAGCAACCAGAAGCAATGACTAAAGAGGATCACATTTCACCAACAATACGCATTGAACCTGCTTACCCAATACAAGCAGCTCAACAAGGGATCAGCGGCTCTGTTGTATTAAAATACGATATTGCAGCTAACGGTAAAACAAAAAATATTAGTGTTATTCAATCTAAACCTAAAGATGTTTTTGATAAATCAGCGAAAGAGGCGCTAGCAAAATGGAAATATAAAGCATCAGATTCAGGTTTTGAAGATGTACTTGTGCAACTAGATTTTGCGATTAATAGTGAAGTGGCGCCTACCGATTTAATTGAGCGAATTAAAGTATCGCATTAACGCCACGAGTTGTTCAAGACTACAAAGCAAGCGCCCTTTTAGGCTGCTTGCTTTGTGGTTTTAAAATATAAACCTACAAACTCACCACAATCATAGCAATGGCTGTACCCAAACCAATAAACCACACTAATGAACGAATTATATCTAGGTTCATATAGTAAAATACGCAATACAAAATACGCGACACAATATGCGTAACCGCTAGCGATTCGGTCACTGCACCTACAGAGTTAGTGCCCAGCACAACTGCAATAGCGACAGCAAAAACAGCAAGCGATTCAAAACAGTTTTGATGAGCAGAGAGCGCCCGTGCACCAAAGCCGGTTAATTTTGTTTGTTGCGCCCTTGGGTGTTTATTGTCGTATCGACCTAATTTTGCCATTGCTATAGCAACCGGCACTTTTGCAAAGTAAGGCATTAATACCGCAAGTAATGCACATACAACTAATGTTGTCATAATTTATCCTTTTGATGTTTCGGATAATTTAGCATAAGCATAATAAAAAAGCCGCCAGATACGTTTTATGACAAACTCTGGCGGCTAACAATAACATCAGGCTTACTATAGCTAAATTTATCCTCAAACCCATGCGACATAATGTCGCAGATGATAAATATTCAACATTATAGTTAATGCATCGCTTTACTAGGGCGTGTTAACTTTACTGCCTTACATTTTAACGATGACGACCATGACCTGGATATTTTTCACTTTTTTAGCCGCCTTCATGCAAGCATGGCGTAATGCTCTGCAAAGTAAATTAAGTAACGATGTGAGTGTGGCTGGCGTAACACTCTCTCGCTTTATTATTGCAGGCCCTATTGCTGGCGTGTATTTATATGGTTTGTATCAATATCAAGATACAGCCATGCCTACGTTTAATAATGCCTTTTGGGGATTTATTGTAGGCGCAAGTGTGATGCAAATACTTGCCACTGGTTTAATGGTTAAGCTATTTAAAATGAATAATTACGCCGTAGGTGCTGGTCTTGCCAAAAGCGAGGCGTTAGTAGCTGCCATTTTAGGTGTATTATTTTTTGGCTCGGCGCTTTCTTTACTCGGTTGGCTTGGTGTGTTTTTTGGCGCTATTGCCGTATTGCTACTCAGCGGCATAACAAGCGTTAAACACTTTAATGCTAAAACAGCATTACTAGGACTGGCTTGTGGTACTTGCTTTGCACTTACATCGCTGTGGGTACGAGAAGCGAGCTTAAATTCAGGATTATTATTTCCTCACTCAGCAGCTTGGGTTTTGCTGTTTGTAATTAGCTTACAAACACTAATACTACTGGGCTATTTATTATTAAAAGAGCCGCAAACACTTAGTAAACTGTGGCAATACAAAGGAACTACAGCCGCAATTAGTGTTTTTAGTTGTGTCGGTTCTATTGGCTGGTTTAGTGCAATGAGCTTACAGCACGTTGCTTACGTTAAAACACTTGGACAGGTTGAAGTGTTTTTTACCATGCTAATTGCCGTACTTTGGTTAAAGCAACCGCTTAAGAAGCAAGATACAGCAGGCTTAATACTCATAGCCATTGCCGCTGTTTTGGTTATGTTGCCGAATTAATGGCATAAAAAAGCGCAGGCTTTTATACCTGCGCTGTTATAATTTTTATAGTTTTAAGAACTGGTTCTAAGAGCTGATTTTTAGTGTTATCACACCACTAATAATCATTAATACTCCCGCAATACGACCAAATGTAGCTGCATCGTTATAAAACAATATTCCCACTAAAAACGTACCGGCGGCGCCAATACCTGTCCATACGGCGTATGAGGTACCCATTGATATTTGCCTTTGTGCAAGCCACAACATAAAACCACTAGCGACTAAGAATACCACCGCTATTGCTATACCTTGCCAGCGAGTATCAGCGTTTTGCGAAATTTTTAAGCCAATCGGCCAGCCAATTTCAAGTAACCCAGCAATAATTAAGTACACCCACGCCATTAAACGTCTCTCTTTTTAACAATCACTTCGTATAAATCTTCGCGGCGATCTTTTAAATTACGCACAGTGCCTTCGCTGTGAAGAATTTTAAGTTTATCCATATCAAGGTCACTAAATAGCAGCATTTCGGTGTTTGGTGTGGCTTCGTTAAGTGTTGCATCGTGCGGGAACGAAAAGTCCGATGGCGTTAATACCGCCGATTGAGAGTACTGCACATCAAGACTTTCTACCTCTGGTAAATTACCCACCGAACCTGCAATAACCACATAACATTCGTTTTCGATTGCACGCGCTTGTGCACAGTGGCGCACACGTAAATAACTGTTTTTAGTATCAGTCCAAAATGGCACAAACAGAATATCTAACCCTTGTTTGGCCAATATGCGTGAAAGCTCTGGAAACTCTACATCGTAACAAATTTGAATACCCACACGACCGGCATCGGTATCAAACACGGCAATTTTATCGCCGCCTTGAATAACCCAATCGTTTTGCTCATGCGGGGTAATATGAATTTTACGTTGCTCGTCTATCTTACCGCTACGATGGCATAGGTAACTTACGTTATAAATTTTATCATCTTCGGCAAGTGGCATAGAGCCGGTAATAATATTAGCGTTGTATTCTATTGCCATACGCGACATGGCGTTTTTAAACGTTTCGGTATATTCCGCTAAATAGCGAATCGCTTCTGTTTGATTACTTTGATTCCCTAGCCCCATTAGTGGCGCATTAAAAAACTCAGGGAATAGTATAAAGTCACTTTTGTAGTCAGATACGGTATCTACAAAGTATTCAACCTGCTTTAGCATTTCTTCAACCGATTCAACACAACGCATTTGCCATTGCACAGCACCTACACGCACGATTGATTTAGTTGACTCAAGTACCGTGTCGGTTGGCTCATACATAATGTTATTCCACTCAAGTAGAGTGGCGTAACCAACAGACTCTTGATCCTCCGGTAAATACTTTTTAAGCAATCGTTTTACCTGAAAATCGTTAGATAACTGAAAACTTAAAATAGGATCGTATAATTCTTTTTGATCTACTTTTGCAATGTATTCCATTGGCGTCATTTCACTGCTGTGATTGTAATAACGCGGAATACGCCCACCTGCTAAAATAGCGCGTAAGTTATATTGGCGGCACAATTCTTTACGGGCATCATAAAGGCGACGACCTAAACGCATGCCTCTGTGACTTTCGCTAATAGCAACATCTAAGCCGTATAGCGCATCGCCGTCGGTATCGCTAAATACACGGTCGTGACCGTCTGCAATATCTTCGTATGTATGCGGGTTTGAAAAACGCGTGTAATCAACCTGCACGCTTAATGCTAAGCCCACCAGCACGCCGTCATCCACAATACCTATTTGCCCTTCAGGAAACTGGTCTATTAATCTAAAAATGGTATGACTTGGCCACGCACCGCCTAAGTCGGGATACGCTTGATCCATCAAGGTTTTAATTTGCGGATATTGCTCTCTGGTTAAGTTACAAATTTCAAGATGGGTTTTTTCTGCCGACATACACAACTCCTTTGGGCATAAGAAAATAAAAGCCGAATGTACGTTAAAGTACACTCAGCTTTGTATCATGTTTTTTACGTTACGCGTACTACTTTAAGCTACGATAAAAAAGTGTGGTTACTTTCTCTTTTGGTAACCAGCCTGCGTATTCAAGATTCAGCTCAGCCAATGGATCGGCTTTAAGTACTTGCTCTAAGCTTGCATTATTTTGCATTGCTTTTAGCATTACGTCTTTCGCGTTTTGAACTAGCTTACCATACGCTATCAGTCCTGAACGGTCACTTACCTTGCCGTGACCTGGTATTACTTTAGTGTTGCCGTCAATTTGATTAACTACATCGTTTACTGCCGCTAAAATACCATCAACGCTGCCGCCGCTATCTACATCAACAAACGGTAAGCTGCCAAAATTAAAGTAAATGTCGCCCATGTGCACTATGTTGTCGTTACTAAAAAAGATAACGGAGTCGCCATCGGTGTGTGCATGTTCGTAATGCACTACATGGGCGTGTTCGTTATTAAAATGTAGTTTTAAGTCGTGACCAAAACTAATGCGCGGTAAAAAGTCTGACCCCTCCCCGTGCTGCTCTTCTAAACGTTTGTGTACATTGTCGTGCGCTATAACATGCGCACCCGCTTTAGCAAAGTTCTCGTTGCCACCGGTATGATCGCCATGATGGTGAGTATTAATGACAAACTCTGCACTGCCTGGTTTTAAATCGCTAATGGTTTTTTTAATATCATCTGAGAGCTTGGCAAACTGATCATCAATAATATAAATGCCATCATCACCTACACTTGCTGCAATATTACCGCCTTGCCCAAATAGTACGTATACATGCTCACTTAGCTTTTGTGCTGTTACTGGGCCATCATCTGCTTGCGCTGTAGTGCTTAGTAATAAACCTGTTATTAATGCGGGTAGTATTTTTTTCATTTTAGTTCTCTGTTGTTTTATTGGTAATTATATAGAACGTGTTTAGCTATACTTTAGTTCATCGTGTCGGCTTTATTACTATTTGATGTATTAATTCTTGAGGCAATAAAGGTGTATGCTTACCTTCAACGTAATCACTAAACCCCGCTCTGTAAAATTCAGAAAGAGGGTGCCCCGATTGCCCACCAGGAATAGCTAAAATTGCATGCTCTAAATGCCCAGGTTGAGCAATAAAACGCTGCGATGCGCCAAAACTACGCCCTTGTACGGCGGGCATATAACTATCTCCAAAACCCGCTGCTGTGGGCATATTTAATAACTTAGCAAGTAACGGCATTTGCTTTGCAAACGGATGCTCTATCACTAACTCATTTACCTTGCCCCACTGCCAGTTTTGTACATTATTACCAAACTGTTCTGTAAGCTTAGTAATAGTCTGGCTAAATGCTCCTTGTAGCTGCTCATCCCAGCTTTTAAATTGTGGGTTTATCCATGCGTCGGGCTTGTTGTTTATAAGCTGCCAAACAGCGGGCTCTAAATCTCGTTTTACGTATTTAAGTGTGCCTTGTTGTTTATTTAATTCATCTTCCATATTGCTAAATAAAATATTAATCACTTCATCGCGGTAGCGCTTAACTAAGGTATACCCTGTGGAAGTTGAACACGCACATTGCTGCCAGTTTTCAAGCGCTGTTATATATTGCTGATTTTTAGTTTGATCGGCTTTTAATTGCTTTAATAGCAGAGCATGCCAAGGCATTAAAAAGCGAGCTTGATTATCAAGTTGTAATGCGTAAAAGTCGCTCTCAGCAAATGTTTGTTTTTCAAATAATCTATCGCGAATTTGACTCGAACGTGCGCCGAGTGCATAACCACCATTACCAAAACGCGCGTCATCCTCAGCCGATACCACGCGAGAATTACCAGTCCATAATCGACCGCTTTGCGGGTTTTTAATAAAAGGGCGTTGTAGTTCATTTTGCTGCCAAAGCGCTGAGTAGTCATCGGCATTTACGCCAAGCTCACTTGGCGTTTTACGAGCAGGTATACCGCCCATGTTTTTCCACGCTGCGCTACCAAGGCTGTCTACCACCATAAGGTTTTGTACCGGAATGCCCACATCGCTTGCTACAGTAAGTGCATCATCTACTGTTTTGGCTTGCTCTAATTTTAATAACTGCATATTAACGGCATAAGGCTGATGGGCAGCCCAGCTCAACGCATAAGGTTTTTCGTTAATATATTTTACAGGTCCGTATTCACTGAGTATTAATGAATAGTTTTCAACCTCCCCATCGGGTAATGCAATAGGTTCATCAACTTGCCATGTTTTACTATCATCGTTTAATGCAATCCAATCGGCTGTATCTAAATAACCGTTAGTAAATCCCCATGCAACATTGTTGTTAGTGCCAACAACAATGGCAGGTGCGCCGGGCAGCGATACACCGGTCACCTGAGTCTGCTCACCACTGTGCATGTAATTTAATTGTGCCCTGTACCAAATTACAGGTACTGCCATCGATAAATGCATATCATCCGACACCATTCCAGCCCCTGTTTTAGTAAGCGCTCCTGTAACAGCCCAGTTATTACTGCCGCGCTCTTGGTTTGATTCAATACTTTTAACTATATGCTTTGTTTGAGTTGGAAAGGTAGGTATGCCGTCACTATAAGGCGCTAATTTGCTGCCATCAAGCGCCGCTTGGTAATTACTCGGTTGCGTTAAAAAATCAACCATTTGCTTTGTGTACGCTTGCTCAATTTGAATAAGTGCTTGGTCGCGCTCAAATGTGGCGCTTTGTAAATCAAGGTACATGCTAAATATCACAAGTAGGCTGTCTTCACTTAGCCATGGCTTTTGTGCTGCACCGGTTAGTAAATATTCAAAGCTTGAATACCCTACTTGCGCTAAGCCTTCGTTTACACCTTGAGCGTAACTTTTAAGTAATTGCTTATCTGCCTCTGGCAGGGTTTGTAAAATAATTTGGCTACGTTTACGTAATTGATGAAAACGCATTTTTTTATCGAGCCCCAACGCTGCTTGGCCAAATAATTCACTTAACTCACCTGCGGCATTACGCCTTAGTAAATCCATTTGAAAAAATCGGTCTTGCCCATGCGCATAACCTAAACCATAGGCAGCGTCGTTTCGGCTATTGGCGTTTATTACTGCTTGCCCTAGTGCATCGCGCGAAATTTTTACAGGCTCTACTACCGCGTTACTGCGTCCGTTTCCATCAAGGGCGGGTAAACTTAAACTAAGTACCCCATAAACAACAGCGGTACTTGCCAGCCCTAATATCACAATTAATAACAACAAGCGTTTGATTACTTTAAACATCACCGTTTCCTTTGCACGTTTTGACCAAGCGTTAAGCACATATAATAACCACAGTTTTATTAAATAATAATGTTCTTGCTCGCAAAGGGTGAAATAAACATCAAAATCCACGATAATGTCAGCTCCACACATCGTGCAGAACTAGTTGAGATCAATATGACTGAAAAAACATTTATCAAAGGTAAAGACCGCGACCTAGAATCGTCAATCTCTACCATGCAAAACAAGCTTAAAGCCCTAAACATTAATGTTGAAGAAGCGCTTTGGCTTAACCCTGTAGCTAACTGTTATTCGGTTCATATAAAAGACAGCGACTGCGGTGTTATGTTTACCAATGGTAAAGGCGCAACCGACAAAGCATCTATTGCTTCAGCACTCGGTGAATACTTTGAACGCTTAAGCTGTAACTACTTTTTTGCAGACTTTTATCTAGGTGAAGAATTTGCTAATGGCGAGTTTACTCATTACCCAAGCGAAAAATGGTTTAAAGTTGAAGGCGATGAAGTGCCAGAGGGCATTATGGATGAAAGCTTATGGGATTACTTTGACCCAGAGCGCGAACTAAACGCATCACACCTTTTTGATTTTAACTCAGGCAATATCGATCGTGGTATTTGTACCCTGCCATACACACGCCAACGCGATAACCAAGACGTATACATTCCGGTAAACGTTATCGGTAATATTTTTGTATCTAACGGTATGAGCGCAGGTAACACCAAGTTTGAAGCTCGTGTACAAGGTTTATCAGAAGTATTTGAACGTGCTATTAAAAACCGCATCATCGCCGAAGGTATTTGTTTACCAATCGTGCCTGAAGATGTTGTTAAGCAATACCCTAAAATTCACGAAGCGTGTGAAGAACTTCGCAGCCATGGCTTTCATTTACGTATTGCCGATGCATCACTTGGGGGCAAATACCCTGTAATGAGCGTAACGCTTATTAACCCAACAGATGGCTCTGTATTTGCTTCTTTTGGTGCTCACCCATCATTTGAAGTTGCACTTGAGCGTACCGTGACTGAGTTACTACAAGGTCGACGTCTTGATCAGCTAGATGTATTCCAACCTGCAACATTTGATAACGATGAAGTAGCAACACCAGAGAACATTGAACTGCACTTTATTGATTCAAGCGGTTTGATTTCGCATGATTTTTTCCGTGCAAAACCTGATTTTGAATTTGTACACTGGGACTTTAGCGGAACAACTGAAGAAGAATATAACTTCTGTACTGACCTAATTCATAGCATGGATCATGATATCTACATCATGGATTACACGCACCTAAACGTATACGCGTGTCGTATTTTAGTACCAGGCATGTCTGACATTTACCCTGTTGATGAGCTTATTTGGCGTAACAACAACGAAGGCGCAAAATTTCGCGAAACATTCCTATCGCTTGATCAGTACGATGCAGAGCAATGGATGGAAATTTACGACAGCCTTGAAGAAGCAGGCCACAGCGATATTATCCGCGCCGCAGAATTTATTGGCCTTGCAACCGATGCCGACACACCATGGCACACTCTGCGTATAGGTGAGCTTAAAGCGCACCTATGTTTAGCTGCAGGCAGCGAAGAAGCCATTGATTGGGTTGACTGGATACTTCATACAGGCCAAGTAAACGAAGAGGCAATGCGCCACTTCCGCTGTTTAAAAGCAGTTCTTGAAATTAAATACGATGACGAGCGCGAATACGCAGATTACCAAGATGCACTAGGCTTAATGTTTGGTGCTAATAATGTAGCGCTGGCTATAGAAATTGCCGAAGGTAAAAAGCAGTTTAACGGTTTAACTTTCCCTGGTTTATCGCTTGAAGGCTTTAAAAAGCATGCGGCGCTACTTGATGGTTACCGCAAGCTACATGTAGCAAAGCAAAATCACTGGGCGCGTGAAGTTAGCGACTCGTAACTCGCTAAACTACTAATTATAAAAAATAAACGGCGCATTTGTTAATGCGCCGTTTTCATTTGTGTAATAAATTAGCTATAGTTAATTTGCCTAAATTAACGCCACGATGTAGCTAATGCCACCATCTACTAACAATAAAAAAACGAACGTTCATAACTTTAAGTTGACCTTTTGGTTATCGCTTACGCTAACTGTACTAGTTGGTATCGTTCTTGATCGTATTAACTACAATCGTGTTAAAGATGCTCATCGCCTACAAATTCTTTCTGAAGTAAGTACATATCGAGCTCAATTAGAATCTATTTTAGTTTCTAATATCCAACTAGTTCGAGGTTTAGGTGTTGCCGTAGCGGCGCAGCCTGATTTACAGCAAACACAGTTTGAACAAATTGCCCAACCACTATTTAAAACCTCAAATGAGCTTCGCAATATTGGTGGCGCTCCCGATATGGTAATTCGTATGACTTACCCCTTAAAAGGTAATGAAAAAGCACTCGGTTTAAACTTTTTAGAAGAAAAAAACCAACGCGCTGATGCTATTAGAGCTCGCGATACAAATACCATTGTAATGGCAGGCCCATTAAAATTAATCCAAGGTGACATAGCACTTATAGCCCGCGTTCCTGTTTACATACCGCCAGAAAATCGCTTTTGGGGATTACTTTCAGTTGTTCTCAACATTGACAAAGTCTATGAAAATTCAGGTATTTATGAGCTAGAAAAAGAATACAACGTCGCTTTACAAGGCAGGCATGGACTTGGCAGCAAAGGGGAGTTTTTTTACGGTAATCAAAACATAATAGAGCAAGACCCCCTTGAGTTTACGTTAAGCTTTCAAGGTGGCAATTGGCAACTTTACGTAGCACCTAAAATAGGTTGGAGCCCAACAAATTCAGCTGTATGGCCACTTAGGCTATCAATTATTATTATTTGCGGATTATTAATTTGGGCCTTTTTATTCTTTTTGAAAATGCTTAATCGCCAGCAACAAAACGAAAAAATGCTTGAAGCAATGAGTGATCTAGCCCAAATAGGCGCATGGTCATTTAACTTAGAAACGAAACAAGTATATTGGTCTGATATGACCAAAAAACTATTTAAATACCCATTAAATAACCAACCAGAATGGCCTACAGATTTAAATTACTTTAAACAAGGCACTAGCAGAGAAACAATTAAACCTTTAATTGAACGAGCCATAAAATATGGTGAAAGCTACGAAGTTGAATTAGAAGTAATGGATGAAGAAGGTGAATCTGTTTGGGTACTTGTACATGGTGAAGCAGAACGAAAAAATGGACGATGCACACGTATCTTTGGCTCATTACAGAATATTGATACCCGTAAAAAAATTGAATTAGAAAATAATAAAACCGCATTACACAACGAAATTTTAGCCTCCCTGACCGTTAATAAATTAATATTAAATGGGCAACTTAGCCAATCAAAAGACATTATTACTAAAGCAATCTGCCAAGCATTTGATATTAAACGTGCCAGTATTTGGTTTTTTAATGAAGACAAATCCCAACTAAGCCCTTTTGCCATACATAGTAAACATTCGTCTAGTGATAAAATTGACTCTATTTGGCTAAGAAAAAATCTTCCCGGCTTTTTTAATGCAATAGATCACCAGCCTGTATTTAATGTGCCTGACGCCCAAGAACACCCAATACTCGAGCCAATTAAAGAACAGTATTTAATGACTCTCGAGATTAAATCAATGCTGTGCGTAATAATTCCTGCGGGAAGTGGCGCTATAGGAGTCGTCTGCGCAGAGCAATGTCAATCAAAACGCCACTGGTCTAAAAACGAAGAAAGCTTTTTAATTGCCGTTGCAGCGTTAATAGGCAGCTTGCACTCAAGCCAACAGCGAATTGAAACCGAACAAAAACTAGTTTCTGCCAAAGAAACCGCCGAACAAGCTGTTAAAGCTAAAAGTGAATTTTTAGCGAGTATGAGCCACGAAATTCGCACCCCAATGAACGGTGTTTTAGGTATGCTTAACATAATTAAGCAAACTCAATTGGACCTACAGCAAAAACATCATATTGAACTTGCTCAATCATCAGCTCAATCTTTGCTTAATATAATTAATGACATATTAGACTTTTCTAAAATTGAAGCCGGTAAGCTCGATATTGAAAACGTGCAATTTAATTTACCTCGGTTATTAGGCGAAGTGGTGGAATCCTTTGCTTTAAAGGTAGAACAAAACAATACAAAACTTATTCTAGATGCTACTCAAATAACTGTTAGCGAGATAATTAGTGACCCTAACCGCTTGCGCCAAATTTTAAATAACTTAATTGGCAACGCGGTTAAATTTACTATTGATGGCGAAGTAGTCATTACCGCCAGAATAGATGAAACAACGGATGGCTCGTTCCTACAGTGTTCGATTATTGATACTGGTATTGGTATTGACCCTAAAAAACAAGCGTCGTTATTTGACTCATTCACACAAGCCGATGCTTCAACAACACGCCAATTTGGGGGCACAGGGCTTGGCCTTGCCATAGTAAAACAATTGTGCGAACTGATGAACGGTGAAGTGAGTGTAAACAGTATGCAAGGTGAAGGAAGTACATTTTCTTTCACAGTACAAATACAACCGCGCTTAAGTAAAGAACAAGATTTACCGAGTCATTTAATTAAAAACAAACATATTTTAATTATTGATGAGTGCTCGTTAAATGCTAACACCGCTAATAAGCAGCTCACTGTTTGGGGTGCAAAAGTTAATTGTATACATAACTATCTTGAGGTTGATGATTACTTAAGTAATGTAACCACCCACCCTGGTGCTATTTTAGTTGATTACTACTTTTTTGAAAAAGCCCCAAAAACGCATATCACCGCGCTTAAAAACTTTATAAATATGCATAGTTGCAAGTTAGTTATTATGGCGCCAATGAGTTATTCGTCTGAGGAGTCTAAAGTAGGTATGGAAGTCGACTGTATGATTTTCAAACCTCTCACACCGTCTGATTTGTTTGACTCACTCACAAACGATAAATACATTGAACAACAGCAGCAACAAGCACAGCTTCAAAACAAGCTAACTAAAGCGCCAGTACTCGATTCATCAGAACCACAACTATTGCTTGTTGAAGACAATAAAATAAACCAAGTGGTTGCCTCTGCGCTATTAAAGCAGGCGGGTGTTACTTTTGATATTGCCGAAAATGGCCTTGAGGCAATTGTAAAGCTCAATGCAAAACAAGGTAAACCATATAAGCTAGTTTTAATGGATTGCCAAATGCCCGAAATGGATGGCTACCAGGCCACTAAAGCCATTAGAGAAGGTGATGCTGGTAAAGATAATGAAAATATTACTATTATTGCGCTAACAGCCAATGCCATGCAGGGCGATAAAGAAAAATGCCTAGCCGCAGGCATGAACGACTATTTAAGTAAGCCTCTCGATTTAGCTGCATTACAACCAAAGCTTCAACAATGGCTTGGCATTCAATAAAGGTGTAAGCTAATAAAATACGCTTACTAATTTGAGATTATTTATGCAGTTATCAACAAATCAACAACGTATTCTTGGTTGCCTATTAGAAAAACAAAGCACGACGCCAGAGCATTATCCGCTATCGTTAAACGCGCTAGTGAACGCATGTAACCAAAAATCTAATCGCGATCCTGTGTTAAGTCTTACAGATGAAGACGTTCAAAACGCACTTGATGAACTAATAGAAATGCGTTTGGTTACAATAGATGAAGGCCTTTCGGGTCGCGTAAATAAATACGACCACCGCTTTTGCAACACTGAATTTAGTAATCTGCAATTTTCTGCTCAGCAGCGTGCCATTGTTTGTTTATTACTTTTGCGTGGTGCTCAGACTCCTGGTGAATTAAGAACCCGCAGTGCTAGGCTTGCTGATTTTAATAACGTAAATGAAGTAGAGGCAGCGCTCAATAAACTGATTGAAAGCGAGTACGTCACAAAGCTAGAGCGTGAAGCTGGTAAACGTGACAGTCGATATATTCATTTATTTGGCGAACAACAAAATAATCCCGCCGATGCCTTTGTTGCGCTACCAAGCGAAGTAATTAAAGACAAAGAATTAAGCGATTTACTTGAAGAAGTAGAAAAATTAAAAGCAGAGCTTCGCCAAATAAAAGCTCATTTAAAACTTTAATTAACTAAAACTAAATCACATAATAAGTTTATTGCGTATCACATATTAAATTTTATAAGGAGCTGGCAATGCGCGCCGAAATTATGGCTGAAATGAAGGTTCAGCCAACGATTGATGTAAATGCTGAGATAACTCGCCGAGTTAATTTTATTAAAACACGTTTGGTAGCAGCTCACTCCCGCTCATTAGTACTGGGTATTAGCGGTGGTGTTGACTCATCAACCTGCGGCCGCTTATGTCAACTTGCTGTAAACGAGCTAAATAAAGAACACGATACTAACAAGTATCAGTTTATTGCTGTACGTCTACCTTATGGTGTACAAGCTGACGAAGATGAAGCACAAATGGCGGTTGATTTTATTCAACCAAGTAAACGTATGACCGTAAACGTACAACCTGCGGCTGATGCATTGCATGAGCAAGCGCTAGCTGCCGTAGTTGGCTGTGGTGAAGCACTGCCTGAGCAAGCTCAAATAGATTTTATTAAAGGTAATGTCAAAGCGCGTCAACGTATGGTTGCTCAGTACGAAATTGCAGGTTTTTGCCAAGGCTTAGTAGTGGGTACCGATCATAGTGCTGAAAACATTACTGGCTTTTATACTAAATTTGGTGACGGCGCGTGCGATTTAGCCCCTCTGTTTGGTTTATCAAAACGCCAAGTTCGTGCACTTGCTACTGCACTAGGTGCGCCAGCTTTATTGGTAGATAAAGCACCTACAGCTGATTTAGAAAGTGACCGCCCAGGTTTAACAGACGAAGAAGCGCTTGGTTTGAGCTATGAGCAAATTGATGACTTTTTAGAAGGTAAACCAGTGTCTGATGATGTTGAACAAAAGCTTGTAAGCATTTACACGCGTACACAACATAAGCGTCAACCAATTCCGACAATTTACGATTAAGGTTTAGTAGCTAAAATAAAGCAATTAATGCCTTTGAGGATTAATTGCTTTTTTGATCGACAGATTAAGAAGCTGCGTATATTTTTATAAATTAACGCTTTGAATTTTATAATACCAATTGCATTAAATTAGTGAGCTGTTATAGCCCTATGAAATAGCGATAGAACGATAGTATTTTTAATTATATTGGTATAACTACCCGCCAAAGAGAACACTGCCTTATATGACATCGCCCATTTTAATTACCGGCGCAGGCCAACGTATTGGTTTAGCACTCGCTCAGCATTATTTAGCCCAAGGGCAGAGTATTATTATCACGTATCGTACTCGTCACGCCGCTGTTGATAAATTAGAGCAACAAGGCGCTGTATGTATTTATGCCGATTTTAGTACCGATGACGGTATTAGTGCATTTATAAATACGCTTAAAGAGCATACAACATCGCTGCGCGCTGTTGTTCACAATGCATCAAGCTGGGACTGTGAAGCTAACAATCCTGACTTTGCAGCACTGTTTGATAATATGATGCGTATACATGCCAAAACACCGTATTTAATTAATTTAATGTGCGCAGAGCTGCTTTTAAACTATCAGCAAAATGAAAAAGTACCTGCCGATATAATACATCTTACTGATTATGTAGTTGAAACAGGCAGCCCTAAACACTTAGCTTATGCAGCAAGTAAAGCAGCACTCGACAACCTAACCAAATCGTTTAGCGCTAAATATGCGCCAAATATAAAAGTGAACTCGGTTGCTCCATCGCTCATTATTTTTAATGAACATGACGATGAACAATATCGAGCTAAGACCCTTAAAAAATCATTAATGGGCATTGAACCCGGATGCCAAGAAATTATCAATAGCATTGATTTACTATTACAAAGCCACTACATCACAGGGCGCTCTTTGCCTATTGATGGCGGTCGTCATTTAAAGTAAATATAAATAAACTGAGATATTTATGCACAATGAATTAAAAGAAAGTTATGAAAAAATCATCACCGCTGTAGGCGAAGATGCTAACCGCGAAGGCTTACTTGATACGCCAAAACGTGCTGCAAAAGCAATGGAATATTTAACGCAAGGGTATCGTCAAACGCTTGATGAAATAACTAATAAAGCAGTATTTACATCTGACGCTGACGACATGGTATTAGTACAAGACATAGAGCTCTACTCTATGTGTGAGCATCATTTACTGCCTTTTATTGGCCGTTGCCATATTGCTTATATACCAAACGGTAAAGTATTAGGCTTGTCTAAATTTGCCCGTATTGTTGATATGTTTTCACGCCGTTTTCAAATTCAAGAACAGTTAACGCATCAAATCGCTAAAGCAGTTGAAGAAGTTACTGGCGCTAAGGGCGTAGGCGTTATTGTTGAGGCAAAACACATGTGTATGATGATGCGTGGTGTAGAAAAGCAAAATTCAAGCATGCGTACATCAGTAATGTTAGGTAACTTTAGAAGCGATCCTAAAACACGTAACGAATTTTTGCAGCTTATAAAAGGTTAACCCTATGGCTAATGCAATCATTAACGTTACTAATTTACGCCTGCGTACGTTTATTGGCTTTAACCCCGATGAGCGTGAAAAAAAGCAAGATGTAGTGATCAATCTAGAGATTCACTACCCTGCTGATGATGCGTGTAAAACGGATGAAGTTGACCAAGCACTTAATTATAAAGTGATCACCAAAGAAGTTATTAGCTTGGTAGAGCAAGGGCACTTTTTACTGCTCGAAAAATTAGTGGCTGAAATTCTTGCCGTTTGTCACGCGCACCCAAGCGTTCATTACGCTAAAGCACGTGTTGATAAACCACATGCACTGCGTTTTGCCGACTCAGTGTCGTTAACGCTCGATTGGGCTAAATAAGCACTTAAAAACTTATTTAAAAAAGCTTTTCGAATCCTACGGCAAGGGCGATAACCGCTAAATAGCGAGCGCCTTTGCCTAGTGTTACTAACAATAAAAAGGTACTAAATCGTACTTTAAATATGCCTCCAATCACCGTTAATGGGTCCCCCACAACCGGTAACCAAGCAAATAACAAACTATACACACCGTATTTATTAAATTGCTTTTGTGCGCTATCAAGCCCTTTTTGCGATACAGGAAACCATTTTTTATCTTTAAAACGCAGTACCTGCGTGCCTAACCAGTAATTAACACAACTCCCTAACACATTTCCAAGTGTTGCTACGCACCACATAAACCATAAATTAACTTTACCTTGAGTAATCATACCCACCATTATCACCTCAGAAGAGCTAGGCAGTAATGTCGCAGATATAAATGCGCTAATAAATAACGTGAGATAAAGCATAATGCCCTTATGGCTAAACGTAAAAACCCAGCCTATAGCTGGGTTTATAATACCAATTTTATTAAAAACATGATCATTCTAGCGTATTAAATAACTCACTAACTACGTTAAAAATTATTTATATAGAACAACTATGTATCATAATTTTAGCCTTGTTATTGAGCTATTTTCT
>NZ_JACJEA010000029.1:0-56127 GCF_014163835.1 Pseudoalteromonas sp. SR43-5
ATTTTTATTTTTATAAACCGTATCACATCTATACTTTATTTTATAGAAAAGCATTTTAAACCTTATATTAGCATTATAAGGTTTAAAGCTAACATACTAAATTAAAAGAATTATTTAGCTTTAAAATCTTATCTATTAATTGCTCATAACTAGATAAGCGACTCTTAATAAATTCAGCGATATTCTTTAAACCGTCATCAACAAGCAGCTTAGTAAAAAATCATTTGTGATTCTAAATTGGCTGCATTTAAAAATATAAAAGGTTTAATTATGAACAGCACAATGAAAAAAGTACTACCGGCTTTACTACTAGCAACTGCTTTTAATACTACTTCAGTTATAGCAGCTGACACTAAACAAGACACCGTTCAAAATAATTTTGAGAAATGCATGATTGGTGAAAGCATAAAGGCAATTAACCCTGCTAATCAAAAACTACAAAAAACAAACAAAATAGACGCTTCTGAGTCTTTAAAAAATAATGTTGATACACAAACGTTACTTTCTTCACTGGATGAACAAATATCAGCTGAGCTTGACTCTTCAATGAGCAAAATAAACTCGCAAATTGATAAAAATCTTTCAAAGGTAACATCGTCAATTACTGCATATTTCAGCAATCTGTTATCGAACTAAAAACAATAAAATTAAAAGTTATATTAAGGAATTATCATGAAAAAGTTCACAAAAAAATTAGTATCTGCCAGCGTATTACTTAGTTGCAGCCTTTTAGCAAATACAGCACAGGCTCAAAGTTCTGTTTGGAAAGTAAGTAATGGCAATGACTCACTATTTATTGGCGGTACAGTTCACATACTACCTAAAGCTGAAATGCCACTGCCCGCTGAGTTTAACCATGCTTATGAACAAGCAGATACAATTATTTTAGAAGCACCGTTACCTGATCCAGCCGACACCAATGCACAAATGCAAATGCTAGGTGCGCTATCGTATACAAATAACGAAACGTTGAGTCAAAAGCTAGAACCCCAGGTTAAAGCTTCACTTGAAAATAAGCTTAACGAGTTTGGCGCTAATCTCGCTAAGTTAGATGGCTTTCGCCCTGCTATGGTTGGTATTGTTTTAATGTCGATGGAGCTTCAAAAGCAAAATTTAATGGGTGAAGGTGTTGATGCTTATTTTACTAAAAAAGCGACTGAAGATAACAAAACAAAAAATTACTTAGAAACAATGGAATTTCAGTTAGAGCTTTTTAAAACAATGGGTCAAGGCAACGAAAACGACTTCATTAAACATAACTTAGCCGAGCTGCACAACTATGGCGATATGTTTAACGGACTTTTAGCTGCCTGGCGCAAAGGTGATACAGACACACTGAATAAAGTGGCACTTGAAGATATGCAGAAAAATGATCCGAATAGTTATAAACAACTCATTACAGATAGAAATAATGATTGGTTACCAAAAGTAGAAGCCATGTTTAACAACGATAAAAATGAGTTTGTACTTGTTGGAGTTGCCCATCTTGCAGGACAAGATAGTTTACTTACCTTACTTGAAAATAAGGGCTATAAAGTTTCTCTAGTTGATATTGATAGCACGGCAGATATAACAGTAAGAGGGGCTGAATAATGGATAAAACAGACAAACTAGCTATATCGTTACTGTTTCTATTTGGGTCCATCATGTTGATATGTGCTATATAAAAAATGCCGCTAACAAGCGGCATTTTTTATTTTAATAAACTTACCCGCGAGGAATAAAACCAAGCGCATCGTATACCGATTTCAATGTTTTCTCAGCACGTACACTTGCTTTTTCAGCACCTGACTTCATTATGCCATCAAGTAGGTTTTGATCTTCTCTGATCTCTTTAAAGCGTGCTTGAATTGGCTCAATCATATTTACAACTGCATCTGCTGTATCTTTCTTTAAATGGCCATACATTTTATCTTCATACTCAGGAACTAGGTCTTCAATTGAGCGCTTAGTTGCAACACTCAATAAAGTAAGCAAGTTTGATACGCCAGGCTTTTCTGTGCGATCAAAATATATACGTGCTTGTTCATCTGAATCAGTTACTGCTTTTTTAAGCTTTTTCACAATTTGCTTAGGCTCATCTAATAACATGATGTAACCATTTGGGTTTTCGTCAGACTTAGACATTTTTTTAAGTGGATCTTGCAAGCTCATTACGCGTGCACCAAACTCAGGGATGTACGGCTCTGGTAATTTAAATACGTCGCCATATAAATTATTAAAGCGTGTGGCTATATCGCGAGTCAGCTCTAAGTGTTGCTTTTGATCATCCCCTACTGGTACTTGATCAGCTTGGTATAATAAAATATCCGCAGCTTGCAATACTGGATATGAAAATAAGCCCACGTTTACGTTATTTGCGTGCTTAGATGACTTGTCTTTAAACTGAGTCATTCGATTAAGCTCACCCATTTGCGCGTAACAATTTAATACCCATGCTAATTGTGCGTGCTCAGGTACTTGCGATTGTACAAATAACGCAGATTTTTCAGGATCAATGCCACATGCCGCGTAAAGAGCAATACCATCTAACACTCGAGAGCGCAGTAATTCAGGCTCTTGGCGAACCGTAATAGCGTGTAAGTCTACTAACATAAAGAAACTTTCGTGGTCTTCCTGTAACTTTAGCCACTGGTTAATAGCGCCAACATAGTTGCCTATTGTCATACCACCGGTTGGCTGAATGCCGCTTAAAACTACTGGTTTACTCATGATTTTCCTTTATTTTGCTTAATGAATAATATTTAACGCTGCGTTAGAACAGGTATTATATCTAAGAAGTTATCGCATAGGTACTGCGGATTATAATCCTCAAGACTTTCACCTTGGTTATAGCCATAACTAAGTGCAATTACGTCTATATTAGCGGCTTTAGCTGCAAGTATATCGCTTTTAGAATCACCTATCATTATTGCTTTATTAGGCTCCGCATTTAGTTTTTTGCAGGCAAATAGCAATGGTTCTGGCGATGGTTTTTTTGCCATGTCGTCACCGCATACAACCACATCAAAATGACTCGTTAGTGCCAATTTTTCGAGTAGTTTCTCTGTAAAAATTCGAGACTTATTAGTGATTAATGCTTTAGGCATACCGCGAAGTGCTGCAAGCCCTGTTTCTACATGTTGGTACAAAACACTATACTCACCAACTTGCTGTTCATAATACTTATAGAACTGTAATATTGCTTTGCCACTAAGTGACTCATCTAGATTTTCACTCACTTGCATATCGCCACTCAAAGCGCGTTTAACAAGGACTTCAACCCCATTACCAATCCAACTTTCAACCAAGCGTTGACTAACAATAGGAAAAGCAAAATCGCTCAAGGTTAAATTAATAGCGATATACAAGTCGTAAACGCTATCAACCAAAGTACCATCTAAATCAAATAAGGCGACATCGTACTTCATTACTTAACACTTCCAAGCTGCTCACGCATTTGATCAATCACTACTTTGTAATCAGGTTGATTAAAAATAGCTGAGCCTGCAACAAACATATCAGCACCCGCTCGAGCCGCTGCTGCAATATTATCGACTTTAATACCACCATCAACCTCTAAGCGAATATCTCGGCCTGATTCAATAATACGCTGTTTTGCTTGGCGTAATTTCTCAAGCGTATGAGGGATAAAGCTTTGCCCGCCAAACCCAGGATTTACCGACATTAGTAAAATAGTATCTAGCTTATCAATAACATGGTCTAAATAACTTAGGCTTGTTGCTGGGTTAAACACTAAGCCTGCTTTACAGCCGTGATCTTTAATTAACTGTATTGTACGATCGACGTGCTCACTGGCTTCAGGATGAAAAGTAATAATAGAAGCACCAGCCTCAGCAAATAAAGGTATTATGCTATCTACAGGCTTAACCATTAAATGTACGTCGATAGGTGCTGTAATACCGTAATCTCTTAGTGCTTTACACACCATAGGACCAATTGTGAGATTAGGTACATAGTGATTATCCATTACATCAAAGTGAACCACATCAGCACCCGCTTCGAGAACTTTATCAACATCTTCGCCTAGCTTTGCAAAATCAGCAGACAAAATAGAAGGGGCTATTAAATATTTTTGCTCTGGGTTAAACATGATTAACTCCATCAATAAATAGTGTATTGCGTTAATGTAACTTAATTGAAGATGTTACCCAAGTAATATGGCGTAATAGCCCCCATTTTAGGTAACTTTAAGTTTGATATTTAACCAATATTTGCTATGATTAAAAAAGTAACAAATTATTGGATTTCATCATGCGTGCTTTTAAAATTGGGATATTAATTGCGTCGGCATTACTGCTTATCGGGGCGTTTAGCTTTGGTTCAAGCTCTGAGCAAGAATTAAGCTCAGTGAGTAATTGTCATAATACACAAGTGGTAAGTGCTCAAAACACTTTAACTGCGTGTATTAAAGCTGAAGAAGAGTCATCATGGTTTTCGTGGTTAACTGGCGATAGCCGTAGTGCTCAGTTTCATTACCTTGATTTACTGGAACTACTTACTAGTTCTGAAGATTCTAAAAACGCTCCTTCTTTAAAACCTTTATTTTAAATAATGCTACAATTTTTTAGCGCGTTGCAAAGTGTGCTAGCTGCATTTTTTGGTGTTCAGTCTGAAAATAAACGCCAAGTCGATTTTAAACAACACTCCCCTTTATCCATCATTTTAATTGCGATTGTACTATTTGTTGCTTTTGTTATCGCAATTTACGCAGTGGTTGCTTGGGTGCTAAATACATAGCCATCAACTCGTCAACTTTATTTCTAGAGCCACCTTTGGGGCTAATAGTGCGCTTTACTTGAATTTGTTCAAGCGATGCTTGGCTATAAATTTTACGCGTCCACACGGTATCGTGGTTTGAAATAAGCACAGGCGTGTTATTTTCAAATGCGGCTTGTTCTGCCAAATTAGCTAAGTTAGCCTGATCATCTAAATTAAAACCCCCTTTAGCGTATGACGTAAAAGAAGCGGTTTTACTTAATGGCACATAAGGTGGGTCGCAATAAATAACAGCATTGTTAGGCACTAACTTAAAAACGTCATCGTAATCTAAACAAGTGAACGTTGCTTTTTGTGCTTTTTCAGCAAAAAAATACATTTCTTTTTCAGGAAAGTAAGGCTTTTTATACTTACCAAAAGGCACATTAAAAATGCCTTTTAAATTATACCTACACAGTCCGTTGTAACCATGGCGGTTCATGTATAAAAACAAGATTGAACGTTCGTATACATCACGGCTTTGATTAAACTGCACACGATATTCGTAATAAGCATCTGCGTGATTATTCAAATCAACAAATAGCTTTTTAGCGTCACTAATAAGCTCATCTGGAGAGCTTTTAAGCTCTTTATATAAGTTAATTAAGTCTGCATTGATATCATTGAGGATATAGTGCTTAAAGTCACTATTTAAAAACACAGAGCCTGCACCAACAAAAGGTTCAACCAAAGTATCAGCATGCTTGCTAGCTTGGTTTAATCGCGCATTAATGTTTTCAACTAGGCTGTATTTTCCGCCGGCCCATTTAAGGAAGGCTCTACTTTTTTGCTGCATTGGCTCTTTACTTCAATCTGGTGTTGCGCGATTTTACACTAAAGCAGTGTGTTTTACTGATCAACGACTGCTATTTCTTGCTTTATTTTACTAATTTTTTTATAGAAAGGTTTATTTTTTCTAACCCCAGGGGGTAAAGTATCCATTGCTGATTTTGCCTCGTTTATACTCTCAAAGCTGCCAAATGTAACAACCCACCATATTTGATTATTTCGCTTCGTTTGGTAAGTGTGTGCTTGCTGCTGTAGATTGAATTGAGCAATGAAATTATCGCGAACTTCCTGCTGAGTTACCGCTAATAATTGAATAACACTATTTGTATCTGCTTGCTGCATGTACCAAATATTATCTTGGCTGATCTGAGTTTGCTCTGCTGTATTTACTTTCTCTACTTTTAGAGCTTTAGATACAACGTCACCTGCTTCACTGCTTTTGTTTTTAACGCTATTATCAATAGCATTATCTAATACCTTAACGGTATTTGCAGGTTCGGTAAGACTTTGCATGATAGCAGGCACATCATTAATGTGTACGCTCTCTGGCTCAATATCTGGCTCAACTACTTCTGGGTCATTTAAGGTAACTACTGAGTCATTTTGCTTTATAACCGGCTCACTTACTTCCTCTACAGATATTGCTGTATTTAGGACTTGTGTTTCTTCCTGCTGATAATATTGTTGCCACCACTGCGTCATATCAGACTTATAAAGCAGACCAATAATTAAAAGCATAATTAACAACATCAAAATCAATAAGTGCAATCGCCAAGATACTTTATCTTTAACGATAATATCGGCTATGTGCTCACTAGGTTGCCAAGCAAGCAATAAACTGGGGTTACCATGAGCCTCGGCTAAAAAAGTACTAAAAACAGGGTCTTCATCATAAGGTAAATCAGTAAAGTACCACTGCAATAACATCTTGCTTTCTCGAAGCGTCAGTGGCTCCAAGTAAATTTCGACAGCGTCATTTAAAGCAATTTTAGACTGTGATGCAATTATGATATACAACGTATTAGGGCTATTTTTAGAAAGCAGCTCAAGCTCAATTAGTATCTCTTCAGATAATTGCCTACCGCCATCAAGCACCCATAAACAAGGTCCGCACTGCTGTTGCTCAAGCAGCTGGTAATAGTTTTCAGGTAAACTTAAATTATGATCAACTAAAGGGGAATTAAAGCTTTGCTCTAATAAATCGCTCATTAGCTGAGCGTCAGTCATTTGTGCACTTACTTGCACAAACGCTTTATTAAAGTCATTGTATTTATCTGTAATGAAGGTTTCGAGCATATAACTTTTACCTAGCCCCGATGTGCCAAGTAAAACTATTAAATTTTGTCCGTACTCAAATTGCAGTGCGATTCTATCCACCAAAGCCGCACGGCTTGGTAAAATTTGTGACTGCATTTACTGCTCGATTAAGTCTCTAACTTGGTCATCAGAGACATCATCAACTAATGCACACTGGCCAAATTGGGTAGGTAGAATAAAGCGTATAGTGCCTCTTTTATTCTTTTTGTCTTTACGCATATGCGTTAGGAACTGCTCGCTAGTCATTTGCTTTGGAATTTCTGTTGGTAAATTATATAGTTCAAGCAGCTTAATAATTCGATCAACTTCACTTGCGCTTAAATCTTGGCGTGTCTTGGCAAGTTTAGCTGCTAATACCATGCCTGTTGCAACAGCTTCGCCATGTAACCAAACGCCGTAGCCCATTTCTGCCTCAATTGCATGGGCAAATGTATGACCTAAGTTTAATAAAGCACGTAAACCATGCTCTTTTTCATCTTGCGCAACTATAAGCGCTTTTATTTCACAACATCTAAAAATAATATGCTGTAAGCACGTTTCATCTAGTTGCTGCAAATTAGCTACGTTTCGCTCTAAGTATACAAATAATTCGGTATCGTAAATCAGACCATACTTAATTACTTCAGCCATACCTGCTGCAAACTCTCTTGCTGGTAGGGTGTGTAATGTTTGTGTATCAATAAAAACCGCTTGAGGCTGATAAAATGCCCCTATCATATTTTTACCTAAAGGATGATTTACTGCCGTTTTACCACCTACCGATGAATCAACCTGTGAAAGCACTGTCGTTGGTATTTGAATAAACGGTACGCCGCGCTGATAACACGCTGCTACAAAACCAGTTAGATCACCTATAACACCGCCACCTAACGCGATTAAACACGTATCTCGGCCACAGTTATTTTGTAGTAAAAATGCTGATATTTTTTCAAACCATTCAAGTGATTTATATTGTTCACCGTCAGGAATAATAAAAGATAGCGGATTTTGATCTGCTAATGAGTCAAGTAACGCTTGTAAATATAAAGGCGCTATTGTGTCATTAGTAATGATGATAGGCCGACAATCACCAATGTGGTGAACCAGGCGGCCATTATCTTGAAGTGCAGATTGCCCAATATAAATAGGATAACTTCGCTCGTCCAAATTAACTGTTAATTTAAGCATGCTTAGTTATTTCCTTATTATTGGTTTTTAAAAATCTAATTTCTCGATGATTTGGTTAGCAACAACTTTAGCGCTTTGCTCATCGGTACGTACAACAAAATCGGCAACTTCTTTGTATAGGGGCTCGCGTTCTTCTGCTAAGCGCTCTAGTACGTTACGAGGTGCTTCTTCAGTTTGCAGTAATGGGCGACGCTTGTCGCGTTGCGTGCGTGCAACTTGCTTTTCTATAGGTGTCTCTAGGTATACAACTATACCTCGAGCCGAAAGCTTGTTTCGAACTTCTTTGCTCATTACTGAACCACCACCGGTAGCAAGTACAATACCTTGCATCTCGGTTAAATCGCCAATAACAGACTCTTCTCGAAGTCTAAAGCCTTCTTCACCTTCAAGATCGAATACCCATGCAATATCTGCACCTGTGCGGCGTTCGATTTCTTGATCAGAATCAACAAATTCAAGGTGTAATTGGTCAGCGATGTGACGACCAATCGTGCTTTTGCCAGCCCCCATGGGGCCAACTAGAAATATATTACGTTTCTCAGCCATATCTTTTAGTACAAACAAACTCTAAAATTTGAAATAAAACCCCGCCTAACGACCTGGCCCCAAAATTAAGGAGGGGATTATCTCAGTAATTGCAGGGGTATTTCAAGTCAATTAGAATAAAAAGCCATATAACGAGCAATTAATCTAAATAATCACCCGTTGGTTAACATAAAACCACTGTATTTTAATCAATTTGTATTTTCGGTGTCACGAAAATAAGTAATTCACGCTTTTCATTAAACTCACTTGTGGTTTTAAATAGTCTTCCTACGTAAGGAATGTCACCTAAAATTGGCACTTTACTCGTAGTATTAATGATTTGCTGTTGGAAAATACCACCGAGTACTACGGTTTGGCCATTCTCGACTAACACTTGTGTTTGAATTTCTTGAGTATCAATAGACACCGCTTCACCAGTACCTGTTTGTACAGTATCACCACGTGTATCTTGAGTAATAATTAAATCTAGAATTACTTTATTATCAGGTGTGATATGAGGTGTAACTTCTAAGCTCAGTACCGCTTTTTTAAAGCTTACGGTAGTAGCACCGCTTGAAGCTGACTCAGTATAAGGAATTTCAGTACCTTGCTCTATTCGGGCTTTTTGCTGATTAGCCGCTATTATACGTGGACTAGCAATAATCTCGCCTTTATTCTCTTCCTCAAGCGCACTTAGCTCTAAATCAATCAGCGTGCCGTTAGCCAGTTTTGCTATGTGTAAGCCAATGCTAGCCGCAGGGTTAGTGATAGGTAAATTTACATTTAATCGGTCTGAAATACTTGGTGCATCTGAAGTAGATGTCGCATTATAAATACCTTCTGCGCCTTCAAGAGAGCCTGAAATACCAACACTACTGCCTTGGTCACTAAAGCCCCAACGTACGCCTAAGTCTTCAGTAACGTTATCGCGCACAGTTACCATTCGAGATTCTATTACAACCTGCTGCACTGGAATATCAAGCGTTTCAATCATGCGGCGAATGTTTCCTATACTCTTAACAGTATCTTTTACTAACAAAGTATTTGTACGTTGATCAACAGATACACTACCACGGGCAGTTATAATACTGTTTGTATCTGTTTTTAATAGATCAGCAAAATTTTCGGCTTTAGCATAGTTTAATCGGATGTATTCACTATATAGAGGCTCTAAGTCTTCAACTTGCTGTTTAGCTTTTAAATCTTTGGCTTCACGTGCTGCAAGTTCTTCTGCAGGCGCTACCATTAATATAGAGCCATCCATGCGCTTATCTAGCCCTTTAATACGTAGTACTACGTCAAGCGCTTGATCCCACGGTACACCATCTAGGCGCAGCGTTATATTGCCCGTTACTGAATCACTGGTTACTAAGTTAAAATCGTTGTAACCCGCGATAATTTGCAGTGCTGCACGCACAGAGATATCTTGAAAATTTAAGGTCATAGGGCGACCTTGATACTCAACACCACCATCTAAGTACGCATTTTGCGTTTCATCTTTTTCTACTGTCAACGTTAAAATATTATCTATTTGCTGATACGTAAACGTGAACTGAGCATTAGGTTCGATAACAACACGACTTAAACCATCTTCTTTAAAAGTCTCGATATTACTTACAACAGTTCCAAAATCTAATACATCTAATTCATAAAGTAGATCGTCTAAAATATCGGTGTGATGAAAGTCAGCGTAAATTTTCCCGCCACTTTCATGGACTTCAATTGCAGCTTGAGTGTCTTGTAAAAATACAAGTACTTTTGCTTCACCCTTCTCACCACGTCTAAAATCAATTGACTGGATACGGTTAATGTAATTTCCACTTTCATCACCTGAGTCCATCACTACATCTTCATTTTCAGGTTCTGTAAGAGGTTTATCAGAGACACGTATCGATACTAAATTGTTATGAACTTCAGTCTCATAAATTTTTAATCTATCTAAGTTTACCGTTACCTTTAAACCACTGTTAGTTAAAACATTAGTAACACTGCTAATTCCAGCTTGATTAACTTCAACATCATTTAAACCAACTTCTAACTCTGCAGAATCAAAAAACATTTCGATTCGGGCTGGGCTATTAAACACTTGAACTTTTGGTTCAAAGGTTAACTCTTCATCAAAAACAAGCTGTAATTCAGTTTCGCCTTTAAGTAATGGATTATAACGAACATCATAAAGCAATGGCCCAGCTATGGCTGAGTTTACAGTGACTAAAGCAACAGCAGCCAGTAATGTCCGTGAAATACGATGAAGCCAAAGTACATCCTTATGCATCCTATTTTTACCTTTTTTATTATTAATTTGCGCCATCTGTTGCCGCCTCTAACATTTCTAATTTCGTCAGGCGCTCTTTCCAACAGCCAGACCCATCAGGGATTAATTCCACTAATTCTATATAGTCGTTGCTTACTCTTTTTACTTTGCCATCATAACTTCCAAGATAATTCCCTACCGTTACGCGGTGCAAAGTGTCATCTGTTGCTGTAATTAATGCCCATATTTGTCCACTAGAGCCAATTGTGCCTTTCATTGCTAAATTATCTAGCGGGTATTTCTCTAACGGTTCGCGGCGACGCTCTTGATCTGGGTGCAAACAGTTTTTTACCTGCGTTAGTTTATTTTGAATAATCTCAGGCTGAGGCGCTACAAACGGGCTACGTAGCTGACCAGCACTGTACTCAAATATTTCAAACTTTGTCAGTTCAGGAATCGTCTCAACCTTTGGTGTGGTGCTTGCTTTTACCTGATCAATAAATTCTTTTTGCTCAGAAGTGTCATCATTACAACCAGCTAAAACAAACGCTATAGCTAAAGGTACTACGCGAAGGAGTTTCATTTTTTAACCCCTTCTTCATAACGATATGTTTTTGCAACAACACTGAATGTTAACTGTTTATCGCCCGATGATAAAATAGAAAAGTCATGTAAGCTTACAATTCGGGGTAACTGGGCCACTTTACCTACAAACTCACCAAACTCATGGTAGCTACCTATTACTTCGATTTTAATAGGCAGCTCGGTATAAAATTCTTTTTCAACTTCTGGCAGCCAACCTATTTTTAAAAAAGTCAGACCACTCGTTGTCCCAACATATGATAAATCATCAAGTAAACCAGGAGTTTCGTTCGAAGTGGGTAGACGCTTTAATAGCTGTGAAAACTTATCTTCCATTTCAATCATTTGTTGACGATATATTTCAAGCTTGCTCGCTACTGCATACTTAGTTCGATAAGTTGTTCGTAGTTCAACTTCTTTTGCCACGGCACTATGGTAGCTGTCAATTTCATCAGAAACTAATAGGCTATAACTAAAAAACAATACAAGGCCCGCAACAAATGTGCAGCAAATTGCTTTAACAGCAATTGGCCAATCACCAATGTTATCAAGCTCTATTTCATTCCAATCAATTTCACTCAGTGCTTTAAAATCAAGGTTCATCGCTAACCTCACCAATTTTATCAAATGGTTTTACATAAAATTCCATATTAAAATCACTAAGTAAACGCGAAGATTGATCGCCTGCAACAATGCCCTGCATTGAAGGATTCTCTAGTAAATATGAGCTTTGTACTTGGCGGAGCATTGTTGATAGACGATTATTAGATTCACTACGTCCTAAAACATGTATTTGGCTGCCTTTGCGCTCCAGTTTTGTTAAATAAACACCACCTGGCACTATTTTGGCAACTTCATCCATTATTTGCGTACCCAAGTTACGGCTGCTTTGCAATTCTTCAATGAGCCTCATACGCTGTTGTAAATTTTCCTTTCTTTTATCTAAGCTTCGTATTTCACTTATTTTTTTATCTAGCATGCTAATTTCTGAGCTTAAATAATTATTCTTTAAGTTTTGACCGTCTTTTAAGGCACTATAAAAAGAGCTTAATAAATACATACTTGCAAAACAAAGTATAACGACACCAACAAGTATAGTTACAAATTTCTTTTTCGATTCTTCGCGTTGTGATTCACGCCAAGGCAGTAGATTTATATGTGGCATGTTGAAAAACTCCTTAATGCCAACCCTGTTGCAATTGCAAACTGCGTTTTGTGACGCTGCATTATATTACGATCTACCTTTGGGGAAATTTCCATATTTACAAAAGGCTCTGCAACAACTGAGTGGATACCGAGTTCTTCAATAAGCAATCGGTCGATACCTTTTATCATCGATGTACCGCCCGTTAATACAATATAATCTATTTGCTCTTTACCGCTGGTTGTTAAAAACATTTGCACAGCTCTGCGAACTTGTTGAAGCAACGAAGTTTGAAAAGGGGCTAATACTTCAAAGGTATAGTTTGGCGGTAAATCACCTGATGTTTTGCCTATTTCTGCCTCATCAAAGCCTTTATTATAATAAGCAACAATACTATTTGTATATTGATCGCCACCAAAAACTTGGTCACGGGTATAAATGGTTTCCCCAGCTTGCACAACACTCACAAGCATTAAAACTGCGCCAATATCGACCACAGCCACACACTTATTAAATGCATCGCTAGGTAATTGTTGATAGTAAACGTCCATAGCACGGCTCAATGCGTAGCTTTCTACATCTACTATTTTGGCTTCTAAATTTGCGGCTTCTAAAGCGCCCACCCGTGCTTCAACACTCTCAGTACGAGCAGCTGAAAGTAAAACATTCATTTTGCTAGGATCGGCCTCATTCGTAGAAAGCTTCTCAAAATCGAGGCTCACTTCATCAAGCGGGTAAGGGATTAAACTATCAGCTTCAATTTCAATTTGCGATTCAAGTTCAGCATCTGTTAACGATACATCCATGAAGATCACTTTTGTAATAACTGTTTGGCCAGAAACAGCCACTGCAGCAGATTTTAACGACTTCGGTAATTTTTTTCTTAATTTTGTAATAACGTTACCAATCGCTTCAATATCTTGGATTGTGCGCTCACTCATCGCACCTTTTGGCATCGGCTCAATTGCAAGTGCTTCTAGTCGAAATCCAGTTTCAATTTCACGTAAAAGCACCGCTTTGATAGAGTGCGATCCAATATCAATTCCTACCATCATCGGGGACGGTTTTTGAAATAGTTGACTTAGCATGTTTCAACTTGGCCTTTGTTTTAATAATAAACAAGTTATAATTTTTATCTGAAAAAATATTATTCATTTTTTAATCAATATATACTAGCAGTCAAAACTCGCAATTGGGAGTCCATTTAGGGAAATATAAGTGATTTTATTAAAACGAACTTTACAATTTTTTATCATTTGTGTGTTAATTGGTCTGATCACTTTGGTCAGTCTTTATTACTACGTTAAACCTGATATCCCCAGTGTGCAAGTTTTAAAAGACGTGCAATTACAAACTCCTATGCAAGTATTCACAAAAGATGGGCTTTTAATCAATCAATTTGGTGAAAAGCGTCGTATTCCAGTGACTATTGATGAAATTCCTCAAACACTCATTAATGCATTTTTAGCGACAGAAGATAATCGATTTTACGATCATATAGGCATAGATCCTATAGGTATTGTGCGTTCGGCTATTGTTCTTATATCTACCGGCGAGAAAAAACAAGGCGCAAGTACTATTACTATGCAGCTTGCTCGTAATTTCTTTTTAACTCGCGAAAAAGCATATATTCGTAAAGTTAAAGAAATATTTATAGCGCTACATATTGAAGGTGTATTAACAAAAGACGAAATTTTAGAGCTTTACCTTAATAAAATAGAATTAGGTAATCGCGCTTTTGGTATTGGTGCTGCAGCACAAGTTTATTACGGTAAGGAGTTAAAAGATTTAACACTTGCACAAATGGCGATGATTGCAGGTTTACCGAAGGCCCCTTCAGCTTTAAACCCAATTCGTAACCCAACGCGTGCAAAAGCACGCCGAAATGTTGTTTTAGGGCGTTTATTAACTGAAAATTATATTACTCAAGAAGAATATAACGAAGCAACGAGCCAACCTATCACCGCTTATTTTCATGGTGCTGAAATAAATTTATACGCCCCGTATATTTCTGAAATGGTGCGCGCTGAAATGGTCTCGCGTTATGGAATAGATAAAGCTTACAACTCAGGATTTAAAATTTTCACCTCGGTAGAGTCTAAAGTTCAAAAAGCAGCGCAAAACGCACTTGTAAACAACTTACATAATTACGATATGCGCCATGGTTTTAGAGGACCAACAGATGTTTTATGGGACCCTGAAACACAACCTGCTTTAACTGAGCAACAAATACTCAATAAATTACAAAGCGTAAATGAGTTGGGTACTTTGAAAGCAGCAGCCGTGCTTAGTGTTAATGATAAAACAGCGTCGGTATTACTTAAAAGTGGCGAGCGCACAACTCTTACTTGGGATAACTTAAAATGGGCGCGTAAATATATTACTCGTTACCGCCAAAGTTTTGCTCCAAAAGCAGCTACAGATATTTTAACGCCAGGAATGCAAATATGGGTGCGTAAAAATGAAGATGACAGCTACTTACTAAGCCAAATACCAGAAGCATCAAGTGCTATTGTGTCACTCGACCCACAAGATGGAAGAATTAAAGCTATTGTAGGTGGTTACAGCTTTGAGCAAAGTCAATATAACCGAGCGGTACAAGCAAAGCGTCAAGTAGGTTCTAATATAAAACCTTTTATATATTCAGCAGCACTTGAAAAAGGTTACACGCTTGCGTCTATATTAAACGATGCTCCTATAAACCAATGGGATAAAAGCCAAGGCGTAGCATGGCGTCCTAAAAACAGCCCTGCTGTATATAATGGTCCGATAAGAATTCGCCGTGCCTTAGCACAGTCTAAAAACGTTATTTCGGTGCGCTTACTACGCGGCGTTGGATTACAACGTACAGCTGATCATTTATTAAAGTTTGGCTTTAAAGATTCAGACATTAATCGCAGTGAATCACTAGCACTGGGTAGTGCTTCCATTACTCCACTTGAACTTGCCCGTGGCATGAGTGCATTTGCCAATGGTGGCCACTTAATTGAACCTTACTTTATTTCAGAAATTCAAGATGCTTACGGTAATGTATTGTTCAAAGCAAACCCTGCCCTTGCCTGTGACGAAGAGCCTTTACCAACACATAATGAATTCTCACTTCATAATAGTAGTGATGAAGTGGAGCCAACAAAAAAATGTGCACCGAGAATTATTTCTAAGCAGAATGCTTTTTTAATTGCTGATGCAATGCACAGTGGTATTTGGGGCGGCGGTAGTTGGGCCCATAAAACGGGTTGGAGTGGTACAGGTTGGCGCGCACAAGCTTTAGAACGTCGTGATCTTTCGGGTAAAACAGGCACAACTAACGATTCTGTAGACACCTGGTTTAGTGGTTTTAACAGTAAAGTAATGACTTCTGTGTGGGTGGGCTTTGATAACCCAGGTAACGCTCTTGGTCGTTCTACGTACAATAACAACTTAGATAGCAGCCAAATATCTGGTGCTGAATCGGGGGCTAAAACAGCGCAGCCTGCATGGATTGAATTTATGAAAGCCGCACTTGAGGGAACACCTGAAGCGCCAATTGAGCCACCTGAGGGGCTTGTTTCGATTCGTATTGATTTAGCCACTGGTTTGCTAAGCCACAAAAATGACTACACCAGCCGCTTTGAATACTTCGAAAAAGGCACTGCACCGACAAAGTATGTGCTATCTCAGCCAAACGATATATTTGAAGAAGACACAAAAACCGAAGAAGAGCTATTTTAATAATATCTCTGTAATACAAAAACGGCAGCTTATTTAAGCTGCCGTTTTAATTTAAATAATCGCTTATTTTAAGTTTTGAACAAGCCAATATAAGTCAGAGTGTACACCCGCAGCGGTTACTTCTTTCCCAGCCCCAGGCCCCTGAATCACAAGCGCGTTATCACTATACCATTTGCTATTAATTACAAAAATATTATCGCCAGGTGTAAGGTTTGCTAACGCATTCCCATTGGGCACATACGTAACTCCTACTTTAGCGATAACTTCAGTTTTTGTTATATCTAATAGGCCTGTGTATCTCAGTACTGAGTTATTAGCTTTTGCTGTATCAGCATGCTCTTCAATGAACGCATCTAGCTGGGCTTTATTGTTTAGAAAGTCTTCCCAACTTCCTAGCGCAAGCTCACCGGGCATTAATGCCGATAAGCTAATATCATCAAGCTCAAGCTCTATACCTAACTCTCGGGCTAAAATAAGTAACTTACGCTGCATATCTCGTCCAGATAAATCCTCGCGAGGGTCAGGCTCTGTGAACCCCATTTTCTGTGCTTCTAATACCAACTCAGAAAAAGCAGTGGTACCATCATACTTACTACATAACCACGAAAGTGTACCCGAGAACACGCCTTCAATACGCGTAATTTTATCACCACTATTTTGCAAATCAGCCAAAGCAAAATTGATAGGCAAGCCTGCACCTACACTTGTATTATATCGCCAATGTAAATTACGTTCGCCAAGGTTACTACGAAGTGCTTTATACCAAGAAGTAGGTGCTGTACCTGCATATTTGTTAGCACTAATTAAATGACAATCTCGGTCTACAAAATCTGTATATAAAAAGCTAAACTGCTCACTTGCAGTAATATCAATTAAAACTTTATGTTCGTAGTCAAGCTCGCTTATCGCATTAAGTAAATCCGCAGCTTCATAGCTATTCGCCTCATGCTGCCATTGAGTTTTCCATTGCGATATATTTATGCCACTTGCATTAAATAACATATGTTTAGAGCGAACCAGCGCTACCAATTTAATACTAAAGTCGTCTGATAAACGCTCAAATTGTGCCGATAACTGCTCAATAAAAGCATCGCCTACATTGCCAAGGCCCGCAACTATAACGGCTATTTCTTGGCCTTTATTGATTAGCTTATCGTGTAAGGCGCTTTGTATATCGCTATCTATAAATTGGTCTGTTAGTAATAAAACATAACCATTATCTTGATGCACAAAACGCGGTTTTATAGTCTGCTCAGCTAATACTTCTAAAGCTTGCAGTTTTAATACGCTAACGTCTTGCTCAGGGGCAATAATTGCACAGCCATTTAAATTTGACTCACTAATATTAGCTCTACCAGCAAAGTAATTAATAACTTGATATGTTTGTGCAGCCGGTACTACTAAATACACTTCACCATTATGGTTAAAATGATGAAGGCTATGTTGAATAAGCTGACTAACGCTTGCGACCTCACCTTCACTTAATCCTTCAACCATTAACAAATCAACATTTTGCAGCGTGGTTATAAAACGCTTTTTCTTTGCTGAACCTTCTTTTACTATATCTGTTGGGCTTGCTTGCACATCAAAACTACTACGAACAGCTAGCTTAATATCTGTGTTTTTAAGTGGCGATAGTGTTTTTGCATGTAATACAGGGTTACCCAAACGAGCTAATAAATTAGCTTGCCCGCGACAAATTTTGCCGTATTTAATCGCTTTTTTTACCTTACGAGGATCAGTGCTAAACACTCCCTGTGTATCGGTCCAAATACATACTTGCTTAGCATTACAGTAATTTGCAAGTAGTGTTGCACTATAATCGCTACCGTTGCGTCCAAGTGTTACGGTCTCACCTTTCGTATCGGCGGCAATAAACCCAGTAACAACATTTATCTTATTAGGCAAAATTGACTGTCGACATTGCTGCGCATTTTGCGCATGCATTAATTCACCATCGTTTAAGGTAAAAAGACTACGGGCATCTTGAGCACACGCCTCAATATTTAGCTGCTGTAAATAAGTAGCGAGTAAACGTGCTGACCACAGTTCCCCGTGCGCAAGTAACGCAGCCTCTTTTAGCTGCTCAGCTTGAGCAAGTTCTGCAATATTACTAAGCTCGGTATTTAGTGTTCTAAGTGCGCAGCGCTTTAAATCAGCTTGTAATAACTGCTCAATTAAATCGCTTTGATGGTTATTTAACTGCAGTAAAATATCAGCGACAGCTTGCGTGTCTTGCAGCTGATAACTTTGCCACAACGACACAAGTGTATCTGTAGTTTTACCTGCAGCAGACACCACAACACAGTCGCCCGGCTGAGTATGCCCAATAATTATTTTAGCTACGCTTTGATAGCGCTCACTAGAGCTTAAGCTTGAACCACCAAATTTATGTACACAATTGACCATATTTATACCAATTCGCTTAATTAAGTTGTCTATTTTGAGGTAAGAAAACCGTATCGATAACAAGGCAAAAATTTCGTTATTTAGTTGTTCTATATTAGGAATTTTTAACGATGTTATCGTGCGGTTTAATCCCTCAAATTGATTAGGTATTATTGCGGATTGGTATTAATTACCAAAGCGCTGGACGGGCTGCACTTAATTTAACGTTTCCACCAGAAGTGCCAGCACCTTTGCCTACACGGCCAACATTTTTATTTTGCCCTGGTTTTACAAGTTCAAATACTCGTTCAAAGTCAGCTATTAAATCGTGTATATCTTCAATCCCAACCGAAATACGAATAAGCGTATCGCCCACACCCGCTTCTAAACGTGCCTTTGCCTCCATACCTGCGTGCGTCATAGTTGCAGGGTGACAAATTAAGCTCTCTACGCCACCTAGTGACTCAGCTAAACTAAACGTTTTAAGGCTAGTTAAAAATGCTGCCGCGTCGTTTATATCGCCTTTAATATCAAAACTAACCATGCCACCAAAGCCAAGTTGTTGTGCTTTAGCAAGTTCATGTTGAGGATGCGACTCAAGTCCAGGATAGTAAACTTGGCTTACAAAATTGGAGCTTTCAAGGTACTCAGCTATTGCTAGCGCATTTTCTTGGTGCTGCCTTAAGCGCACATTTAAAGTACGTAGACCACGAAGCGTTAAATAACTATCAAAAGGAGCGCCCGTAATACCAATATTATTTGCCCACCAAGCAAGCTCATCACCAAGCTCTTGTGTTGCAGCAATAACAGCGCCGCCCACTACATCTGAGTGCCCGTTAATATATTTAGTAGTTGAATGCACCACAATATCTACACCAAACTTAATAGGGTTTTGTAAGGCAGGAGACAAAAACGTGTTATCTGCGGCAACCAATGCACCGCATTGCTTAGCAACATCGGTAACCGCTTTAATATCGGTTAAACGAAGTACTGGGTTACTTGGAGTCTCTATCCAAATAAGCTTAGGTTTAATTGCTAAAATTTGTTGAAGGCTTTTTTCTTTTGTTAAATCTAATACTTCAAGCTTCAATAGTCCGCGTTTTTGTAACGATGTAAATAAACGATAGCTTCCACCATAACAATCATGTGGAATTACTAACGTGTCGTCACTGTTAAGTAGCTGAGTAGCTAAATGCACGGCAGCCATACCAGTGGCCGTAATTATGCCACGAGCGCCACCTTCAAGCTTAGCAAGCGTCTCTGCTAAAATATCACGATTAGGGTTACCACTGCGGCCATAATCATACTCACGCTTAGTATCAAAGTCGGCAAACGAATAAGTCGTTGATAAATAAATTGGCGGCACCACTGCACCATGATGTTTATCAGCATCAACGCCGTTACGTACAGCAATGGTCGCTTTGTTTTTTTCGCTCATATTCGTCACCTGATTAATTTGGATGTTTAGACGTCTAAAAGAGTAAGTTATCCGTTTTAATAAGTCAAAGGGTTTTAAAGCTCTAGATGGCTAAAGTTAGGTAAGGCGTTTGCTAGTACCACATTTTAGCTCACAAAAGTGAGCTTATTTTTACATCCCAAATAGGCTTATTAAGATAGATCGGTATCTATTATTTGACTATCTTTTTTAAATCGATAGAATTTCACGCATATTTACACGCTTTTTATACCGTGTGAGAAATTAATAATCTGAGGCAACGATACATCTTATGGCTAAATGGAATGGTGAGTATATTCACCCATACGCAGAACACGGGAAAAAATCAGAGCAAGTTAAAAAGATCACCGTTTCGATCCCGCTAAATGTATTAAAAGTTTTAACGGATGAGCGTACGCGTCGTCAAATCAACAACCTTCGCCATGCAACAAATAGTGAATTGCTATGTGAGGCGTTTTTGCATGCATTTACTGGCCAACCTTTACCAAATGACGATGACCTACGTAAAGACAACGCAGAAAAAGTACCAGAAGAAGTTAAAAAGATAATGCAAGAAATGGGTTTAGAAGTGCCTATTTTAAACGAAGAATAAATCGTTACCTTTTTAATCAAAAAACCTCAGCATTGCTGAGGTTTTTTTGTTTAAGCGTTATATATTACGCCATATAATTTTCAGGCAAGTCAATTTGCGCAACACCCGACTCTACCGCAGCAAGTGCTACAGCTTTAGCTATACGCGGTAGTAAACGCGGATCCATTGGTTTTGGAATAATGTACTGCGCACCAAACTCTAGCTTATCTACGCCTGCGGCTTTTAAAACTTCTGCAGGTACAGGCTCTTTGGCAATACTACGAATAGCCTCAACTGCAGCAATTTTCATTTCATCGTTAATCGCGCTTGCACGTACATCAAGTGCACCACGGAAAATAAACGGGAAACATAAAACATTGTTAACCTGGTTAGGGTAATCAGAGCGCCCTGTTGCCATAATTAAATCGTTGCGTGCGCCGTGAGCAAGTGCAGGATCGATCTCTGGATCTGGGTTTGAACATGCAAACACGACCGGTTTTTTTGCCATTAGTTTTAAATCTTCGGCAGCTAACAAGTTAGGACCCGAAACACCAACAAACACATCAGCATCTGCAATTACATCTTGCAATGTGCGTTTATCGGTATTGTTAGCAAAAAGCTGTTTATATTCATTTAAATCATCGCGACGAGTATGAATAACACCTTTGCGGTCAAGCATATAAATGTGTTCACGCAGTGCACCACACTTAATTAACAGTTCCATACACGCAACTGCAGCAGCGCCTGCACCTAAACATACAATTATTGCATCTTCAATTGATTTACCTTGTACTTCTAGTGCATTTAACATGCCGGCAGCCGTAACAATGGCGGTGCCGTGTTGGTCGTCATGAAAAACAGGAATGCTACAACGCTCTATTAATGCTTTTTCAATTTCAAAACACTCTGGTGCTTTAATATCTTCAAGGTTAATACCACCGAATGTGTCAGCAATATTGGCAACCGTGTTAATAAAGTCTTCTGTTGTTTTGTGCTTTACTTCAATATCAATAGAATCAAGCCCTGCAAAACGTTTAAACAATAACGCCTTGCCTTCCATTACTGGTTTAGACGCTAAAGGACCTAAATTACCCAAGCCCAAAATTGCAGTACCATTAGTGATAACCGCAACCATGTTACCCTTACCGGTATATTTATATGCATTTGCAGGATCTGCGGCAATTTCACGTACAGGCTCAGCGACACCTGGGCTATAAGCTAGGGCTAAGTCTTGAACTGTTTCAGCTGGTTTTGTTAGCTCAATGCTAATTTTACCAGGTACGGGATGTGAGTGATAATGTAGTGCTTGTTCACGAAAGTCAGACATAACGCGATGGTATCCTGCAATTTAAGTTAAAGTGAGAGGTGGAGTCTTGGGGTACGATACCCTTATTATTTTTAAATTCCAAGCAATATCAGGTCTATCCTGTTATATGCTATATCCTTTAATTTTAAGAGGTTTTTCAGTAACTTTGCAGGATTATATAAACATTTGATAAATAAAAATTCACCAAAAAAGTAAGTTTTGAGGTGCGTTTATGTCTATTAAAATATTAAAAAAATGTATGTTTAACGTATCATCATAAACTTAAAATAACAGCCTACTACACTACTTTAAAAACAGATAAGCCCACGTTAGCTACTTTTATCAACCTAGTTAAAATTTGTACTATTTAAAATATAGAGAATATCTATCAATTTGTCTGCAAAGGTTTATGCATACTCAGAATAAGAATAGGAAATAGTTATGCAAGGTGTGATGTAGCTCGAGCAAGCTAAATAAGATAAGAAGTGGTAAATTTTAGACACAAAAAAAGCACCCTAAGGTGCTTTTTTTAACTAAACAGCAATAATTACTTCTTGCTGCTAAGTGCACCGAAGCGCTTGTTGAAGCGATCAACACGGCCGCCAGTGTCTAAAATCTTTTGCTTACCAGTGTAAAACGGGTGACACGCAGAACATACGTCTAAGTGAATGTCTTTACAAAGAGTTGAGCTAGTTTCGAATTTGTTTCCGCATGAACATGTTGCAGAAATTACTTCGTACTTAGGGTGAATACCTTCTTTCATAGGAACCTCTAGTTAAGGCCGCATCGCTCTCCAAACCCGAAGTCTGGCACCATACGTCGTTAAAACAAATTTGTTGGTGGCGGATTTTATCCAACAACCTTCCCCTGCACAAGTATTTATTTATCTTTTCGCTAAAAAAGTGAACAATCTCTTTCTCAAGTACTATTGCTAGTAGGTTTTTAGCGGTATTTTTAGTACATTACAGCATTAATTTTACGGGTTGAGTTGTTATGAGTTTTGTTGAAGTTGCTATTAAAGTCCCGCTTCCACGCACCTTTGATTATAAAATAGAAGAGCAGCTCAGTGGCTTATCAACACCCATACTACCGGGCATGCGGGTTTTAGTACCTTTTGGTAATCAAAAAAAAGTAGCTGTTGTTCTGGGTATTAAAAACAGTACCGACGTCCCTTTAGATAAAATTAAGAATATTATAGAGGTAATAGACGACACCCCTATTTTAAGCGCCCAACATTTAGAACTCCTTAGCTTTACTGCCCGCTATTATTGCTATCCCTTAGGCGAAACTATTCACATAGCGCTACCGAGTGCACTTCGCCAAGGTGAATCGCCAGATAAAACCAGTATTAACATGGTTGCTCTGACAGAAAAAGGCTCAAAAGTACCGTCATTAAAAGCCAAAACACAACTCAATTTATTAAAGCAGTTGTCGCAATCGGGGAAATCATCGTTAACCGAATTAAAAGCTCTTGGCTTTAGTAAAAAAACAATAGATAGCCTAATAGATAAAGAACTCATTACGCAAACTATTGAACACGATAACCAATGGCAAAGCGTTGCACCAACTGTCGGTAGTAAACCTGTACTTAATAAAGAACAAGCGGTTGCCTGTACAGCAATAAATCAAAGCAATGGATTTAGCAGCTTTTTATTAGAGGGCGTAACTGGCAGTGGTAAAACAGAAGTGTATTTACAGTGCCTAGAAGAAGTATTAAAACGTGGCGAGCAAGCATTAGTATTAGTGCCAGAAATAGGCTTAACGCCACAAACTGTAAACCGTTTTCGTCGCCGCTTTCCTGATACACCCATTATGCTTTGGCATTCAGCCCTTACCGACAACGAGCGATTGCAAACATGGCGTTTTTGCGAAAAAGGCAGTTGTGCAATAGTTATAGGCACACGTTCGAGTATTTTTCTGCCATTTTTAAAACTCGGTATGATAGTTGTCGATGAAGAGCACGATTCATCATTTAAGCAACAAGATACCCTTCGTTACCATGCTCGTGATTTGGCCGCATACAGAGCTTTTCAGCATAAAATACCACTTATATTAGGCAGTGCTACACCCGCACTTGAAACACTTCACAAAGCAATTAATAACAAATATCAGCTACTAAGTTTAACCGAGCGCGCGCAAACTGCGACAGATAACCAATTTAAGTTACTCGATATGAAAGGCCAACCCGACCAAGCAGGTATTGCACATGCAAGCCTTGCAACTATGCGCCAACACTTAAATCGCGGTAAACAGGTTATGGTTTTTTTAAATCGCCGAGGTTTTTCACCCACTCTTATTTGCCATGAATGTGGCTGGCTAAGTGAATGTAAACGCTGCAGTACCAGCGCCACATTTCATAAAGCGATTGGGCAAATGATTTGTCATCACTGTGGCGATCAATACCCTGTTCCTCACCAATGTCCTGATTGTGGAAGTACGCAAATATTTCCAAATGGCAAAGGTACAGAGCAAATTGAAGAGTTTTTATCGACCGAGTTTCCAGATACACCCGTTACTCGCATAGACCGCGATTCAACTCGCCGTAAAGGCAGCCTTGAAAAAGCACTAGATGAAATAAACCTAGGCGGTGCACGCATTTTAGTTGGCACACAAATGCTTGCCAAAGGCCATCACTTTGCAGATGTAAGCCTTGTTATAATTTTAGACGTAGATAGCGGTTTATACTCATGCGACTTTAGGGCAACAGAGCATTTAGCACAGTTAGTTACTCAAGTCGCGGGGCGAGCTGGGCGTTCAGGGGAGCCTGGGCAAGTATTATTACAAACACACTTTCCAGAACACCCGCTTTTACAAGACTTAGTTAATAATGGTTACCAAGACTTTGCTCGCTTTGCACTGAGTGAACGCGATGATGCAGACTTACCACCCATTACAAATATGGCTATTGTCCGTGCACAAGGACACAGCATTAAGCTAGTCGTCGATTTTTTGACGGATTTGGTTCCTGTGAATGGGGTATCTGGTATACAATTGCTCGGTCCGATCCCTGCTCCACTTGAAAAAGTCGCAGGTATGTATCGTTTTCAATTACATATTCAAGCGCAAGATCGTCGCATATTACATCAGTACCTTGCGCAAATGGTTGATTATTTAAGTTCAAGTAAACTTGCACAAAAAGTACGCTGGAGCTTAGACGTAGACCCTATAGACATGATTTAGGTTAAGGCCAAAATAACACCATGGCACAGCACGATTATATTAACAAAAAGCCTGCAGGCAGAAACAGTAAAAAAAACGCACCCGCTAAAAAACCATTTCCTATTCTTTTAGCTGTCATAGCCATCTTACTCGTCGGTGGTTTTGCTTATACATTATGGTTTATTAAAAGTAATGCAGATCCAAAACTTGTCGAAAAACAAGCAAACCCCACTGCGCCCGCAAAAGTAGAAGTGGTTATTCCACGCACACCAGAGTTTATTAAAGAAATTAGAAACCACGAGATTCAAGTTGAAGTGAAAGAACTTGAGCAAAAAGGTCCTTACGTTATGCAGTGTGGTTCGTTTAAAACCCACGCACAAGCGGAATCGCTAAAAGCTAAAATAGCATTTGCAGGCCTCATTTCTGAAATAAAACAGGCTGAAGGCAGCAATGGTACTTGGTATAAAGTGCGCTTAGGCCCATATAAAACCAAACGCCAAGCCGAAAGTGATAAAAACAAACTTAAACGTGTAAAAATAGTCGGCTGCGGAATTTGGGGCTGGACTTGAAAATAAACCATTCACCCATATAACCTCTTCATAATCGTTTTTTACGAGTTGCCTCTGCAGCTCGATGATGAGGAATAACATGACTACTATCGTAAGTGTACGCCGTGGCGACAAGGTTGTAATTGGCGGCGATGGCCAAGTGTCTCTTGGTAATACCGTAATGAAGGGCAACGCCCGCAAAGTTCGACGTCTTTATAATGGCAAAGTAATCGCTGGTTTTGCCGGCGGTACTGCTGATGCCTTCACTCTTTTCGAACGCTTTGAAAGCAAATTAGAAATGCACCAAGGAAACCTAACTAAAGCCGCAGTAGAAATGGCTAAAGATTGGCGCAGCGACCGTGCACTTCGAAAACTCGAAGCGCTGCTCGCTGTAGCAGACGAAACAGCCTCTTTAATTATTACCGGTAATGGCGATGTGGTTCAACCTGAAAACGACCTAATTGCAATTGGCAGTGGTGGTAACTTTGCACAATCAGCTGCAACCGCCCTTTTAGAAAATACAGATTTAAGCGCTCGTGAAATAGTAGAGAAAAGCTTAACTATTGCAGGCAACATCTGCGTATTTACTAATAACTTCCAAACAATCGAAGAATTATAATAGGAACTATCATGTCTGATATGACCCCAAGAGAAATTGTTCACGAGCTAGATCAGCACATTATAGGTCAGGCTAAAGCAAAAAAAGCAGTGGCTATCGCACTTCGTAACCGCTGGCGCCGCATGCAACTCAAAGAAGATTTACGCAGCGAAGTAACACCAAAAAACATTTTAATGATTGGTCCAACCGGTGTAGGTAAAACAGAAATTGCCCGCCGATTAGCAAAACTTGCTAACGCACCCTTTATTAAAGTAGAAGCGACTAAGTTCACTGAAGTTGGCTATGTTGGTAAAGAAGTTGAGACTATCATCCGCGATTTAGTCGATGTATCAATTAAAATGACTCGCGAACAGCAGACTAAGAAATTTAAACATCGCGCCGAAGAAGCAGCAGAAGAGCGCATTTTAGATGCCCTTTTACCACCAGCGAAAGATCAATACGGCGAAACGCAGCGTGATGATAACTCATCAACTCGCCAAACGTTCCGTAAAAAGCTACGTGAAGGTCAGCTAGATGATAAAGAAATTGAAATCGATTTAGCACAAGCACAACCAAACGTAGAAATTATGGCGCCTCCTGGTATGGAAGATATGACCAACCAGCTACAAAGCATGTTTCAAAACATGGGCGGCGATAAGCGCACTAAGCGTAAACTAAAAATCAAAGAAGCCTTCAAACTATTAACGGAAGAAGAAGCCGCTAAATTAGTAAATCCTGAAGAGCTAAAAGAGCAAGCTATTTTTGCAGTAGAGCAAAACGGTATTGTGTTTATTGATGAAATAGACAAAATTTGTAAGCGCGGCGATTCTTCAGGTCCAGATGTGAGCCGAGAAGGTGTTCAGCGCGACTTACTACCGCTAATTGAAGGTTCAACTGTAAATACTAAGCACGGAATGGTTAAAACTGACCATATGCTGTTTATTGCCTCTGGTGCGTTTCAGATGGCAAAGCCATCAGATATGATCCCAGAGCTACAGGGCCGCTTACCGATTCGAGTAGAACTTGAAGCACTTACTGCAGATGACTTTAAACGCATCCTTACAGAGCCTCATGCATCGCTTACCGAGCAACAACGAGAGCTGCTTAAAACTGAGCAGGTATCGATTGAGTTTAGCGACGATGCAATTGAACGTATTGCCAAAGCAGCTTGGCAAGTTAACGAGAAAACCGAAAACATCGGTGCTCGTCGTTTACACACTGTAATGGAAAGATTGATGGAAGAAATTTCATACGACGCTTCTGAAAAAGCAGGCTCGTCATTAGTAATCGACGCCGCTTATGTTGAGAAACACTTAGGTGCACTTGTTGAAGATGAAGACTTAAGCCGCTTTATTCTATAAAACGAATATAAACGTTATACTAAAAGCCTCCAGATTGGGGGCTTTTTAATGGGATATATTAAATGAAACACGTAACAAAAGTGCATTACCACAGTGTAAGTAAAAATCTAGATGTTTACTTTGATGATGACAGTAAAGCTGTATTTAGCTGTGAGTTTTTACGTGTACACTCTCCTTCAGCTGAAGTGCAGGGCCATGGCTCTGGCCCAATGAAGCTAGTACTTAATAAGCAAGCTGTAGGAATAAAAAGTATTGTACCTGTTGGGCATTACGCACTTCGTTTAGATTTTGACGATGGCCATAACAGCGGACTATTTAGCTGGCGCTACTTTGAAAAACTACAACAGCAACAAGATACATTGTGGAGTGAATATTTAGCGCGGGTAACTGAACACGAAAAAAGTAAAGATAGCGTGCCTATAAAATTTGTTCCTTAAACTTTGTAGGCCCGTTCTATTAAGCGTTATTAAACCTTAAATTTATCAATTGCAGTGAACAGAACGCGAGCCTGCTCAGAGACTTCTTCACTTGTTTGCGCATTGTTAGCAGCGTGTTCAGTTGCGTCTTGTGCAATATCGCGAATTCTTACTACATTTTTATTAACCTCTGACGCCACTTGGCTTTGCTCATCAATAGCAACCGCTATTTGAGAGCTCATTTCCATTATTGTTTGTACATCTTCAGTAATTGCGCCTAATAGCTCACCTGCTTTAATTGCTTGCGAGGCACTTTCATCACCTTGAGAGCGACATTTGTGCATAATACTCACCACTTCTTGAGTACGCTGCTGTAAGGTACTTATAATACCTTCAATCTCACTTGTAGACTCTTGAGTACGCTTTGCTAATGAACGAACCTCATCTGCAACAACAGCAAAACCACGACCATACTCACCAGCACGGGCCGCTTCTATTGCCGCATTAAGTGCAAGTAAATTTGTTTGATCTGCAATTCCTCGAATTACATCAAGCACTGAACCAATTGTTTCACCATCTTTTTCAAGTTGCGACACTACATTTGATGCATTCCCCAGCGAATCAGATAGGGCCCTAATGTGCTTAACGGTAGAATCTACTTCACTACGCCCTTGTTGTGCACTTAAATTTGTTGACTCTGCTTTTTTCGCAGCCGCCTCAGTATTATGTGAAATATCCTGAATCGTCGCCTGCATTTCGGTGGCTGCCGTTGCAACCATGTCGGCTTCATGTAGTTGCTCTTGCATACCAGAGCTTGTTGCTGCGGTACTTTGTGATAAATGCTCTGTTGCTACATTAAGCGTGTTTAAAGCACCATTAACTTCGTTAATTAAGTTCTTAAAATCGCCTATTAAGCTATTAAAGTCGACCGTCATGGTGGTAATTTCGTCTTTACCAGTTTGCTCTATCATCACGCTCAAATCATTATTACGACGAATATCGTTAATGGTGTGATAAACCCGCTCAATAGGTACAATAATGGAGTGGCTTGTAAAATAAACGAGTGCTAATACAATCACACCTGCAATCACAAATACCAAAATAGCTAAAAATTGAGCCTGCTCTACACTTTGCTCTACTTGTAACTTAGTGTCTTTAACGATTTTAGAAACAATGGCGTCGCTTTTATCTACACTGTCACGCATTACTCCAAGTGCGCCTGACTCAAGATCTAGCCCTAGCTTAGTTTGCGCCTGCACAAGTGTTTGAAATTCGCTTTGGTATATATCAATCAAAGGATTAATTTGTGCTTTATAGTCGCTTGGCAGCTGTGCTGCAGCTACCTGCTGCTTAAATGTATTAATTCCCTCATTAAAACGCCCTAGGTACTTAATATCAAATCTCAGCATGAAATCTTTTTCTGAGCGTCTTAGTTGCAGCATTGACGACAGCAGTTGGTAATTTTGCTGCTCTTTTAATAGTTGCTCAACTTCATGAACCGAGCTTCTAAGCTTGCCATATAACCCGTCGGTCGGGGTTAAACCAATCTCTTTTTGAAGCTTAACAACAGTTTCAAAATCATTATTATAGCTATTTATTAGTTGCTCAAAGCGCTGGACCTGCTCCTGTGCGATACTTTGGTTAGCCATTAACTGTTGTAACTTTTTTACTTTATCACTTAACTGCTCAAAATCCGTTTCAAATGCAGTTAACGCGTCTTCTTGTTTATAAAACAAAAAGTTTTTTTCATGTTTACGCAATGCTAATGCATGTACGTTGAGCTCTTCTGCTAATTGAATAGTCTTGTTTAAGCTCAAGGTTGTACGTGATTCAAAAATAATCACGCATAAAAGGACCACCATTGCTAAACCAACAACGACTGCGTTTAGTTGTAAACGTCGTTTAATTGTTAAGTTTTGTAAAAAATTCATCGCTAACGCCTTTTTTAAATATGCATTTGTATTATAGCTAATAGATCAACAGCGACTAATTAATTTAACTTTTTATTATTGGTAATTCTAAACAGTTTAAATGTGATGGCTATAAGGCGACACTATCCCACAAACCTTTATGTAACGATTGTGTGTTATTCCATTGTTGTTTAACCAACCAATCAATTAAAGGCGCGGGATCGCTGGGGTAATTTATTTGCTTGTTTTGCGGCGCGCTATTCCAATCATCAAGGGCTTGTGGGTTTAAATAGTTCATAACATGCGCCATGCCCATGGCAAATAAAGTTTGTGCATTTGCTGCTTGCTCAAACTGACCATCTAAAGGCTTTAATAGTAACTTTTTACCTAACTTAAGCGCTTCACTGGCAAGCTCAAATCCCGCATTACCAATAACGCCACTTGTGTTTGCTAAGTCGTTTAAAAAGCCAGAACGTGAAGGGGCTCGTAAATGTATATGTCCAAAAGACTGATTGCTGGCATTTGGGTGATAGCAATAAAATTCTTTTTCGGGAAAGTCTTTTAAATAATCAACAACGCTATCTAAGTTTTCGAAAGGTAAATATACCAATACCTTGTTCATTACTGCTACAGGGTTGTCGTGATTATGATGAGCAATAAAAGGCGGTATTATATTATTTGCAAATGGTTGCCAGTGCACGCCTAAGTAGGTAGTCGCTGGTGCATAATGCTTGATAAGTGATTTTCTCAGTACGCCACGACCAAACATAGGTACGTTATCTGACAAAAATGCTGCTTGGTGACTAATGCCAATAACGGGTATACCTGCCCGTTTTGCAGCCCATGCTGTCACAGGCTCAAAGTCGTTAAGTACAAAATCGTACTGTTTTATCTCAAGCGATTTTATATCACTCACCAACTTACAAATTCGCATGTTTTTAAGTGTTTTTAAATTTTTAACTTGCCCATTTTCAGTGCTAAACGACAAACCACGATACGCTTTATAATCTGAGAATTCGTGCATATCAAAGTAATCTTTATTTGCGCGCCCTGAAAACACATAATCAACATCAATACCGAGCTTATTAAAGCAGCTTGCCATAACCCGAGCGCGCGTTATATGACCATTACCGGTACCTTGTACTCCATACAATATTTTCATGCAGGCACCACGAGTGCTAACGCAAATAAACCACAAAAACTACCAATCGTTGCGCCTATTATAATATCAGCAGGAAAGTGCACACCCAATACCACACGAGACATAGCAACGCCGGTAGCCCAACTAAATAGTAGTAATGCATATTCTGGGAAAAAATGGCTTAATATAATTGCCACTAAAAAGGCTGCAGCACTGTGACCCGATGGTAAACTAAATTTATCGCTTGGTACTATATAGGCATTTGTTACTAAGCAGTCGCATGGACGGATCCGAGCAAATCTATTTTTAGCTAGTAGGTAAATAGGTCTTTCTATAGCAAAACCAATTAATATAGTGACAGGCAATAATTGGTGCTGTTCATTATTACTAAGCCACCACACTGCTAAGCATATTAATATATAAAGCCCACCATCACCGCTTTTAGACAAACCAAAGGCCATTGTTTTAAACCACCTCGGTGAATTGCAATTAAACAAAGTTAAAAATAATTGCTCATCTATCTGAGTTACCTTTTTAAGCATATTATTATTCATCACCATCCCTCATCGCATAACATATGAACACCGATTTAGCTTATGTGTTGTAAATAACAATTGAGTGACGCTTTTAATACACTATTATTGCGATTAATGATTTAGCGCTTGTTTTGCCTAAATTTACTGCGATTAAGTCGTTGTTATTGCTTATAAGGAGGGTATACTGAGATATAAATTAATGTACCTTTTGAGGATAAAATAATGGATTACAGCACTTCTGATTTATGCGACCACTTTGCTGACGTGGTTGACGTGCTAGAGCCTATGTTCATCAACTTTGGTGGTCGACACAGCTTTGGTGGCCGCATTAAAACGGTTAAATGTTTTGAAAATAATGAACTCATCCGCGAATTACTTTCTCAAGATGGTACAGACCTAGTACTTCTTATTGATGGTGGCGGCTCAACTCGTCGCGCACTAATCGACATTGAACTGGCTGAGCTAGCACTTGAAAACAACTGGAATGGTATTGTTGTTTACGGCGCAGTACGCCACGTTGATGAGCTTGAAGAGCTTGATTTAGGCATTCAAGCAATTGCTTCAATCCCTGTTGCAGCCGACAGCGAAGGAGCTGGTGAAGATGCTATAGGCGTTAACTTTGCTGGGGTATCATTTTTTGATGACGACTTTATTTATGCTGATAGCACAGGCATTGTTTTATCTGCAGAAGAATTAGAGTTGGAAGTTGTAGAAGTATAACGTGACTTCCCATTTAAAAGTATATGATGAAAGCGCGGTTAGAACACTTTGCTCTACCCGCGCAAATGAGAAAAAAGCATGGCAATCAATGGCCTTGCTCGACACCCAAGTAAACCTGCAACAAGCACTTGTTGACGCTGCTCAATTTGGTATCCGCTATGTACTTCTGGGTATTTGCGAAGATATCGGCCCAAAAGCAAACTTAGGAAATGGCGGTGCAAACGAAGCATGGCCGGCTTTTTTAAAACGCTTTTTAAACCAACCTCACAATCAATTTATTGCCACTCAAAAAGTGCTTTTATTGGGTGAAGTTAATACTGATGATTTAATGGCGCAAAGCAACCAGCTTAATAATCAGCAAGGCCAGCAGTTAACTCAATTACGAGATTTATGCCAACAGCTTGATGAACGCGTAGAGTCGGTATTGAGCCTTATTTTTAAAGCAGGGCTTGAGCCAATCGTTATTGGCGGAGGTCATAACAATTGCTTGGGAATTATCCGTGCCCTGAGTAAGTCAAAAAATACACCTATTAATGCTATCAACTTTGACCCTCATGCCGACTTTAGAGAATGTGAAGGTCGCCATAGCGGCAATGGCTTTCGCTACGCTTATAACGAGCAACATCTAAGTAATTACCACGTTATTGGCTTACATGAGATAAAAAACAATCAAGCAATTATAGATGCAATGAGTGAAGCTAACTTTACGTTTGATAGCTATCAATCAATACAAGTTAAGCGAAAAACTACACTCACGCAGGCAATTGAAAACGCATTAAGTAATTTTAACGATTTACCACTGGGTATTGAAGTTGATTTAGATAGTATTACTTACATGCCGGTGAGTGCGTACACATGTTGCGGATTTAGTGTGAATGACACTGAGCACTTTGTGCATTTAGCAGCAAACCATCGCGACTCTAAGTACTTACATTTATGTGAAGCAGCGCCTAGCCAGCACCCTAACGGAGTTGAGGCCGGTGCTGCCCATGTAGGACAAGTGATCAGTGCACTTGTGAATAGCTATCTACAAGCCAAAGAAAACACTTAGCGCTGTTGAACTAATCGCCACTCTTTTAGCCAGCTCATTAAACCAATACTACTTAGCGGGTGACCAAAGTAATAACCTTGGGCAGCATAACCTTTTAAGCTTTTTACAAACTTAAGTTGCTCAAGTGTTTCTACCCCTTCAAAAATCACTTTTGTTTTTTGTTGGTTATGCATTTCAACCATTCCGCTAACTAAACTGCGTATATTATTTTGATTACTAAAGTCAGCAGTCAGTGAAGGTGAAACCTTAATATACTCTACCGCTAAGCTTGGTAACTTAGAAAGCAGTACCGGGTTATCACCAAGTCCATCAACACATACTTTTAAGCCTATGTTATTAAGCCTTGCGATCATGCCTCTGCCTTTATCATCTAGTCCCGCAAAAATATGCAAAGGGCATTCAACAATTAAATCGCCAGCTTCCAAGTGATGCTCACTTAAAACAACATCAACAAATTCAATAAACTCTTCGTTAAGCATTTCAGGACCAAATACGTTAATGCTAAGCGGTATAGAAATACCTTCTATTCTAAGCGCCATTGCAAGCTCAGCAGCTCTCTCTATTACAAATTTAGCGAGTGGATAACCAAGCCCTGCAATTCTAATGTCGTCGATAAACCTGTTAGCGGATAAAATCCCTTGCTTAGGGTGCTGCCAACGCAGTAGTAATTCTAAAAACTCAATTTGACCGTTTTCGTTACAAATAATAGGCTGAAAATAAAGCTCTAACTCGCTCGAAAAATCAATATTTGCTAATTCCTTTAGTCGCGCTTGTTGCTCTCGCAATTCAATCATCATTTGTTGATGATAAGGCACAACCTTGCGATCTGGGTGGCTATCGAGTGCCAGATATGCGTACGATATTAAATTATCAAAGTTGTTATCTTGCTCATTACAATCAACATAACTCGCTCTCGCTTTTACTTCTACAGTGCAGTTAGCAACATTAAATGGCTTAAGCGTTGCACCCAGTATTTGGTCAATAACTAATTCATGTAAGTGTTTTTGATTCGCGAAACTACAAATAAATGCAAAGTTAAGACCCCCTAAGTGGGCTAGCTTTTCTTGTCCAGTTAAAGTCACTATTTCGTCACTTGAAAGTAGCTCTTTTATTCGATTAGCCGATTGCGCTAACAGTATATCGCCAAAGTCGCGTCCAATATGCTGGTTAACTTGCTCAAAGCCTTCAAGGCGAATAACGATTAACGCTGCGCTTATTTGTTTGTTGTCGCACCATGCATAGTAACCTTGGCGTAACTGTTTTCTATCTGCAAAAACTGAAAGCGGAGACTCTTCAACAAATGTATCACCTTCAGGTTCTGGCTCTATAACGACTTCTATTTCAGCGCTTTCATCATTTAAAAAGCCAACAATAGCTAATAATAATATTGCTAACACAACCCAAAATAGCGGAACTTCCAATAATAAATGAGCTGAAAATAGAACAACAAATAAAAGACCAGCCATTGAGCTGGTAATTATCATGCTCCAATTATTTCGCTCAAATGCTTGCCATAAGTGAAAACAAAACCCAAAGGCTAGTAAAATAGCAAGCCAAGCCGCACCGCTGCTTAAAATAGCTAAACCAACAGCAGCTGTGCATAAATAACTAAATTTAATACTGGTATTTTTAACAGCAAATAAAGTGGCGATCATCGCCATTAATAGTGCACCACTAAAAAATATTGGGAAATTACTGTCGGTTAGTATGTTCAAATTAACGGCATCCGTATTCGCTAAAAAAGTTTAAACCAAGTTATATGTGGGTAAAAATAATACAAACTAATTAATTCTACCCAAAATCCATAAATTTAACAGTTTATTTACGCCAAATTGGTAACTTAATTGTGATGGATGACTTATTTGCCAATGCGCAATATCAGCTCTTGCGCCAACCTTTAAAATACCACGGTCGTCTAAACCTAGTGCTTTAGCTGCATTTCGAGTAACACCAGCTAATGCTTGCTCAGGTGTTAATCTAAACAATGTGCATGCCATGTTCATCATCAAGTGCACTGAGCATAGTGGTGAAGTACCTGGGTTAAAATCACTCGCAATAGCTATAGGTACTTTATATTGATTAAGTAATTCAATAGGTGGGAATTTAGTTTCTCTTAAAAAATAAAATGCACCTGGCAATAATACCGCTACCGTCCCAGCGTCTGCCATGGCTTTTACACCCTCTTCATCTAGATGCTCAATATGATCCGCCGAAAGGCCATTAAACTGCGCCACCAGCTTAGCACCCTGTTGATTAGATAGCTGCTCAGCATGGCATTTTACTGGGAGGTTATGCTTTTTAGCCGCCTGGAAAACACGTTTGGTTTGCGAATAACTAAACCCAACATTTTCACAAAATACATCGACTGCATCAGCAAGATTATTAGCCACTACCTGATCAAGCATGTCAGTACACACTAAATCAATATATTCATCAGCACGGCCTTTGTATTCAGGCGGTAGAGCATGCGCCCCTAAAAAAGTAGTTTTAATATCAATAGGGTGATGTTGACCTAATAAACGAGCGACTTCTAATATTTTTATCTCATTTTCAGTATCTAGCCCATAACCAGACTTTATTTCAACGGTGGTTACACCTTCTTTTAATAACGTATTTAAGCGATCTTTTGCATCTACAAACAATTGTTCACGGTCGGCTGCTCTTGTGGCTTTAACCGTGCTTGCTATGCCACCGCCTTGTGCTGCGATTTGCTCATAGCTTACGCCTTGCAAACGCTGTTCAAACTCTTGCGATCTTGAACCTGCAAATACTAAGTGAGTATGGCAATCTACTAAGCCCGGCGTTAACCACTGTCCTTTTACACTCAATGTCGGCGTTGCAAACACATCAAAACTAGGCAATGTTGATTGCTCTCCAATCCACGCAATTTTACCATTTTTAATGGCTATAGCAGCATTTTCGATTGCGCCATAAGGGGCATTTATATTGCTATCCATAGTGGCAATATTGGCATCAGTTAAAAGTAAGTCGATTTCTTCTAACTCATAATTTTGTGTTGTGCTTTGCATTTTTTAGCCCTTTTTACGCCCAGAGTGATGAAAATATAGTCTAACAACCCATCTTGTATATACAAGATAATTGTGTCATCTTATTTATATAGTTTATTTTTAATGTAACCATAAATTTAATGACGACACCTAAATTTGCGCAAATAAAACAATTCATTGTTGATAAAATTCGCAGCGGTACGTGGCAAGAAAACCAACGTGTTCCCTCTGAAAACGAACTAAGTAGTCAATTTAGTGTAAGCAGGATGACAGCCCGCAGAGCACTAAGCGAATTAACCGAGGCAGGTATTTTAACCCGCAGCCAAGGGCTTGGTACATTTGTAGCTACATTTAAATCGCAGTCATCGTTACTTGAAATAAAAAATATTGCTGATGAAGTAAAAGAGCGTAACGGCAACTACACCTGTAGTGTACTCATACTCGAATCAATAAATGCAGTAGCACCTATTGCCATTGCACTTGGTGTTGAGGTTGACAGTGTTGTATATCGAAGTGTACTTGTGCATAACGAAAACGACAGCCCTTTGCAGCTAGAAGAGCGTTTTGTAAACCCTGCCCTTGCGACTGGCTACTTACAACAAGACTTTAGCATGCTTACACCTCATGAATATCTATCTAGTGTTGCCCCACTTACCCAAGCAAGGCATACAGTAGAGGCCATTATGCCAAACAGCGAAATGTGCCAATGGTTAAATTTATATAATGAAGAGCCATGCTTACAAGTAATCCGACGCACCTGGTCTGTTAAAGGCATTGTAAGCTTTGCGCGCCTTGTATCACCAGGCAGTAAATATCGCTTAGGTGGCCACTTAACATTTAAAAAATAACAAACAATAGCGCTTACTGCGCTTTTTTTATAACAAATCACCTTGTATATACAACAGGAGCAAAACATGAACAACCGACTCGACACAAGTCGCGTAATACGTGCACCTCTCGGAGATAAAATAAGTGCTAAAAGCTGGCAAACAGAAGCTGCTAAGCGCATGCTAATGAATAACTTAGACCCTGAAGTTGCAGAGCATCCTCATGCACTTGTTGTATATGGTGGTATTGGCCGAGCAGCTCGTGATTGGCCAAGTTATGACAAAATTATAGAAACCCTCGATAGGCTCGAAAGCGACGAAACCCTGCTTGTACAATCAGGAAAACCCGTTGGTGTATTTAAAACCCACTGTAATGCTCCTCGCGTGCTTATTGCTAACTCAAATCTTGTTCCACACTGGGCAAATTGGGAGCACTTTAACGAGCTCGATAAAAAAGGCTTGATGATGTACGGGCAAATGACGGCGGGTTCTTGGATCTATATTGGCTCGCAAGGCATAGTACAAGGAACTTACGAAACCTTTGTAGCTATGGCAAAGCAACATTTTGCAGGTAGCGCTAGTGGTAAATGGGTATTAACAGGTGGTCTTGGTGGTATGGGCGGTGCGCAACCACTTGCAGCTACAATGGCTGGGTTTAGTGCACTGGTTGTTGAATGTGATGAAAGCCGTATCGATTTTCGTATAAAAACAGGCTACGTTGATGTAAAAGCAACAAGTCTTGAACACGCACTGCAATTAGTAACCAATGCATGTGTTAAAGGTAAAGCCCTCTCAGTGGGTTTACTAGGTAACGCTGCCGATGTATTTAGTACACTGGTTAAAACAGGCATTACCCCTGATGTAGTCACAGATCAAACATCTGCTCACGATCCATTAAATGGTTACTTACCACAAGGCTGGACAATGGAGTACGCAGCAAAAATGCGTGAGCAAGATCCAAAAGCCGTAGTAAAAGCCGCTAAACAATCAATGGCAGTCCAAGTTAAAGCTATGCTAGCACTACAAAAAGCCGGTGCCGCCACTACTGATTACGGTAATAATATTCGTCAAATGGCGTTTGATGAGGGTGTTACCAACGCGTTTGATTTTCCTGGATTTGTGCCTGCATATATTCGCCCTTTATTTTGTGAAGGGATTGGACCATTTAGATGGGTAGCATTATCAGGCGACCCTGAAGATATATATAAAACCGACGCTAAAGTAAAAGAGCTTATTCCTGATGATGCACATTTGCATAACTGGCTTGATATGGCGCGGGAACGCATACAATTCCAAGGTTTACCTGCACGCATTTGCTGGGTTGGCCTAAAAGATAGAGCACGCCTTGCACTGGCCTTTAATGAAATGGTTAAAAATGGCGAACTTAAAGCCCCTATAGTTATTGGTCGCGATCACCTCGACTCTGGCTCAGTTGCCAGCCCTAACCGCGAAACAGAGAGCATGAAAGATGGCTCAGATGCAGTATCAGATTGGCCATTACTCAACGCACTGCTTAATACCGCAAGTGGCGCTACTTGGGTGTCGCTTCATCATGGTGGCGGTGTAGGAATGGGATTTAGTCAGCACTCTGGTGTAGTTATTGTTGCCGATGGTACTGATGAAGCTAAAGAGCGTATTGCTCGCGTACTGTGGAACGACCCTGCAACAGGTGTAATGCGCCATGCTGATGCCGGATACGACATAGCAAAAAACTGCGCTAAAGAACAAAATTTAGACCTACCTATGTTAAACGAGGAATGATCATGTTCGAACTTACTCTCACACCCGGATCACTTGATTTAAACACACTAAGAAAAATTAATAATTCACCGGTAAAGTTAAGCCTTGCAAAGCATGCCGAGTCGCAAATAGCAGCCAGCGCGCAAACCGTTCAAAACGTTATTAATGAACACCGCACTGTATACGGAATTAACACCGGCTTTGGATTATTAGCCAATACCAAAATTGCCGACGACGAACTTGAATTATTACAGCGCTCCATTGTACTTTCACACGCTGCGGGTATTGGCGAATACATGGATGACAGCACAGTAAGGTTAATGATCACCTTAAAAGTAAATTCGCTTTCACGTGGCTACTCGGGTATTCGCCTGCAAGTGATCCAATTTTTTATGCAGCTGCTTAGTAGCGAAGTATATCCATGCGTGCCTAAAAAAGGTTCCGTTGGGGCCTCGGGAGATTTAGCTCCTCTTGCACATATGTGTCTACCTTTATTAGCTGAAGGTCAAATGCGACATAAAGGAGAAATAATTAGCGCAGCACAAGGGTTAAAAATAGCGGGACTTGAACCCCTTACCCTTGCAGCCAAAGAAGGCTTAGCATTATTAAATGGCACACAAGCGTCGACTGCGTTTGCACTACAAGGCCTATTTAGAAGCGAGAACCTATATGCACAAAGCTGCGTTATCGGCTCGATAAGTATAGAAGCCGCAATGGGCAGTCGCGCGCCATTTGATGCACGTATTCATGAAATTCGCGGACAGCGCGGACAAATAGACACCGCTCAAGTATTTAGAGAGCTACTCGATACGCACTCTCAGATTAGTAACTCCCACGTCAATTGTGAAAAAGTACAAGACCCTTATTGCCTTCGCTGCCAGCCTCAAGTGCTAGGTGCTTGCCTAACTCAGATACGCCAAGCTGCAGAAGTGTTACTATGCGAGTCAAACGGTGTAACCGATAATCCGCTAGTTTTTGCCGATGTAGGCGACATAATATCGGGAGGAAACTTTCATGCAGAGCCCGTTGCAATGGCCGCTGACAACTTAGCAATCGCAATTGCAGAAATTGGCGCATTAGCAGAAAGGCGAATTGCATTACTTATCGATTCAAACCTATCCAAATTACCGCCATTTTTAGTTGAAAACGGCGGGGTAAATTCTGGATTTATGATTGCCCAAGTTACCGCAGCAGCGCTTGCATCAGAAAACAAATCATTAGCGCATCCGGCTTCGGTTGATAGCTTGCCTACATCTGCAAATCAAGAAGATCATGTTTCTATGGCAACCTTTGCAGCAAGGCGCTTAGATGAAATGGCCAATAATACCCAAGGTGTTTTGGCAATAGAATGGTTAGCATCGGTTCAAGGGCTAGAATTTAGAAAGCCGCTTGAACCATCAGATAAAGTGCAAAGCGCTAAAGCATTGTTACGCGAGCATGTAAGTTATTATGATAAAGACCGCTACTTTGCTCCCGATATCGAAGCTGCTAATACATTACTAAGTGAAGGTAAGCTATGCGACTTTATAGAGAGCAGTCCCCTGCCTTCAGCATATTAAATACCGTGCTGATAGCTAAACCCTAAGGCTTCAATGGCTGAGCCTAATATTTTTCGCTCAGCCGAATCAGTTCCTGTAAACGTTGGCATTTCACCACCATGTTGCTGACACTTCATCGCGTAGTATTCAGCTTTTGTGGGGTGCGCAGGATTAACCACATTATAAATATTTTGCCCTACTTGCCAGTGCTCTATCACCGCAAAAATAGCATTAATTACATCTTGTTGATGCACCATATTTACCACTTGCTCACTTGATGTATTGAGCTCTTTAGCTGCCACAAAACGCCCCGGCTCTCTATTAGGCCCTAGTAAGCCAGCTAAACGAAGTATTTTGCCATCTTGTTCAAGCACTTGCTCTTCAGCTTCGTAAAGCTTTATTTGGCGCTCGTTTGTGCATGAAATATCGCTACTTTCACTATATACACCAGGCTCTTGATCGTACACCCCGGTTGATGAGCACAATAAAAAGCCCTTTGCGTTTAGCTCCTTTGAAAGCTTAAGCGCTGCGGTGAGTGTTTCAGGATAATTACTTTCACTGTGTCTGCTACGTGGTGGAATAGCACATACCCAATAAGCATCTTGTAAATCAACTTGATGCCTTAATTGCCCATCTTCAAGTGTAAACTGACGCTCAAAGTCAAACTCGTGTATATCTGTTCTATGCGTTCCTTGTACTTGCCAGTCAGCTTTTTGTGCACTTACGCATAAAGCATGTCCTAACCAGCCTGCACCTAATACTACTAATTTATTACTTTTCTTTGTCATTTTTGTATAAGCCTTTATTTTAAACGCATAATTAGTTCTTTCTATCTAACTTTATAGAGATTTTAAGTAAGATATGATTAGATATAATTTCATAAATAATAAAAATATGTGTACTCATGCTAAATAATTTATCATTACGGAAGAAAATATTATTATTGATTGGTGGAACAATTACCGTTTTACTAATTATCGCCTCAACATTTTTTGTTAAACACATTGCCAATCTCTCTAGAGAAAACATAGAAAACGAAGCACAAAGTTATCTACAGACCGAGCAACTTTCAATGCAAAGTTACTTCGCGATGTACGGTAAAATGGTATCAACCTTTGTTAATAACCCACATTTAATCAACTTTTTTGAAAATTGGGATACACGCGATCAAGCACTCGAAAGCGCGCCAGGTTACAACGAAGTAAACCAAGACTTTGTGCGTTTAAGCTCAAATGACGAAAACATTTTATCGGCCTTTTTTGCCTCAGCAACCACCGGTGAATACTTTAAAGAAAACGAGCGTACAAGTCACTACAACGGCCAGCCTTATTACGCTTACAAGCGTGGGTGGTGGCAAGAAGCCATGCAAGTTAACAAGCTTTACGTAGGTCCAATCTCTGTTGATTTAACCACAGGCGTAGCATCCGCAGTAGTACAACAACCTGTTTATAACGCTCAGCGAAAACTCATTGGTATGGGCGGTGTTGATTTACAATTAAACAAAATTAACGACATGGTCGAAAATATTCGCTTTAACGGCCAAGGTTATGGATTTTTACTCGATGGTAATCAAAAAGTAGTTCATTTTTCAAAGGCCACTGGGCATAAACTTTCAATTACAGATGAAGGTGCAAACGGTAAAGAAGGGCTCGATGCGCTTGAGCAACAATTTACAAATACAGCAGGCTTTAAAGAGTTAAATACACAAATGCGAAATAACCTTGAAGGCAGCCAAATGGTTACTTTTAAAGGTGAGCAGTTTTATGTGGTTTACCATCGTCTGCAGCTAGAGCAGCCTTATATAGATTGGTATGTAGGTCTACTTATCCCAACTACTATGATTGAAGAGCCCGTAAATGCTGCAGTAACCGCTACAACAACGGCGGTAATTATTATCTTAATCATTATATTAGCCATGATTTTATGGGCTACCCACATGATTTCAAAACCCATTACAACGCTTACGCACATTATGCGTGATATAGCATCGGGCGAAGGCGATCTTACTCAAAAAATTTATATTAATAGTCAAGATGAAGTGGGACAGCTGGCCAACCACATGAACACTTTTATTGATAAGTTGCACGCCATGATGCTTGATACCGCAGCGCAAGCAGAACAACTAAGTAATGCAGCGGCCCAGCTAAGAAGTGTTTCTGAGAAAACAAATTCTGAAATTCAGCAAGAGAAACAGCAAGTTGATAGCGTGAGCGCAGCGGTAACTGAAATGGCGACTACTGTGCTTGAAATATCACGTAACGCACAACACACAAATAACGCAGCTGAAGAAGTACAAGCAATTACAGCTGAAGGAGCTAGCCGTTCTACACAGGCGCAAACAGTAATGACTGAACTGGCATTACATATTGGCGAAGCATCTAAAGTGGTTGCAGGTCTTGAGCAAGAAAGTAATAACATTGGTGCATTAGTCGATGTAATTAATTCCATTGCTGATCAAACCAACTTACTTGCACTTAATGCGGCCATAGAGGCTGCTCGTGCCGGTGAACACGGTAGAGGCTTTGCCGTTGTTGCTGATGAAGTACGTTCACTAGCAAGTCGCACACAAGAATCAACAGACGATATTCGAAATATGATTTCGCGCTTGCAGCAAATAGCTCAACAAGCCTCAGTAATGATGCAACAAGGACAAGATCAAACCGAGGGCTCAGTGCTTCAAACTAAAGAAGTGCTTAGCTCACTTCACAATATTGCGCAGTCGGTTACTAAAGTACAAGACCAAAGTCATCAAATAGCCACATCTACCGAGGAGCAAACTGTTGTTGCTGAAGATATTAATACGAGCCTTTCTGCAATTAATAACTTAGTGAACAGTACCGCTGACCATGCGCACACCCTCGCTGACGAAGCTCGTGACTTAAGTGATTTAGCTGCGGCGCTTAACAAAACGGTTAATCAATTTAAATTATAAAACATGTATTTAATAGTTGTGTTTAAGCGTAAAACTTAAGCGCAACTATAACCCTTGTTTTTAATTTATTTAGCACCATATCTTTACAGTTCGCTGCTATTTTTACTGTAATTGAGTAATACAAAGTGATTTTTACGAACCAGATCAAATTTTTCGATTTTATACACCGATCTTTTTATTGAGATAGTTTGTTGTTTGGCAGAGTCTGGTATAGTAGCGCACGTAATAAACAGTGCTTTTTGAACGGTTTAATACAAAATTGCTAATTAATATGTTCTAAGTGTTACTTAAAAGCACATATTAATTACCAATTGTTAAAAATGGGTTAGCCGATACTCGGCTGACAAAGAATACATTGTAACGGTTTTATCATGATATCTAATTTATTTACCAAGCTTTTTGGTAGTCGCAATGACCGCACTATTAAAAACTTAAGAAAGACGGTCGCGCTAATCAATGCGCTAGAAACGCAACTTGAAGCGCTTTCTGATGAAGATTTAAGAGCTAAAACAGCTGAGTTTAGAGAACGTTACGATAACGGACAAAGCCTTGACGACATTCTACCAGAGGCTTTTGCTGTGGTACGTGAAGCGTCAAAGCGTGTAAATGGCATGCGTCATTTCGACGTGCAGTTATTAGGTGGTATGGTTTTACATCAAGGTCGCATTGCAGAAATGCGTACCGGTGAAGGTAAAACACTTACAGCTACTCTACCAGCTTATCTAAACGGCTTAACAGGCAAAGGTGTTCACGTAATTACCGTGAATGACTACCTTGCTAAACGTGATGCTGAAACCAACCGTGCGTTATTTGAATTTTTAGGCCTTACAGTAGGCTGTAACGTACCAGGTATGATGCCGCAGCAAAAGAAGCTCGCTTATACTGCCGACATTACATACGGTACTAATAACGAATTTGGTTTTGACTACCTTCGTGACAACATGGCTTTTAGCATTGATGAACGAGTTCAACGTCCATTATTCTATGCTGTAGTCGATGAAGTGGATTCAATCTTAATAGATGAAGCACGTACCCCGCTGATTATTTCAGGCCCAGCTGAGGATAGCTCTGAGCTATACACTGAAATAAACACCATCGTTCCTTTACTTGAGCTTCAAGAAAAAGAAGACGAAGAAGGTATTGAAGGCGATGGCGATTACACGATTGATGAAAAGTCTAAGCAAGTTCATTTAACAGAACGTGGTCAAATTAAAGTAGAAGAGCTACTTACTGAGCGCGGCTTAATTGAAGAAGGCGATTCGCTTTATTCAGCAGCAAGCATTACGCTACTAAGCCATGTTTATGCCGCCCTTCGTGCTCATAAGCTATACCAAAAAGATGTTGATTACGTTGTAAAAGAAAACGAAGTAATTATTATCGATGAGCATACTGGTCGTTCAATGGAAGGTCGTCGTTGGTCAGAAGGTTTACACCAAGCTGTTGAAGCAAAAGAAGGTGTAAAAATTCAAAACGAGAACCAAACACTTGCCTCTATTACGTTCCAAAACTACTTCCGTTTATACGAAACGTTAGCAGGTATGACAGGTACAGCCGATACTGAAGCATTTGAATTTCAGTCAATCTACGGCCTTGATACCGTTGTTATGCCAACTAATAAGCCGATGATTCGTGATGATCGCGCCGATTTAGTTTACCTAACGCAAGAAGAAAAATACGAAGCTATTTTAATTGATATTAAAGACTGCCAAGACCGTGGACAACCGGTGCTTGTTGGTACTATTTCAATTGAAAGCTCTGAGTATTTATCGCAGTTTTTACGCAAAGAAAAAATTAAGCACAATGTACTTAATGCTAAATTTCATGCGCAAGAAGCTGACATCGTTTCAGATGCTGGCCTACCAGGAACAGTAACAATTGCAACAAACATGGCCGGTCGTGGTACCGATATCGTGTTAGGTGGTAACTGGAACAGTGAAGTTGAAAAACTTGAAAACCCAACTGATGAGCAAATTGCTGAAATTAAAGCAGCTTGGAAAATTCGCCATGATGCAGTAATTGATGCCGGCGGTTTACATATCATTGGTACTGAACGTCACGAATCTCGTCGTATAGACAACCAATTACGTGGTCGTTCTGGTCGTCAAGGTGATGCTGGTTCAAGCCGTTTTTACTTATCGATGGACGATGCGCTAATGCGTATATTTGCCGGTGAGCGCATGACTAACATGATGCGTAAATTAGGCATGCAACGCGGTGAAGCAATTGAACATCCATGGGTAAACCGTGCGATTGAAAATGCACAGCGTAAAGTAGAAGCACGTAACTTCGACGTTCGTAAGCAACTACTTGAGTACGATGATGTAGCAAACGATCAACGTCGTGTTGTTTACTCTCAGCGTAACGAACTACTTGAAGAAGGTGATATTTCAGAAACTATTACTGCAATTCGTGGTGACGTACTTAGCAATACAATTGATCAGTACATTGCACCGCAAAGCCTTGCTGAAATGTGGGACATTCCTGGCCTTGAAGAGCGTTTAAAACAAGACTTCTTAATTGAGTTACCTATTACTCAGTGGTTAGCAGATGACAATAAACTATACGAAGAAAAGCTTCGTGAGCGTATTGAGCAGGCGGTTGAGCATTCATACAAGCAAAAAGAAGAGCAAGTTGGCGATTCTGTTTTACGTCAATTCGAAAAAGCGATTATGCTACAGAGTCTTGATCAGCATTGGAAAGATCACCTTGCTGCAATGGATCATTTACGCCAAGGTATTCATTTACGTGGTTACGCGCAAAAGAATCCTAAGCAAGAGTACAAGCGTGAATCGTTTGAGCTGTTCTCCGAAATGCTTGAAAACTTGAAAGTAGATGTTGTAAGCATTCTAAGTAAAGTACAAGTACGCGCAGAAGAAGATGTTGAAAAAGTAGAAGAGCAACACCGTAAAAGTGAAAATGCTCCTCGCGAATACCAACATGAAGAAGCTGAGCACGTAGGTGGCGAAGCGCCAGAAACAGCGACAGTAATGGCTCGTACAGAACCAAAAGTAGGTCGTAATGACCCTTGTCCTTGTAAATCAGGTCAAAAATTCAAACAGTGTTGCGGTAAATTAAAATAACCCAATATTGTCAGTAGCTTATTAAAAAGCGGCGCTAGCGTCGCTTTTTTTTATGGAGTTTTAAAGTAATGACTATAGAAATTGTACATGTAGCTGTTGGTGTTATTAAGAAAAATAACGCTATATTCATTTGTAAACGTGCAGATGAACAACATCAAGGCGGTTTATGGGAATTTCCTGGTGGTAAAGTTGAAGCTGGAGAAAGTGTGTTTGTTGCACTTAAACGCGAGCTTATTGAAGAAGTTGGACTAACCATTCACAGCTCTAGCCAATTGATGGTGATTGAACATGACTACGGCGATAAATGCGTTAAATTAGATGTACACGTAGTAAGTAACTTTAGCGGTGAAGCACATGGCGCTGAAGGGCAACCTAGCGAATGGGTAGCAATTACTGAATTAGAAAATTATGATTTTCCTGAAGCGAATGCTGAAATTATCGAAAAAATAGTTGCCCGATACGCATAAAAAAAGGACATAAGTGAGCACAATGAATATCTCAATACAAAATAAGCTAAGCGAACTGTTAGCACTGCCCCCTGAGTTAACTCAAGTTAGTGCGATTGGTAGCGGTCATATAAATAGTACATGGCTACTTACAAGTATTGATAAACAATTTATTGTGCAAAAACTTAATACTGAGGTATTTAAAAACCCTGCTCAGTTAGTGAGTAATGCAAAACTAATTGAGCAGCATTTAAATGCTAAACAACTGCAAAATAATTACCCTCTTGAAATAATCAAACATATAACTACACAAAACGACGAACACTTAATAAAAATTGATAATGCGTATTATCGCGTCCTTAACTATATTAGCGATAGCTACAGCGAAGACGTTGTTAAAAATACCCAGCAGAGCGAGCAAGCGGCTTACGCCTTTGGCGTATTTGCTCATGCATTACAAGATTTTGATGCGCAACAGCTACACACTGTAATCCCTGATTTTCATAACTTAGCGATGCGCTTTGAGCAATTAAATACCGCAATCACTAACAACGTAGTTAATAGAGTAAAGCACTGCGCTGACGAAATAGAATATTGCTTAACGCAGCAGCATTTAATTACTGAGCTTAGTCAGGTAGCTAAACACATACCGCTTAGAGTGTGTCATAACGATACAAAAATAAATAATATGCTGTTTTGTAATACAACTCACAAAGCAAAAGCAGTTATTGATTTAGACACCTGCATGGCAGGATTTTGGCTTTATGACTTTGGCGACATGGTACGTACATTTTGCTCCCCCGAAGCCGAGGATTCAACAAACTTACACAACGTTGTTATTCGAAAAGATATATTTTCAGCCATTGTAAAAGGCTATGTAACGCCATTAAAAAATAGCATGAGTATACTAGAGCAAGAAAGCTTATTATTAGGCGCTAAAATAATGCCGCTCATGTTAAGTGTGCGCTTTTTAACTGATTACTTAAATAACGATGTGTACTTTAAAGTATCTCATGCAGAGCATAATTTAGAGCGAGCACAAAACCAACTCGCGCTTTATAAAAACATACTGAGTAACGAAGAATGGATGCACGCGTGCTTAGTCGATAAACAAATTCAAGATACAAAAAAACCAGTAAGCTAAAAACTTACTGGTTTTTTTGTTATTGATAGCAATGCAATTACCAGATTTTTACGCGATCTTCTGGTTTGATATACATTTTATCACCTTCTTTTACGTCAAACGCTTCGTAAAACTCAGGCATGTTCGACAAGATACCGATTACACGGTAGTGGCTTGGTGAATGAGGGTCTGTTAATAAACGATTACGTAACTCTTCATCGCGGTAGTTACGACGCCAGATTTGTGACCAACCCATAAAGAAGCGTTGATCGCCTGTGTAACCATCTATCACGGGTGCTTTTTTATCACCTAAAGATAGCATATACGCTTTATGCGCAACGGTTAAACCACCTAAGTCACCAATGTTTTCGCCAAGCGTTAGCTCACCATTAACACTTGCATCTTCAAATGGTTTATATTCGTTATACTGTGCAACTAAAGCCGCTGTACGCTCTTCAAATTGCTTAAGGTCAGTCTCACTCCACCAGTTACGTAAGTTACCGTCACCGTCGTATTTAGCACCTTGGTCGTCAAAACCGTGGCCAAGCTCATGCCCAATTACCGCGCCAATTGCGCCGTAGTTTACAGCATCATCCGCTTCTAAATTAAAGAATGGTGGTTGTAATATAGCGGCTGGAAATACAATTTCATTGTTTACTGGGTTGTAATACGCATTTACCGTTTGCGGAGTCATGTGCCACTCAGAGCGATCAACAGGTTTACCCAATTTAGCAATCATATCTGCGTATGCCCATTCGCTATAACGAATGTAATTACCTACTAGCTCGTCTGAGTTAATCTCTAGCTCTGAGTAATCTTTCCACGTGTCTGGGTAACCAATCTTAGGCGTAAATTTGTCTAATTTTTCTTTCGCTGCAAGTTTTGTTTCAGGGCTCATCCACTCAAGATTTTCGATAGCAACGCCATAACCTTTAATTACGTTATCAACTAACTCCTCCATGCGTGCTTTAGCTTCTGGCGGGAAGTTATCTTTAACGTATACCTTACCTAAAATTTCACCAAGTACACTGTTAGATGCATCAACCGCTTGCTTCCAAAGAGGTGCTTGTTCTTCTACGCCACGAAGTGTTGTGCTGTAAAAGTCAAAGTTAAGGTTAACTAAATCTTCGCTAAGTAGCTCTGCATAACCACTTACAAAATGAAATTTTAAGTAGTTTTTCCACGTCGCTAAATCAGTATCTTTATAAATAGTAGCAAGTGCTTCTAAGTAGCTTGGTTGACGTACAATAATATCACTTGCACTCACACCTGCATCTTTAAAGAATGCAGCTAAATCAAGGTCGCCCATCAACTTGCTTGCGTCTGCTACTGTCATCTTGTTATAAGATTTAGTTGCATCACGGCTTTGCACACGGCTCCACTGAGCATCAGCTAGTGTATTTTCAAATGCAAGTACGCTCTTGGCAGCTTCTGCTGCATTTTTAACGCCTGATTTTGCTAAAACATCTGTGATGTATTGCTCGTAAGAAGCACGAATTTTAGTGAATTTTTCGTCATCATTTAAGTAATAATCACGATCTGGTAAACCAAGACCCGACTGAGATAAATACAATGCATACTCGCTCGAGTTTTTAGCATCGTTATTTACAAACCAACCAAACGGTAAAGTACCGCCTTGTTTTTGAATTTTAGCCATTAAACCCACTAAGTCAGCTTTAGATTTAACGCTATCAATCGTATCTAATGACGGTTGTAATGGCGTAATACCTAGCTCATTACGCGCAGATTGATTCATGTAGCTTTTATAAAATGCGCCAATTTTATACTCATCACTGCCTTTTTTAGCGGCCTTATTCGCGGCTGCGTTTTCAAGGGCAATTTTCATCGCTTTTTGTGACTCATCATATAGCTGCGAAAAAGAACCGTAGTTAGACTTATCACCTGGTATTTCAGTTTTTGCTAACCACTGTCCATTTACATGATAATAAAAATCGTCTTGTGCGCGTACTGAACTATCCATATTCGCTAGTTCAATACCAAGCTCTAGTGGCTTTTCAGCGGGTGCTGTTACTACAGGAGTATCGGTTACTTTAGCTTCTTGTTGTTTTTCACCACAACCTACTAGACCAAGTGCAAGCGCTATGCTCGCAGCGGCCATTGTTACTTTATTCATAATGATTCCGTTTGTTAGTTAGAATTAAATCATACCAATCTGCTTATGTATGGGGTCTAATTAACGTTAAGAAAATTACGCTAGAACTAGGCAAAAGTTTTTGTATCTAGTTGTTCTAAATAAAAAATTTTTAACGACGTTATAGTGCAATTTAATTCGTTAAATTGATCAAAGATTTATGCAGGTTGGTATCACATACCAACTCCATTAAATTCTTGAATATAGCAGGAGTAAAAATAGCACTGCCTGTACGCTTTTACTTAATGGAATGGGTATCAAGGGAGCTTTAAATAATAAAGCACACCACGCAGTATCATAAACCTCATTAGACCAACAATAAAATGGAATATGTAACAAAGTATTTTGAATGCGGTGAGCTGCAAAAATAGCCCTACCAATAACAATATAGTGGGTGGCTAAGGCTAACTTTTATTCTTCCCGTGGAGCGCTAAACGCTCTAGTTTTTCTTTTAATGAAGGGGGGGCAGAAGCCGCAATCGCATTTAAGTAATTAGCGGTTTGCTCACTCATTTTCCGAGAGTTGGTAACTGTAGGGCTACCCGATTTATTCGCGGTACTTAATCGCTGAGTTGCTTGAGGATTTGCAGTTATTTTTATTTGCCCGAGCTCTGCCATTCCAGCTGCTCTAAAGTGTGAAAGCATATCCATTTTTAAATAATTAAGCCTAAGCGCGATAGGCGCAGACACAGCCTCTATCATTAGCGTGCCGTCTCGGTAATTACTAACTCGGCATTTATCACCTAATTTAGGGCCTAAAAAATCTTTTAATAAGGTTTGCTGTGTATCAAGTGCTTGGCTTTTGCCTGCATAAGCCGATAAACGATTATTTAACCCCGCCATAATATCGGTTAGCGGTTTTGGTGCATATCTATCTTTAGCCATTTTACACCTCGTAAAAACTCACTTAGACCCAGAGATAATACTCTGGGTCTAAGTATACACTGCGTATTAATACTACGCGCCGGCTATTTGCATTTGCTCTATTAGTACTGAGCCTGTTTGAATACCACCACGGCGTTCTATATCACCACCAATGGCAGAAATACCTTTAAACATGTCTTTTAAATTACCAGCAATAGTAATTTCACTTACCGGATATTGAATTTCACCATTTTCAACCCAAAAACCTGCAGCACCACGAGAGTAGTCACCCGTTACGGTATTTACGCCCTGCCCCATTAGCTCTGTAACTAATAAGCCAGTACCCATGGTTTTTAATAGTGCAGTTAAATCGTTATGAGTTTGCTCAACGAGCCAGTTATGTATACCGCCAGCATGTCCTGTTGGCATCATGTTCATTTTACGCGCAGCATAACTTGCTAATAAATAAGTTTGTAACTCGCCGCCTTGAATTATTTCTCTATCGAATGTTTTAACACCTTCGCTATCAAACGGTGACGATGCCAACCCTTTTAAAATATGTGGGCGCTCAGCAATATTCACACAATTACTAAATACCTGAGTGCCTAAGCTATCAAGTAAAAAACTTGATTTACGATAAAGCGCGCCACCACCAATTGCCGACACCAAGTGACCAAACAATGAATTTGCAATATCTGCTCTAAAAATAACAGGCACTTTCATTGTGCCTAACTTTTGGCTGTTTAATTTAGCTAAGGTTTCAGCTGCCGCTTCAAGACCCACTGCCGCAGCATCATTTAAACCAGCCTGATCGCGAGCAACTGTATAAGCAGAGTCGCGCTGCATGTGTTCGCCATCTTTACCTATTACCATAGTACTAATACTATGACGAGTGCGCGGAAAACCTGCAATTAAACCGTGGCTGTTACCATAAACACGTAATCCCTGATGCGATGAAAAACTCGCACCATCAGAGTTAACAATACGCTCATCCGCATTTAATGCAGCTTGCTCAGCAGCATGACAAAGCTCAATGCCTTCCTCAGGACTTACATCCCAAGGATGATATAAATCTAAATCTTTAGGATTAAATTCAAGTAACTCTTTATCAGCAACGCCGTTAAATGGATCATCAGATGTAAATTTGGCTATATCAATCGCTTTTTCGACTACCGTGCGCAATGTTTTTGGATTTAAGTCAGCAGTTGACGCCGAGCCTTTATTATTACCAACATATACACTAATGCCTAAGCCGCCGTCTTGGTTGAACTCAATGGTTTCTACTTCACCCATTCGTGTACTAACCGATAAACCAGACGTGCTAGACATCGCAGCTTCTGCAGCTGTAGCGCCTAATTTTTTAGCATGTTCGAGTACTTCTGCTACCGCATCTTTAACTTGCGATATTTGAGAATAAATTGGATCGTTTTGTTGGCTTTTCATAAATTAAGTCCTGAGCCTTAGAGGCATAATGCACGCATTTCTTATATTTAAATGCTAACACACTCAATGCATCACATCAGCTAATATTCCTAAGTATCATATTCATGTATAATGGCAAAAGTTATTTTTATTTAAGAGCACCCCATGGCAAAGAAAAAAGGCAAGCCTGCTGAAATTGAAGAAGAAATTGAATATGTATCAAGAACGGAGCTTAAACGCGAAGCGCAAGAGTTTCATCAGTTAGGTACTGAAATTGCCAAAATGGGTAAAAAACAGCGCGAACGCCTGCCATTAAATGACGATTTAAAAGAAGCGATGGTTGTTGCTGATAAAATAAGTAACAAAAGCGACGCGTACCGCCGCCACTTAAATTACATCGCTAAAACACTGCGTACTGTAGAAAACATTGATGATATTAAAGCGATTATCGATGTGATGCTTAATAAAAATAACCAAGCTGAAGTATTGGTCAAAAAAATTGAGCAATTACGTTCAGATTTAATTGAACAAGGTGATGACCTTATCAATGAGACTATTGAGCAGTTTCCGTCTCTTGATCGTCAACAAATGCGCCAATTAGTTCGTAATGCGGCAAAAGAAGCGAAAGCTGAAAAGCCAGGTAAAGGTTATAAAGAATTATTTCAATACCTTAAAGATGCTCATACTATTACGTATTAATTAGGTCGTATTAAGTTATATTTTATTAAAAAAGGTGCTTCGGCACCTTTTTTGTTATAGATCAAACCGCCTTCCTGAGTACTTTTTTATAATCCCCAATAAATAAATACTTAGGTGTGCGTGATGATTAAACTTCCACAATGGGATGAAACCCTAATAAACAAATATAATGTGTCTGGTCCGCGTTATACCTCTTATCCCACGGCTTTATCACTGCGTGACGGATATCAGCAACAAGACCTACTAAGCGCTATAGAATCGTCAACAAGTCGCTCTCTTTCTTTATATATTCACATCCCGTTTTGTAGTCAGCTTTGCTACTACTGTGGCTGTAATAAAATAATTACCCGTCATCAATCTAAGGCAGATACGTATCTCGACTTTTTAGCAAAAGAAATTACTGCCCAAGCGCCTTTATTTAAAAGCTACACGGTTGAGCAATTGCATTTAGGTGGCGGTACTCCCACCTTTTTAACCGCAAAACAAATGACCCGTTTAATTAAGCTTTTAGAACAGCACTTTAATTTTACACGCACAACAGAGCGCGGTATTGAAATAGACCCACGCTCACTTGCCGATAATATGCTTGTTGATTTAAGAATGCTTGGCTTTAACCGTGTCTCGTTTGGGATTCAAGACTTTAACGACGACGTGCAACTTGCTGTTAATCGCCCGCAAAATGCAGATACCGTTAAGCAATTAATTACACAAGCTCGCGAGCTAGGATTTCAATCTATTAATGCAGATATGATTTACGGGCTACCTCTGCAAACGCCAGAGAGCTTTAAGAAAACTATAGAGCAACTTATTGAGTTAAGCCCTGACAGAGTATCAGTGTTTAACTACGCGCATTTACCAGAGCGCTTTGCTGCACAGCGTAAGATTAAAGATGCAGATTTACCCAGTGCTCATAATAAGCTCACCATGTTTAAAAATACGCTGGAGCAGATGACGCAAGCAGGCTATCAATTTATTGGTATGGACCATTTTGCAAAAACTGATAATGAACTAGCTGTTGCGCAAAATGAAGGCAAGTTACATCGTAACTTTCAAGGTTATACAACCCATGGAAATTGTGATTTATTAGGTTTAGGCGTGTCATCAATTTCACAAGTTGGCACCGCCATTTTACAAGATCAAAAAGAATTAAAACATTATTACCACAACGTAGAAACACAAAGCGGTAGTGCTCTTAATAAAGGAATGCACTTAACACATGATGATGTAATTCGTGCTGATGCAATTAAACAGCTCATTTGCCAATTTGAATTAGATATACAAGACTTTAGTGAAAAACACGCGCTTATATTTAATGACTACTTTGAGGATGCATTAGTAGCGCTGGCGCCACTTATAAAAGATGAACTAGTCACTATAATTGATAATAAAATTAGCGTAACACCAAGCGGGAACTTATTCATTCGTATTATTTGTATGTGCTTCGATGCTCACTTACAAAAACAAATTAACGCAACGCGCTTTTCAAGGGTGATTTAGCCTGAACTCTGGATAATAAATACATCGGCACAAAAAAAGCAGACCTAGGTCTGCTTTTTGTATTTAAGTTGTAGCTTTAATTAAAAACGACTTTATCGCTACCTGGAGCGGCTTTAAACTCGATAATAATTTTAGCGCAATCCGCTTTAACTTCATCTTTAAGTGTTTTTTCAGCTTGCCAGCGAGCCTTATCTAGCTTAAAAATCTCTTTTTTAGAGTATTTTTTACGTGCATCGTGCGTCGGCATTTCTTTAACTACCTGATACATTTTATAAATACCAGGATACTGCGTCGTTAAATCACGCTCGCTTTCAAAGGCATACTGAGACATAAGTACCCAAATACGTAAACAGCCTTCAGAAAACTCACACTGCTCTTCATTCATTGCACGTGCGATTAAATGAATACTATCGGCTAGTTTTGCGTTTCGCTTTAAACGCGACTTTTCAAGCTTTTGCTTTTGTTCAGCCTGCGTTTTAGCAATTAACTTTTTTTGCGCATTTAACTTATACAGCAACTGACCCGCATAAAATGCCAAACCAGCTATGATAGCAGCGCCTAAAAGTAAGGCTAAAATTACCGAGGTACTCATTATTTATCCTTACTATTTGTCGTCTTCATCTAACCATTCGTTGGCTAAATCATCAGATAAGTATTGATCGAAATCAGAATTGCCTTGGCTTTCAAGGTCATCTTCAAACTCGTCTTCGTCCTCATCTTCAATACCAAGAATTTCACATAACGCCTGATGACGGGCAATGCGACTATTAAAGTACTTAGCATCTTTACCTGTTAGCATTTCACCTTTTTCATGACGCTCTACTAATTTAAGTAAACGTTCATCATTCTCAAGTGCTTCTAGCTCTTGTTCAGGTGTAAATTCAGGTTCGATTACTTTTTTCAGCTCAATAGTTGGCTTTAAGTTGCGTTTCATTTCAACTTTAGGCTCTGGCGCGGTTGCGATTAACGGCACAGGCTTTTTACTGCCTACACGCTTATCTTTAGGCGCGTGATTACTATTTTGGCTTTCGCTATCTAGTAAATCTGGCGCATTACGAGAACCGGGCTTTGCGCCTTTGGTTTTTTTAACTCGCTGCTCTTTTAATGCGCGCATTTCTTTAAGCTTATCTTGGCTTAAACGAACAGGTCCGTTTGCTGGGCTTTTGCGTGACTTTTTAGTTCTACTCATATCTTGATCATCTCACTTAAGAGGTTTTGAGCGAAGCGCAAATTAATGGGCATCGCAGTGCTGGCCTAGCCAGAAGAATTCAGTTTGCGCTATAGAGGTTGGGTTTCTCATTTAAAAGCGCCTTAGCTAATTAATCGCTAATTTTAAACGGTGGGTATTGTAACAGGACAAATAAAAAGGCGGTAGAGAAAACATCTCTACCG
>NZ_JACJEA010000002.1:0-221897 GCF_014163835.1 Pseudoalteromonas sp. SR43-5
AGTATGTTCGTTAATCATAATGTGCCCTCAAACAAGATTTGAAGATCTGATCATGACATTGAGATTTAGTTCAAAAAAATCCCCGCTAATTTCTTAGCAGGGATTTGTGTATAAGAGACAGCTTATTTAAAGTGGCTTTTATTTGAGCTATAAATGTTATACAAATTTTAGGTTATTTAGTGTGTTTATCAAACCACCATTGAATATAAGCAACTTTGGTCATTAAGTTTGATGGGCGAGCTGTAATACCATGCGATGCATCAGGAATTCGCACCATTGCAGTATCAACACCTTGTAACTTTAATGCCTGATAAAACTGTTCAGTTTCTGAAATTGGTGTACGGTAGTCAGATTCCCCAGTGAGCAACATAGTAGGAGTTTTAACGTTTCCAACATAGCTAATAGGCGAGCGTTTCATGTAATGCTCAATGTGATCCCATGGTTTCCCTGGAAACCAGTAATCAGCAAAAAACGGGTAAAAATCGGCAGTTAGTACAAAGCTGATCCAATTAATAACCGGTTTGGCAACTACAGCCGCAGCAAAACGATCGGTATGACCCACAATCCAAGCTGTTAGCACGCCGCCGCCAGAACCACCGGTCACAAACAATTTAGACTCGTCAATAAAGCCTTTCGCTATTAGCGCATCAACGCCCGTCATTAAGTCGTCAAAATCGTTACTAGGGTAATTATGATGAATAGTTTGTGCAAACTCTTTACCATAGGAATCACTACCACGTGGGTTCATGTATAAAACGACATTACCTTTGGCTGCAAAAAGTTGAATTTCAGCGCTAAAGTGCGGGCCATAATTAGCGACAGGGCCGCCGTGAATTTCTAGTATTAGCGGGTATTTTTTGCTGCTATCAAATTCTGGTGGGTAAGCAACCCAACCTTGAATAGGTAACTCATCGTGACTTGATTTAACCCAAATTTCTTCCACTTTAGCCAAAGCTTTGTCGCCCAATGCATCTGCATTAAGAGTAGTTAAACGCTGCGCTTTACCGCGTTTAATTGTTGCTATATCAGCAGGGCGCTGAGTATCGGCAAGGGTAAAGGCTACTTCGCCATCTTCGCTTACATCAAAGTCGCCACCAGAATAAGGGCGTCCAAAGGCAACGCTGCCAATTTGGGTTGTTATTATTTTACGCTTGCCACTGCGTGGTTGATACGCAAGGGCGGTTTGACCTTTATCGGCGTAACTAAAGTACACACCTTTTGAATTGGCACTCCATTTTATTTGACCTACGCTTCTATCAAAATTTGGCGTTAAGCTAGTTGTGTTACCTGTTTTTAAATCACGAATGTAAAGTTGAGCATTTTCGTAGTTAGTGCGTTTATCATCGTAACCTGTGTACGCTAAGTAACGACCATCGGGCGATACTTTAGGCTGCTCATCAGGACCATTTCGATCAGTAATTTCAGTTATATTTTGCGAGGCCAAATCGAGTTTATAAATTTCACTATTTGTGGGTTTTAGTTGGTTGTTTGTGTGCCTGTTCGCAGAAAAATAAAGTGATTTACCGTCTTTACTAAAACTTACATCGCCCGCGTTATCAAATTCATCATCAGTGAGTTGTTTAGCATTACCTCCGTTAGCATCTATGGAAAATAATTGGCTAAAACCTTTTTGTGTGTAACCGCCACCATCTGAACGGTAATACACATCATCAATAAATTTGGCGGGCTCTGCCCACGTTGCACCTTTTGGTTTACCTGGTAAGCTCACTGGCGCTGAATTAGCGCTTGGGACAAACATGCTAAATATTAATTGGTTAGAATCAGGGCTCCATGTAATCGAACGTGGACTACTTGTTAAGTTACTTATTTTTGCCATAGCACCTGTTTTAAGCCATTTAATATATATTTGGCTGCTGCCATCGCGGGTTGATATAAACGCAAGGCGTTGACCATCAGGAGAGAGTACTGGCGAATAATCCATATGTACGCCAGAGGTTAGCGGCTGCATTTGTTTGGTTTTGTAATCAACAGACCAAATATTACCCACTTTGCGATCTGTTTTTATATCCATTCGGTTACGCACAAAATAAACAGTTTTACCGTCTTCGGTTATATCTATTTGATTAGCATATTCTAAATTAAACACGTCTTGCAGTTGTAGTGTATTTGTTTCAGCGTAGGCTAAATTGCTACAACCTAAAATGAGGCTAAGTGTTAAAAGCTTTTTCATTTTTATCCCTGTTGTTACTTTTTTTAATTTGCTAAGTAGTTATATGTTAGAGATTATTAAATTAACAGTAGGATGCGATGAAGCTCTTATTTAACTCTATGAGTTAAAGCTGTAAAGGGGCTTTACAGCTTATAATTTAAGGTTGTGTGGAAAGCCTAATTGGCTGAGTTACACAGGGCTTTTATATCTTTTATAAGTGATATGCCATCAGCGTTGTCGCCATGTACACATAAGCTATGGGCGTTGAGCGTTAGTTTTTTTCCTGTTCGTGTTGTTACACTACCATCGGATAAAAGCTGAGTTACTTGCTCTAGTAATGCGGCTTTGTTGTGAACGCTGCCCTCAAGTGTTCTCGACACTAAATGCCCATCGTCGGTGTACTGCCTATCTGCAAAGGCCTCTAGTATTAACTCAACTCCTAAACTTTTAGCTATTTGAATGTGCTTATTGGCATTTTTAGTCGCTAAAACCATTAGTTTTAAATCTGTTGGGTAGCTGGCAATTGCATTTATAACGGTTTGTAATATTTTATCATCAGCCATCATGTCGTTATAAAGTGCGCCATGCGGTTTTACATAGCTAAGTGTTAAACCTTGCACTTTTGCCATGCCCTCAATAGCGGCTATTTGATAGTGCAGGCAATTTGTAAGCTCTTTTTCACTAAGTACTATTGAGCGCCTACCAAAGCCTTGCTTATCTGGGTAGCTTGGGTGAGCACCAATTAGTACGTTATTTTGCTTGGCAAGTATAAGAGTGTTTGCCATTACGTCGGCATCACCTGCATGGAACCCACACGCAATATTAGCCATATCAATATGTGGCATAACGTCATCGTCTAGTCCCATTTTCCATGCGCCAAAGCTTTCACCTAAATCACAATTGAGCTTCATATTAGTGCGCCTTTTGCGGTTTTATTGTGACAGGTAATACGCCGTTAGCAGTTGCTTCGCCTAGTAACACTTTTGCAAGTGCGGTAAAAGCAGGACCAGATACAATATCGTTTTTATCTACATCAATATTATATGCGTAGGATGCAAGTACAGCATTTGCATAATTGCCAAATTTAGCAATGTCGTAAGGGGCTCTTAGGCTTATAAAAACAGTGCTTTTGTTTTTCTCTTTTGCCATATTTAATAATGACTCAAGTGCTTTTGGTTGCTCTGCATTATTAAGTGCAAAATTAGGGTCGTCTTTTAAATCATCCATACCGCCAATTTCTACCGCACTTTGATTAGGTGTTGCATTGCCGGCTATAACTACATCAGCAGCGTGTATTTGTGCTTTTGCGAGTGCAGGGTCGAACCCTTGTAAGCTACTACAGCTATAAGTGAATTTTTTCTGGCTGATAGCTTCAATCGCTTGCTGCATTGCCATACATTTACGCGTGTCGGGCATAATAATATGAACATTACTTCCTGCTTTTAAATTAAGTGGCAAAGTACTGTTATTATTTTTAACCTGCGTTATTGCCTTTACAGCAAGCTGCGCTTCTATTTCACGATGTGTTGCACTGCCAATTGTTTGCTTTGCATTTATGAGCGCGGTAATAGGGTCAAAATTAGTGCTTAATCTAAATTTATTTTTAAGTGTAATTATACGCTGTGCCGATTGTGCTATTTCTTGCTCATCAAGTTGGTTTGATTTAACCGCTTCAACAAGATCTTTAATAAGATCATCGAGTTTATTTAAATCATCGGGTGTTCTAATTTCAATAGGCATTAGGGCAATGTCAGCTCCAGCGGCAAATGTATTTATTACCGCTTGAGTTGGTGTGAAGAAGTTACTAATACCAGCCATATCAAGCGCATCAGTTACTACAACTCCTTGGTAATTAAGCTCGCCACGTAAAATATCAGTAATGATTGCGCGCGACATTGTTGCTGGTTTTACCATAGTTTTGCCATTAACACTTATAAACGTTGTGCTATCAAGCGCTGGGTATTGAATATGCGCCGTCATTATCATACCTGGGTTTTGCTTGGCGATAATGTGTTTAAACGGTGCTAGGTCTTGCTCGTAAATAACTTCTTTTGCATGGTTTACTTTAGGCAAGCCTGTATGGCTATCTACGTTTGTATCGCCGTGACCCGGAAAGTGCTTTAACGAGGTAATCACGCCATTGCTTTCAAATCCTGCAACTTGTGCGGCGCCCAATTTACTCACTAATGCTGGGTTTTCACCAAACGAGCGTACGTTAATAACTGGGTTGTCGGGGTTCATGTTTACATCAACCGTGGGCGCGTAGTTTACATTTATACCCAGCGAGTTTAGTTCTTTAGCTATAACTGTTGCTGTTTTTGTCGCAAAGCTTGTACCGTGTTTTTTGTAGGTTGCGCCAATCGACATATTACCGGTAAATGAGGTGGCAACATCGCGTGGTAAACGCGCTACACGTCCGCCTTCTTGATCTATTGATATAAATAGCGGCAGCTTACTACTGGATTTACTTGCAGCTGTTTGCAATTGGCTATTAAGCGTAATTGTTTGCTCTATCGATTGAGTGTTTTCAGAAAATAAAATTACCCCACCAATATCGTATTTTGCAATAGCGGTAGCGAGCTCATTAGGTAACTCGGTCATTGGAGTTCGGCATTTATTACTTACTCCTTGCTGGCAGAAGTAACGAAAGTCGAGTATTAGCTTTTGCCCAAGTTTTTGTTCAAGAGAAAGCACGGGTTTAGCAAGCGAGGATTGTAATGGCATTAAGCACCCAGATAAAAAAACGATAGACGATACAATACACTTATTTAGCAAAACACACTCCAAAGCTAAAAAGTAGATAAGTGTAAGCAGCTTAACTACTTTTTGAGGTAACTGCAAAAGAAGGATTTTTTGCAGAGGAACCAATAACATATTGTAAAAGTTAAAGAAAATTTATAATTTTGCTATTAGCGAAAAGTTATATTTAGTTATATTTTTTGTGGCTTTGTTAATATTAGATAATAAATTTTCCAGAGGGTATAATTGCGGGCTTTATATACAATTATAGGTTCGGGTACTGAATACCTGTACTTAGGATGGCATACGTTTGCGAAAAAAATTATTAACGGCCTTAAATCTTCGATTTCTTATTTTGCTTTTAGCGATTACGGCTTCTATTAGTACTTTAGTAAGTAGCTTTTATTCTACCTACCAAGTACAAAAAGAGCAGTTAACAGCTTACACGCTAAAAAGTAACTATGCTTATGCCAATAAACTGGCATCAGCAACAGATAATTTTTTAGAATCCGCAATGCAACAACTGGCCTATTCAGCTAAAAAAATAGAGCAAAGAGTTGATGATGAAAATTTATTAAACCAAGAAGCGACCCGCTTACACTTACAAACGAATAGCTTTAACTCGGTTGTAATTAATAAGCATAGTGTTGTTGTCGCAACCTCTCCTAAATTTCCGCAACTTATTGGTGAATCAATCCACTCACCTGGCGCTGTACAAGCGCTACAAGAAAAAAGACCATTAATCAGCGCGCCTTATATGTCGGCTGCTGGGAACTTTATTGTTTTTATTTCTCATCCTTTGTTTGATCAAAGTGGAGATTACCTTGGTTATATTGGTGGCTCTCTTTATCTAAAGGAGCGTAATATTTTAAATAGCTTATTAGAGCAGCATTATTATGAGGGTGGAACATATATTTATGTGGTCGACGCCAGTAGGCGAATTCTCTATCACCCAGATCAGGCACTAATAGGGACAGTCGTCACAAATAATTCCATCACTAATAATATGATTACAGGCCAAAGCGGTACTTCTATTGTTAAAAATAGCCAAGAGATAGAAATGCTAGCAGGCTTTTCCTCCGTGCCTAAAGCAAAATGGGTAATTGTCGCTCAGCGCCCTGTAAGAGCAACGCTTTCGTCACTTGATTTACTCATAACTGAAGTAATAAAACGTACATTACCGATGGCTGTTATTACGTTTCTTTTAATCGGTTTTTTTGCTCACTTAATTTCTAGACCTTTAAAACAACTAGCAGACAAAGCAAATACACTTGACGATCCAACAAGTATTGAAGAGCTAAAAAGTGTTAAATCTTGGTACTTTGAAAGCCAAAGACTAAAAATTGCAATGCTCAATGGAGTTAATACTTTGCAAATGCAGATAGGTCAGCTTCGTCATGATGCGCAAACAGATCCCCTAACTGATACTCATAACCGTAGGAGTTTAAACCAGTTGATGTTTAAGCAAACTCCATTTGCTATTTTAGAGATAGACATCGATTTCTTTAAGCGAGTTAACGATACCTTTGGCCATGATAAAGGAGATGAAGCTCTTAAATCGCTTACTGATATTATCAAAAAATTATCTCGAAAAGACGATATCGTAGCACGTATAGGTGGTGAAGAATTTGTACTTGTCTTGCCTAATGAAAACAGCCAAAGTGCGCTCAAAATAGCAGAGCGACTACGTAAAACTGTTGAGTCTACAAATATGGAAACTATCGGCTTTATAACAATTTCAATTGGGATTGCAACTTGGCCTGAGCACAGTAACGACATGGACCAAGTTTACAAATGTGCTGACAAAGCACTTTACCATGCAAAAGAACATGGCCGTAATCAGTGCATTGTTGCTGATTAAAAGTGTGTTTCGATAGGTGAATAGTTAATTGCAATTTCTACATTGGTCACTGATTTATAGCTGTTTAAAGCACTAGACAATCCTGCAATATCAACACCTTTTTCAACAAGTAATGTGTAATTGTGAGCTGTTGACTTGATTAATTCATAATTATTTTTTAACTCATCAGGCACAGAATCGGTATTTAATGTAATGGTAAGAGTACCTGTTACTACACCTTTTTGTTTTAAGTTCTGATTATAAATAACGTCGCCTTTAAATAACTGCTCAGAGTTAAAGATAAGTTTATCACCCGATGAATTTATGCTTTTAGATGCATTTTTAATAACACCTTGACTACTTTCTTTTTTAGGGAAAATAGTGTCACTTTTCTGGTTCTTAGATGGTTCTTTTATAATGATTTCTGCTGTTTTAGGTTGTGCCTGAGAGTTGTTAACCTCTGTTTTTTCACTGTTATTACATGCAGATAGTAATAAAGCTGCGATTATTGGCACTGCACTTGTAAAAATTATTTTTTGCATTCGTTTACCTTTGTTTACTTTTCTTTAAATTTAAAGCTATTCAGCCTTATTCAAGTCTGTATATTAACAACTTAACCAGGCGTTTACATAAAATAATCAATTTAAAAACATTAAGTGTTTAAACATAATAAATACAAACAGGTGGATACATGTCTCAATTTAAATTAACAACTATTGCCATGGTTGTAGCATCTACATTAGCAGCAGGTGAGCTAACGGCCGCTGAACAAACTCGATTTTATGATGTAAGTGCAACAAATGCAGTTACTCAGGGTACTTCTTTAGCTGCTGTTCAGCAGAAAACCTTAGCCGAACGCGCCACTGTCTCGGGTCAAAAATCAATTTACGATGCACAAATGGGTAAAGCAACGTTTTTATGGCAAGCAATAGGTCAGCGTAAGCCTGACATGGCTTTAATCGCTGCTGATAACCGTAACCAATATGCTGCTGACTTTTATATTGAAACTTTAACAGGTATTAGTAATCGTAAAGCAACAGCATCTTCTGCTGTTATGGTTGATTTATCAGAGCAAAAACGTGGCTCTATTAGTGCAAAATACAAGCAACAAGTAAACGGTGTTGAAGTTTTTAACCGCGAATACAACTTGTTAATGGATAAAGAGTACAACCTAGTAGCAAGCTCGGGGTATTTTGCTGATACGTCGTCATCTAAAAATAAACTTGCTGCATTAACGGGTTTTGTAAACTCTGAGCAAAGTATAAAAAAAGCATTTAGTGAATTAGCTAATATTGATGTCTCACTTCGTAAAATTGGTAATGAAGGTGGCTATGCAAAATATGAGGCTAAATCATTAGATGACTCTAAGATTGTTTTAGGTACGCCACGTGCAAAAGAAGTGTTTTTTGAAGTTGCAGGCGAGCTGAAATCTGCTTATTACATTGAAGTAGAAGTAGCAGAAGTTGGCTCTTTAGAAAGTGACTACTTTAGTTACGTAGTAGATTCGAATAACAACAAAGTATATTTTGCGAAAGATTTGAAATCTCATGCAGCTGACTTTAATTACCGTGTTTACGCTAACCAAGATGGCTACCCAATGGAAAGCCCGCACGGTGACGTAATTCCTGCAGATGGCCCAGGACAAGTAGACGAGACTGAGATTTTAGACGCGCCAATGGTATCTCTATCCTACTACAGCAAACTAAGCACAATGGACCCATGGTTAGCTGATGATGCAACGACAACATCAGGTAATAACGTATTTGCTTACGCCGATGTGATTGCACCTCAAGACTTTAGTGAAGGTGACTTTACCGCTGAAACAACTGCAGACTTCACATTTGACTACCCTTACCAAGTAGATGAAGTTGCAAATAGCTACGCAAACCGTAAAGCAGCTATTGTTAACTTGTTTTATATGAATAACTTTTTACATGATTTTTTCTATGATCATGGTTTTGATGAAACATCAAATGTAGCGCAGGTATCTAACTTTGGTCGTGGCGGCGTAGAAGGTGACCCGATTGAAGCACAGGCTCAAGATAACTCAGGTCGTAATAATGCAAATATGTCTACACCAGCTGATGGTGCTAGCCCACGTATGCAAATGTACTTGTACAACAGTAAAGATGCCACTGTTGGTGTAGATTTTGGTATTACAGTAACTTCACATGACTCTTTAGGCCTTTTAGCTTCAACAAAAGAATCTGGCTTTGGTAAATACCAATTCAGTGATGTGGCTGCAGAAGTTGTTCGTTTAGATGATGGAAATACAGTAGATTCAACAAGTATTAATGATGGTTGTGAGCCTGCTATAAATGCTGCTGAACTAGCAGGGAAAATTGCAATTGTAGATCGTGGCTCATGTGCTTTTACGATTAAAGTAAAAAATGCACAAGATGCAGGTGCAATAGCAACTATCGTTGTTAATAATGACCCAGATACGGCAGAACCGGCACCAATGGGCGGTGAAGACGATACTGTAACCATTCCAAATATGGGTTTAAATTACGCTGATGGTCATGCAATGTATGACCTAATTGATGCTGGTGAAGTTGTTACTGTAGACATGTTTACCAAAGCAACATTAAAAGATGGTACGTTTGATAATGGTATTATTGCTCATGAATGGGGTCACTACATTAGTAACCGCTTAGTCGGTAATTCATCAGGCCTTATTAACTTCCAAGGCCGCGCAATGGGCGAAGGCTGGGGCGATTTCCACTCATTAATGTTTATCGCTAAAGAAAGCGATATAAATATTACAGGTAACGATAAGTTCCAAAAAGCATATGGTAGCGGCACATTTGTAGAAGACTTCTACTTCGGTATTCGTCGTCTTCCTTATTCAACTGATACAGATGTAAATGCATTGTCGTTCCGCCATATTACTGAAAATGCTGGTGCTGATATTGGTATATCACCAACAAGCGTGGCTTCTCCTCATGCTGCCGGCGAAATTTGGGCAACTGTATTATGGGAAAACTATGTAGCGCTTATTAACGAGCATGGCTTTAATGAAGCACAAACTCGAATGGCAGATTACTTAGTTGCAGGTTACAAATTAACACCTATAGCACCAACCTACACTGAAGCACGTGATGCTATTTTAGCTGCTGCCTATGCAGTAGACCCTGCTGATTACAAATTAATGGTAGGTGCATTTGCTAAACGTGGTATGGGTCTTGGCGCAGTATCGCCAGATCGTTTCAGTAATGACCTTACTGGTGTGGTTGAATCAGATAAAACACAGCTTTCTAGCTATGCATTTGCAAGTGCTGACTTAAACAACATGTACAATGGTACAGAGCTTGGTTTTTGTACTAACGACAATATTTTAGATAAAGGCGAAACGAGTACGGTTAGCGTAACAATTACTAACCGTGGTAGTGAAGTACTTAGTGGTACAACAGCACAACTGACTGTTATAAGCGATCATGATGTAACATTTGAAAATGATGGTTTACTTACTTTTGGTGAAGTTCAACCGTACGAAGCAATAACTAGTAACGATATTAAAGTTACTTTGAACGAAGCGGGTACAGCTGAAACACTAGAAATTGAAGTCACATTCCCTGAAATTGAAACGGACGATGATATCGTTGAAGCACTTGATCAAACACTTACGTTTGAAGTAAATATGGGCTTTAAGTCAGAAGTGCCTGTTGGAGCTGTAGTTTCAGATGATATGGAAGTAGCAAGTTCATCACTATTAGATTTAAAAGAAAACGTAATGTTTGGCGGTGACTTAGCTGTTGGCACTCAGGTTATGGATAATAGTGGTAATATTGCCTTCTTTGAACAAGGTGGGTTTGAGCTAGGCACACAGGCAATGCGCCTTGTAAATAATGGCTTCCAATCAGATGTAGCAATAGAGAGTAAGCCATTCGAAGTTGGTTACTCAGGCGACTTTGAAATCTCGTTTTGGCATTTCTATAGTATTGAGCAAAACTGGGATGGTGGTGTTGTAGAAGTTAGTGTTAATGGCGGTGACTGGGTTGATGCTACTGAAATTGGCGGCACATTTGATGTTGGCTACGACGCTGTTCTAATCGAAAACGATTCGCAAGAACTTCAAGAACGTGAAACTTTTACTGGTAATAACGTACAAGATAGTGGCGCGTATGGTAATTATGAAACTATCAACTTTGGTGATGCTCTAAACGGCAACTTAGTAAAAGTACGCTTTAGGATTTCATCAGATGGCGCAGTAAGTGATTTAGGTTGGTGGATTGATAACCTAACTATGTCTAACGTTTTATCTCCTGTATTTTCTGAGCTTGTAGCGGGTGATTCACTAGCATGTGATAACGCAGCCCCACTTGTTTTAGTCGAAAGTGCATCAGCGGAAATTACTGAATCTGCTACAGGAACAATTACAGCAACAGCGACAGATCGCAATGGTCAAACACTAACTTATGCTTGGACTCAGGTTAGCGGTAGTGCTGCTACGCTCACTGGTACCGATACAGCAACTTTAAGCTTCACACCTGCAGCTATTACTGCAGATGAAGAGCTTGTTTTTGAAGTTGCCGTAAGTGATGGTGTAACAACTGTGACTCAACAAAGTACTGTAATGGTAAAAAATGAAGCGGTAGCAACTGTGCCTGTAACAGAATCAAAATCTAGCGGTGGTGGTAGTTTTGGCTTTATAGCTTTATTACTTACTCCATTAGTATGGTTTAATAGACGCCGTAAAAACGTAAGTAAATAAGTTTAAATAACATCCCGTCATCTCTAAATACATGACGGTTTTAATGAAAGGCCAGTAGCGTTTGCATCTGGCCTTTTTTATGCACTTAGTTTGATTTTTTTAGTCCTGAGCACAGTAACGACATAGACCAAGTTTACAAATGTGCTGACAAAGCACTTTACCATGCAAAAGAACATGGCCGTAATCAGTGCATTGTTGCTGATATTAGCTAACCACTGCTTAGCTAAGTAATACTTTACATTGAACTTAAATTGATAAATTCTCTACAAAGAGTGCATGAGTTTATTAAGCCAGCCATCAGCTTTTGATGGTTTGTAAATCATTACTATGTCTTCGCTGTAGCGACTGTTAACCCCCTTTACAGTTAATTTTTTAAGCCCTAAATCATCAATCACGAAATTTGGTAAATATGCCAACGCCAAGCCACTTTGTATCACCTCTATTAATGCACTGTAATCGCTACATCTAAATACAATATTGCGCGGGGCTATTTCATCTTGCCAACCGTCGGAGCCAATACCTTGTTCAAGGCCGCACAGTGGTGAAAACAACGGGCATGCAAAAGACAACTGTAGTAATTGGTTTTTATTGAGTGTTAAAAAGCCTTTTTGTACTAGCTGATGTGAAGGAGACGCAGCTACACTAAACTCAGTATTAAATACGTCAACCGCCACTAAATTAGTATGTGAGCTGTTGTTTAATGCCTCGCGAGTAACTAGCGCAATATGCGCCGAACCTGATGCAACTTGGCTTATGGCTTCACCTTCAAATACATTATTAATACGCACCGAGCAAGGCAGGTTACTAAGGAGTGTAAGCAGCTTTTTAACGCCACTTTTGAGTAAAATGGCAGGGCCTGCAATAACCGCATTAAATTTATGATTATCGCTTTTAAAACGGCTAGTAAGCTGCTGGTAATTATGAACTAAATCGCTACTGTGCTTAACAAACTCTTTGCCTTTATCATTGAGTACTAAGGTTTTACCTACACGGTTAAACAGCTCCGTGGCTAAATTTGCCTCAACCTTTTTTAGCGTTTTAGACAGCGCACCTGGGGTAATATTAAAGTGCTTAGCGGTTGTATGCAGATTTTGCGAACCCGCCATATGAATTACTTTTTCAATGTCATCTAAATGCATAGCGCCAAACCGTATTAACTAAAAGGAAACAACTAATCACTTATTATCGATTATTTGTATATAAAAATCAGCTTATAGTGGCGCTATATATATTTTTTGAGCACTAACATGAAACACATACTGCTATTTTTTATTTTATTATCGAGTGCAGCGCACGCAAATACACCTCAACACAATTCACACATAACCCACAGCTATAATGGCTTCCATGGTATGGCGCTTATTTTAGCCGGCGATAAAGTACTTGCCAGCCACATGCCTTTATACGCCCCTCCACACAACTACCAAATAGTGTATGAAGTAACTACGGATGACACCCACTTAAAAACAATCAAAAATATTTTAAATAAAGCAGCAGACGAGCAAGAACAGATCACTATTTTACCAACCAAATTTGACCTAAATTTATTAATAAATAAAAAGACACCCACCTTAAATGTAACTGTATTTAACGGCCATTTTGAACGCGGTGGCAACGCACTTTTTACTACAAAGCTAACCTTTAAAAACCCGCTATATGTTGAAAAAATAACGACTAATCAAGCACAAAAAAATGTGTTTACATTAATAAAGCTAACAGAGCAGCAAGGTTTAGTAATTCATAAAATACAAAGCAAGCCAAGCTATGACTCGTTAAGCTTAGTACCGCTTACTATGAGTAAATATAACGGGAAATTGAAGTGTGATGCTTCGGTAAGCACTGCGCTTAAAAGCAAACTAGAGGCATGTTTTAAAACCGTACCAAGCTATTTAGAAACAAAAGACTTTGCAGTTAATTAATTTATAAAACCAGTGATTTTGGCTTTAAATCGCTGGCTTATAAAGTGTTACTTTGTTTTTAGTAAATTTTAAGATTAAATTTTGAGATGACACCCACCGTTAATTTTGTACTTTAGCCATAATGAATTAGGTGGTGCACTTCCAATTAGAATCTAGGAATCAATAAATAAAAAATTAGGTTGGGTGTCATCATAAAAATAAACTCAACAAACGCTACAGCTTCATGCAGCGTTTGTTGCTATTTAATTTTCTAGGAGCTAATTAAAACTCATAGCTTATTTTGGCTGAAAAGTTACGCCCAGGTTGGGTGTATTGGCTAAAATCAGCACCTTGTGATTGACCTGCAATCAACTCAAAAGGTACATATTCTTTATCGAGCAAGTTAAGTACACCTACATTTAGCTGCCACGCTTGCCATTCGTAGTTTGCGTATAAATCAACAACGCCGTAGCCATGTCCTTGCGTAGTTTTATTACCGTTTGTATCAAGTACTACATCCGATTGCGATTTAGCCAAACGCAACGCGGCGGTCCAGTTAATATTACCCTGTTCTGTACTTAACAATACTGAGCCATTTAACGGGCTAATGCTGGTAAGTGGCTGATCGGTTTCTTTATTTTCACCATCAACGTAAGCCACGTTTGCCTCTAGTAGTATATTTTCAGCTACATACATGGCAATTCCGGCTTCCACACCGCTTATTTGTGTTTCGCTAATATTTTGGTACTGATACAGCGTTTTGTTTACGCCAGGAATGTACGTTGGCTCAACACCCACTACGGCGGTTTCTATAAAGTCATCGTATGCTGCATAAAAAGCACTTAAATTTACGCTAATATCGCTGCTGGCGTATCTTAGCCCAAGCTCAAACGAATCACTGCTTTCAGGGTCTAAATCGGCGTTTGGTAATATTTGATAAAACGGCTCAACGCCGTGACTTTGATAGGCTTGGTCGTGTGGTGGTATTTTAAAGCCTCGTACGTATTGCCCGTACAACGATAAGTTATCATCCACTTGGTATATAACACCTAGCTTAGGCGAAAAGGCAGATTCGGTAATATCACCAAGCTGCGCATCGGCGTATAGCTCATCATTTTTAGCCTCTAGGGTGTAGTAATCATATCGCACACCCGCAATAACCGACCACGCGCTATTATTAAACGAGATACTGTCTTGTACATAAGCGCCAATTAAAGAGGTATCAGCCCCCGGGAATGCTTTTTGTTTTTGGTCTGTAAAATCAACAGTGCCATCGGCTAAAATACGGGTTTTAAAACGTGGGCGGGTGGTGTCGTATAAGTCTATATCAATCCCGTATACCACTTCATGATCGGCACCCTCTGCGTTAAACCCTTTATTAAATACCGCTTTTAAACCTAAAATATTTTGCTCAAAACGATAGTCGTTATAATCGGTGTAGGTGCTTGCGCCACTAATTTGATCGCTTTGTTGCTCGTAACTACTATAAGACACTTGCCCATACCATTTATCAAACGCGGCGGTTGCTACTTCTGAATGGTAATCGAGCGCCAGTGACCAACTCGTGTCATCTTCTTCGGTTTCTTGAACAGCGGGGGTTATTACTTGCTCAGTTGTTTGATTAAAGTAATCAAGGGTGTATTTAAGTGTGCGTTTTTCATCAAGCTGTTGCTCAAATTTAACTAATAAAGCATCCGACTTAGCATCATAACCGGGTAAATTTTCGTCATAGTTTTGTACTTCTTCGCTGTCGCGGTGGCTATACACGGCGCTTACTGCAAAGTCGCCTAAGTCTTTTGCCGCAGTAATATCGGCGGCAACTTGATTACTTTGACCTTGATACCCAAGCGCCATTTTTACAAAGCTGCTGTTATTTTTTAAATAATCACTAGGATCTTTAGTGGTTATAACCACAATGCCACCAAGTGCATCAGAGCCATATAATGACGATGCAGCACCTTTGGCTACTTCTACTTGTTTTACACCTGCTACGTCAAAATAATTACGGCCAACTAAATAGCCCCCTCCACCTGCATAACCATCGTTGGTGCGTCGGCCATCTTTTATAAATACAACCCGGTTACCACCAACACCACGTACTGTAAGTGTTTGCGCGCCTGCGCCACTGCCTGTCGTTGCAATGCTTGGGTCGTACTTAAACATGGTTTGTAAATCTACAGCTAGCTGACGCTCTATGTCTTGCTCGGTAATAACAGTAACTGAGCCTGTAACATCTTTAAGCTTTTGCTCAAAGCGCGAGCCACTTACAACAATATGATCGTCAATTATGTTTTCGGCAATGGCAGTGCCCGAGCCGAGTAGTAAGGTTGCAATAGCAGTAAATCTAAACGCAGAGGGATTCATTTTAACTCCAAATGATAATAGTTATTATTTATGGCGGAGATGTTACAACTAAGTCAAAATAAGATCAATTAATTATGATAATCATTTTCATTTAGATTTAACTAGTTATAATAGCCAAAAAATAAAACCGGAGTGTGTAATGAAATACCTATTTATATTGTTTGCTTTAATGGCCCAATCTGCAGTTGCACAAGAGCGCGTTATTAGCGCTGGCGGCACCCTTACAGAAATAATTTATGCGCTAGGCAAACAAAATACCCTTGTAGCGGTTGATCAATCGAGCATGTACCCGCACCAAGCCACACAATTACCACAAGTGGGCTATTATCGCGATTTAGCGGCAGAAGGCGTACTTTCAATGCGTCCAACCACCTTGTTAGCGCTTGAAGGCGCAGGGCGTAGCCAAGCACTTAAGCAAATTGAGGCAACAGGGGTTAAGCTAATTCATTATAAAAAGCCGACCTCAGTTAACGAGCTACTTGAGCTAATAAAACGTTTAGGTGACGATTTAAACGCTAAGCAAAAAGCACAAACACTTATTACGCACATTACAAAATCGTTACCTGAAAAAGCAAAAGCGCCAACACACAGCGCGCTATTTATACTCTCAGCTAATGAGCGCGGGCTTGTTGCCGCCGGGCAAGAAACCGTCCCTAATTTATTATTTAGCTATGCAGGCATTACTAATATAGGCGCTACGTATTCAGGCTTTAAAGCAATAAATAGTGAAGTACTGGCTGTAAATCAGCCCGACTTTTTAGTAGCCCCAGCCCATGTTGTACAAAGCATTGGCGGCAAGCAGGCTTTTTGTAAGCAACCGAACCTACGCTTATTAAAAGCTGCGCAAAGCTGTAACTTACTTGTAATGGATAGCCTGCTTTCGCTTGGCATGTCGCCACGTATTGCCACAGCAATTAATGAGCTTAACGAGTATAAAACCCGCTTATGAACACCCTAACATTGAGCCGCTTTGTGCCTATAACACTTAGCCAAACTCATAAATGGATGCTATTAGCCTCTGTTTGTATTTTTGCTTTGGCGCTACTAAGCATTGGGTACGGCCCTGCAGGATGGGATTGGCGTTTAGCTATTGCCTGGCTTGCGCCCGAGTACTTTAATCAGTTTGATGCGCTGCAAATTAATGTAGTAATGCAAATACGTTTGCCGCGTTTTGTGCTTGCTGTATTAGTAGGGTTGGTACTTGCCCAAACAGGGGCGGCAACCCAAGCGCTTTGCCGTAACCCGCTGGCAGACCCATCTATTATTGGCATTAGTGCAGGTGCGGCAATGGTTGCAGTGGCGTTTATTGCACTTAGCGCGCAGTTTAATTTTAACGCTCAGTTGTATTTACCTTATGCGTCGTTTTTAGGGGCGCTTGGTGTTACCTCGCTGGTATATTTTATTGCCAAGCAGCAAGGGCAAATTAATATCACCACACTTATATTGGTGGGGGTTGCTATTAACGCGTTAGCATTCGCTGTTATTGGGCTACTGAGTTTTTTTGCCGACGATAGCGCGCTACGATTAATAAATTATTGGACCATGGGCTCATTAGGCGGAGCAAGCTGGAGCACGATTATTCAAGCTGCGCCGTTACTGTTTATCAGCCTAATTGGCCTGTGGCGGTTAAAAAAACCCATGAACTTACTCCTTATTGGCGAGTCACAAGCTCAGTACCTAGGAGTAGATACCAATAAGCTTAAATTGTATGTCATTATACTCGTTGCATTAGGGGTCGGTGCGGTTGTAGCGCTTACCGGTTTAATAGGGTTTGTTGGCTTGGTAGTCCCGCATATTGCCCGCTTAATGGTGGGGCCGCATTTACGTAATATGCTGCCGCTTTGTATGCTAATTGGCGTGGTGGTATTGCTACTTTCTGACTGGCTAGCACGGATTGTGATCATGCCATCAGAGCTACCTATTGGCATTATTACCGCGCTATTGGGTGCGCCATTGTTTATTTATTTAATAGTGAAAAATAAGCGAGGTTGGTCATGATCACGTTTAACAACCTAAGCGTTGGCTTTGATAATCACAGCGTTTTAAACGCTATTAATGGCAGCGCTAAACAAGGGCAACTTGTAGCACTACTTGGTGAAAATGGCGCAGGTAAATCTACCTTGCTGCATACCTTAGCAGGTATGCACTCCTTTACAGGCAGTGTACTTTTTAATGCTAAGCCGCTGGCCTCTCACGCTAAAAAACGCCTTGCAACACAGCGCGCAGTCATGATGCAAGCTAACCACGTAGGGTTTGATTTTAATGTATTTGAGCTTATTGCAATGGGTCGCTATCCGTATGTAGAGTCATTAAAAATGCAAAGCGAAAAAGTACATAAATACGCCGCTATTATGGATTTAAACCAGTATTTAACTCGCCGCGTAAGTGCGCTTTCGGGCGGAGAGCAACAACGTGTTCATATGGCGCGTACTTTAGCCCAGCTCGATGCCTTTACACAATCGGCCGAGCCAAAACTAATGCTGCTCGACGAGCCTACATCAGCACTTGATATGCGCCACCAACATGCTTTGCTCAGCTGCGTTAAAACCTTTGTAGAGCAGGGCAACAGCGCCATTATTGCAATACACGATCTAAATTTAGCCAGCCTTTATGCAACCGACGCTATTTTACTGCACAACAAAAAAGTGTTGCAAAGTGGGCCTATAAACACCGTATTAACAGAACAAAACTTACAACAAATGTACGCCATGAAACTGCACGTAAACCCTCATCCTTATAACGATGCACCCATGGTTTTTTCTCAACGTCAGGAGTTTTTATGAGAGAGCAAGCATTAAACGATGCACGCACCTTGGTTTACAAAACCAATGCTGGTGTCATGTCGACCATTTCTAATAATTTACGCGGCTACCCGTTTGGCTCAGTAACCCCCTATATGTGCGACGAACAAGGCCGTGTTTACTTTTTTATTAGCGATATAGCCCAGCACACTAAAAATCTAAAGCACGACTCACGTATGAGCCTTACCGTATTTGACGCCGCCGACTACGGCGATCAAAACGAGCACGGCCGCGTAACGCTTGTAGGCGATGGCTCTGTTGTGCCAAGTGAGCAAGCACACACTTTACTTGATAACTATATTGCCCTACACCCCGAAGCCGCTAGCTATCGCAATGCGCACGACTTTCAGTTATGGCAATTAGACGTAGTGCGTGTGCGTTACATTGGCGGTTTTGGCAAAATATTTTGGCTTGAACAAACCGAGTGGCAGGGCGAGGCAAAAAACTGGGACGAAAGCCAACAGCAAAGCATGATAAGTCACATGAACGATGACCATAAAGATGCTATGTCGCTCATATTAATGCAGCACTACAGCATAGCTGATAACACCCCAATAATGAGCGGCTTATTACCCACAGGCTTTTATATACAAAGCCAAAAGCGTAATTACTTTATTAACTTTAAAACCCAGTGCAACAGCCCGTTAGAGGTACGTAAAGCGCTGGTTGAGCTAACCAACCAAGCCCGAAATAACTAAACTAAATACATGACGACATAGTTAACCTGAGCCCTGGTTAAGAGATTCACTAACTATGTCGTTATTTTATAAGCAAGCTGTTTGCTCGCCTCGTTTGGCTAACGCTTTAAAAGCGGCTTGTTGATGTCCTTTTTGTACATAACGGGGTGGCAAAGGGTTAACCTGCAACTGATACCCACTTTGATTAGCTTGCACATTCGTTACCGGCGATATCCACACAACATTTAGCTCTGGCGCTAAACGCTTAATAATACGCGCTATTCCTTCGCCATTTTTCACATGAAAATCGCCCGCTATATGCATTACCTGCGTATCTTTATGATTATTTAAATAGTTAACGATAGACTCCCCCATGGTTTCATCCCAGGTAACTTGCGCAGCATAATAATTTTCGTTTTGACTTGGCGTGCCATGGTGCATTGAGGTCATAAAACGTTGTTTATAATCACTGGGGGATGTATCAATAGCGGCTGCAATATAGCTCTGCTGTGTTTCATCAAGTTTATTTACATAACTTATGCCTTGCCTGCCAATACAGGTGACTATATTTTTAGGGCCATTTGCAGCTATTACATCACTATTGTTCGTTTTTGCCAGCTCTACCAGCGCACGGTAGTCACTTTTGTAGTTAGGCCACGCTTGGGTGTTATCAATTAAGTATTGCTCGCCAATTTCACCCTTAACGTACTGGTTTAAAATATGCTGATCCGCGCGGCTAAATTGTTCAAGCGAAAGGGCAGTGCGTTTATTACCGGCACTTAATTGCTCAAATAACTCAGCCTGAAATAAATGCACGCCCGGGTGTGTATGCCATTCACCTACTAAAACCACATCGGCATTTAATAGCTTGGGCTCTAATAATACAGAGCTAACAGGCTTTGCTTGTGCATTATAAAGTGCTGAGTAATATAACGATGAGCTTTTATCAGGCGGCACAGTTGTTGTGCTACAACCACTCAAACCCATAACTAACGCCAGAGTTAACATATACTTTTTCATACACACCTTTAAAACTCTTTAATGCAAATAATTATCAATATCATATACTTGTAATACCTATTAAGCCAGCCAAACTGCTGCTTACTTACATAATCAAGGAAATGAGCGAAACGCGCATTTATATGCCTTAACTTTGCTTGTAAATATTAAATAGCTTTTGATAGCAATGCCTTAGGTAATTTGTTAAAACTGTAGAAAAATGAGCGTAGCATCGGCAGAAGTATACTCGATTCGCGTATTATAAAATTGTTAGACAAATACATTTGGAGTATAAATTGGAAATTACATTACCAATTACGGTGATTTTTGCGATTTCACTTTTTATCATTAAAGAGAGCTTAGAGTTAGTCCGAAAGTCTAGAGCAAAAAAAAGAAAGCTACTTGCTTTCAAAGCTGTATTGAAAGAAGAATTAGAACTTAATTTATGGACGTGGAAAAAGTTTAAATCTTCACTGAACAGAATCCGAGAGGCTGGGCAAGGTGGTCATTACAATTATTCTATATCACCTGCAGGAACAGAGCGGTTCGAGGTAGTTGATGCCGAAGGATATGGAACTGGACAAATGTTCCCTAAAGTTGAAATTGAACTGCATTCTAAATTACTAATAGATGTTGCAGAGTTAGATGCAAAGATGTATAAAAAATTGATTGCAAGTTATAAAGGACTTTCTGAATTGCATCATTTGAGGAATAGAATAGTCGACTTTATTCATGAAAACCAAGAGACAGTTTGTGATATTGATAATTTTACTGGGTCTACTTTACAAGATCTTTCTCCTATTTATACTGAGTTGGATGCATTGTATCAATATTGTACGGGTAAAAAACTGACTGAACATCGCATGAGATAATTACCTAACAAGCTTTAAACGAAATAAAAACTGTTGGTTACGTTCCACTTTGCTTCACAATTATAGTCAACTATTTTTATTCGCTTAAGCAGGCGTTGAGACTGTAGAATTACTCTTTTTAAGAAAAACAGCCTGTTTTATGGGTTCCAAATGCTTTAAAAACGATCAAAGTTAATTACAGGAACTCGTTTTTTTAATTGAATTTGGCTGTCAGAGTTATTCTACAGTCTCGTTATAAATCACAAGGAGTGCGGTGTTGAATTCCGAGTTATCTGAAATTTCAGACCATATGTTTGAGTTGGGGACAAGTGCATTAGCCCATGCTAATTGGCATGCGAATTATATGAGCTTTGAAAATCATATGTGGCCAGAGCTTTCTGTGCTTCAAGCAGCTCATGCCGCAGAAATATTGATTAAAGCGAGGATAGCAGAAGAACATCCATTGCTAATTTTTGATCAAGTTCCAAAGTCTACTCAAGTTGATGATTCTAAATTAGGATTAAAACATCTTTTTGAAAAAGCTAAAACTATACAATATTCTGAATTACCTGAAAGGCTATGGGCAGCAACTGGTATAAAACTAAAGAATATTGATGCTTATAAGAAGTTTGGCTATTTAAGAAATAGCATTCAACATTTTGCTAGTCCATCGGATGTTGGTTGCAGTGAAGAAACAAGAAAATTTATTTATCAAGTCATTGATCCATTCATTCATGATTGTTGGGGTATAACAGCCGTTGATTACAACGAAGATCATGAACCGTATATTTATTTAATGGCTAACTTGATAACTAATGGTGTTGAGTTTTTAGTTTCAAATGCAGCTGCTAATAACTTGCAATATACAGAATTAAACTGGCCTAATGAAAACTACAAGCAGCTTATGCTTAAAAGGTTCAAACAGGCAGGTGCGGATGTAAGTGATTTATAACAAGCGCCTTATGTCTGCCCAACAGGTTAGGCTAGGACAATTATTCGCTGCAACTTCGTTGCAAAACACTCATAATCGCCTCATAGACGAGCGTTAGCAATCACTGAGATGATTATTAATTTAAATATAGAAGGTCATCGGCTTTGATAGCGCTTATAAAAGAACTCCAACCACAGCTTAAATACCTGTCGACATTAAACTTCTTATCCCTAAGCGTTGGAACTGGTGTGATATGGCAAAAAAAGTCGGCTTAGCTGAGGAGTATTTCCTTACAACTATTATTATTCCTTAAAATTAGCGACCTACTTATGATGAGTTAACTACTAATTTTAATAACCGCTAACATATCGTCGTCATCCTCATCGAGGCCAACTTCTTCAAACCCAAAACTTGAATAAAAGTCTTTAGCAACAGGGTTTAGCGGGTTGTAACAAATCTCGATTTGTTTAAGCTTAGAAGTTGTTTTAATCTCTTCAATTGCCATAGTTAGTGCTTTGCGCCCAATGCCTTTATTTTGATGAGTTTGATCCACCATAAAGCGCCAAATAGAAACCTTTGCAGAGGTTTCTTGTACCCACATAAAAAAGCCTACTGGCACACCATTTAGGTAAATAGCTTTACAGGTATACCCGCTATTGTAGTGCGCCTCAACTAACGACCACATATTACACGCTACGTATTCTTCTTGTGTTTTAGCAACCTCTAAATCGCATATGGCTTCGTAATTATCGGCGGTGATATCTTCCAATGACAGTTTCATGTTTTTCCTTCAGTACAACTTTGTGTAATTAGTAAGCTATCAGTGTATGTACCTATAATCAAATAAATGAAGAGATTGATTTTTATACCCCCTTAAATTAGCCTAAATAATGATCTACACGCCTATCTAAAACAAAAAGGCCGCAGTAATAAATACTGCGGCCTTAGCTTTTAGCTAAACTTTTTTAAACTAAGTGCGTTTATACCAATTCGCTTAATTAAGTGATCTATTTTGAGGGTGGAAAAACGTGTTGATAGCTAGGCAAAAAATTCGCTATTTAGTTGTTCTAAATGAAAATTTTTTAACACAGGTAGCGACACGTTTAGCCCCGCAAAATGATTAAGTATTATTGCGGGTTGGTATTAGTAAGCCCCTGCGCTGTAAATAAGCTCGTAGCTGTGGCTGTAAATCTCAAGGATGTTACCAAACGGGTCTTCCATGTAGATCATGCGGTACGGCTTTTCACCCGGGTAGTAATAACGAGGGGCTTCCATACGTTTTTTACCGCCAGCTTCTACAATACGCTCGGCTAAACCTTCTACATCAGGGTCTTGAACACAAAAATGAAAGATGCCTGTTTTCCAATATTCAAAATTGTCTTTTGGGTTTTCTTGGTTTTTAAATTCGAAAATTTCGACACCAATACGATCCCCTGTAGATAGGTGCGCTATTTTGAATTTTTCCCACTTTTCGCCAAATACTTCTGTACACATTTCGCCAATTGGGCTTTTGTCTTCGGTAATTAAAGTCGGTTCCATTATTGTGTACCAACCCATAACCTTAGTGTAAAACTCGACTGCTTTTTCAACGTCGGGAACCGAAATACCAATGTGCGAAAAACTACGTGGATATGTATGACTCATAATGCTTCCTCTTTAACTTGTGACTTATCTTGTGGCTAGTTGATGGAGTTAGTTTACGAATTGAACAATATTAAGTAAAATTATCATTAATCATCATTTTGAGTACGTTTTGTAATGATAAATCCAACATGGTTAAACACGTTTTGTACTTTGGTTGAGGTAAATCATTTTACCCAAACCGCCGAGCGTCTTTTTATGACCCAATCGGGCGTAAGTCAGCACATTAAAAAGCTAGAGCAGCAAGTAAACTGCGCGCTATTAGAGCGCCACGGCAAACAATTTACCCTTACCGTACATGGGCAAAACTTGTATCAACAAGGCAGCTTGTTATTAAAGGAATGGCAATTTTTAGAACAACAATTAAAAGATGATTCGCCTTACAGCGGCCTAGTAAAAATACAATCGCCTGGTAGTTGTGGGCTACAATTTTATAGCCAATTATTAGCGCTGCAGGCAAAGCATACCGAGCTTAATATTGATTATCGCTTTGCACCCAATACAAGCGTAGAGCAAGCCGTAGCAAACCACAGTGCCGACATAGGCTTTTTAACTCAAGCTCCCACACTTAGCGAAGTTACTAGCCACAAAATTGGTAAAGAAGCCTTACTACTTGTCACCCCCGCACATATTAAAAACCCAACGTGGGAGGTTTTATGTGAGCTTGGCTTTATTGGCCACCCCGATGCAAAACACCACGCGCAGCTATTACTAAGCGAAAACTACAGTGAGTTTGAACATGTTGATCAAATTAAGCGCACGGGGTTTTCTAACCAAATAAGTTTAATACTCGAACCGGTAAGTTTAGGGCTGGGTTTTACGGTTTTACCTGCGCATGCTGTTAGCGCATTTAATAAACCTGCGCTTATTAAAACGCACCACTTAGCTAATCCGATTAGCGAAAATATTTATGTATGCCATCACCGAAATAGGCCAATGGCAAAGCGTATGAATACAGTAATTGAGCTAATAAAGGCGGGAGTAAATAGTTAAAACGTAAACCCCCTTTACACCCACGGCACTTAATACCATAAGCAAAAGGGGGAATAGAAAATTAATTAACGCTTTCTAATTTTGCTTTTAAATCAAGTAAGTCGGTTGCGATAGTATTTGGCTGTATTTCCCACGGATCGAAAATAGATTCTTTAGATCGTTGAATCCACGCCGCGCGCATACCGTGCGATATAGCACCGGTTACATCAAACGGATTACTTGATACAAGCCACGTGTTTGCGCCTGTTGAATTGGTTTCGCGTAAAAAGTGGCTATAAACCCCTGGGTTTGGTTTAAAGGTTTTAACGTCGTCGGCACTTACTACCCCTTCAAAAAGCTCACTAATGCCAGCGGTTTCTAATAAGGTATGAACTGCGTCGGCAGCGCCGTTTGAAAATGCAAACAAACGGTAATCCTTCGCTTTTAATTGCTCAAGGCCTGCTTTTACATCATCGAACGCAGGAAGCGTTTTATAAAGCTCTAGCAGTTGCCCTTTTTGCTCTTCACTTAGCTCGGTTTTGTGCGCTAAGCAGGCGTAATCGAGTGCGTGTTTTGTACATAGCGAGAAAGGAATATAATTTTGCATTAATCCACGTCTAAATGAATACTCTAATTGCTTTTCGCGCCATGTATTTGAAAATGCTTGGGCGTTATCGCCAATCATGTCGTCGAGTAAGGACAGTACGCCGTGAGTGTTTATTAGCGTACCGTATACGTCAAATGCAAGTGTAGTTGCCATGTTTGCTCCGCAATAAAATAAATTAAGTTGGTTTTAGAGTACTTGCTTACAGCTTAACTTACTTTGAACGAACGCTCAATTTAATAAAACTTATACGCATCAAGCGCTAAAATATCCATTTCTATATCTTCATGTATTTTTTTGGCTTTACCGTCACTACTTCCAAGCGCTGCAAAAAGAGGTAAAAAGTGCTCCTGGGTAGGGTGATTAAATAAAGCATGGGGTGCTTCATTTAAATAGTTAAGTAACGCTTGGGTGTTTTGCGCTATTAATTTTTGCTCAACCCAATGGGTAAACTCATTAACCATTTGAACACGATTAGGTGTAGCAGGATTTTTAAATATTTCACGTAGATTGTGACTAATCCCGCCGGAGCCAATAATTAATACGTTATCGTAGCGCAGTGGTGCAAGTAACTGCCCGTATTTATACATAGCCTGAGCGCCCAAACGCGTGTTAATAGACACCTGAACAATGGGAATATTAGCTGCTGGGTACATTAAGCGCAGCGGGATCCACACACCATGATCCCACCCTTGTTCTGCATTTTGCACCGTTTTAATGCCCGCTTTGTAAAAGTACTCACTAATAGTATTAGCAAGCTTAGGGTCCCCTGGTGCTGGGTATTGAATTTCATACAGGGGCTTGGGGAAGTTATAAAAGTCGTGAATAGTATGCGGCGCATCTCCGGATGTAATAACTATATCGTGCGCTTCATCAAAGTGGGCAGAAAACACCACAATAGCACGTGGTTTACTAAGCGTTTGAGCTAATGATGCAAGAAAATCTGACGTAGCCGATTGCTGAACAGCCATCATTGGCGAGCCGTGAGATATAAATAAAGCAAGTTGAGTCATACTAAAACCTTAAACAAATAAACAAGTTATAAACACTATATAAGTTTCTAATTTGACGATAAATATGATACTTATTTATACATTATCAACAAAGTATTGTTAAAGATGGATAAACTCACCACCATGAAGACCTTTTTAGCCGTTGTGCAAGAAGGATCGTTTTCAAAAGCGGCCGATAAACTCGATATTTCGCCGCAGTTAGTCAGCAAATATATTTCTGCGCTGGAAGATAATCTACGCACGCGTTTATTACACCGTACAACGCGAAAAGTAAGTGTTACAGAAGCTGGAAATCAATATTATCAGCGTTGTCAGCAGGTGATTATTGATATTGAAAACATGGAAAACTCACTAAATAACTTAAGCGAGAATGTCTCGGGTGTGCTTAGTATTAGTGCACCTATGTCGTTTGGTACTAAGCATTTAGCAGGTTTGCTGGTTGATTTTCAAAAGCAGTATCCAAATTTAAAGTTAGATTTACGGCTCACCGACCAATATGTAGATATAGTAGAGCAGGGTATTGATATTGCTCTGCGCATTGGTGTATTAAAAAACTCAACGTTGATAGCTAAAAAAATTGCACCTATACACCTAGCGGTGTTTGCATCACCCGACTATTTAGAACGCCATGGCACGCCACAAACGCTTTTAGATTTACAGTCACATAATTATTTACGCTATTCCCACAGCGAACCCACAAAGCGATTATTTGGGGTTAATGAGTTAAAAAGCGAGCTAAAGCTTGAAAGTAACTTTGTGGCTAACAATGGTGATTTGCTACTAAATACAGCCATTGCGGGTGGTGGTATTGCTATGCAGCCAACATTTATAGCAGGGGAAGCACTGGCTCAAGGTAAAGTAGTGCGCATTTTAAATGACTACGAACCCGAGCCAATGGGGCTTTACATGGTGTATGCAAACAGACAGTTTTTACCCAGTAAAGTACGTGCGTTTGTTGATTTTGCAAGTGGCTATTATGGCGATACACCTTACTGGGATTTAGGACAGTGATATATCGATAAGTAATCAATTAAAGTTATTTGTAGATGTAGTGCAACAAGGCTCATTTGCCAAAGCCGCAGCACTGCATGATATGGTTAATTCGTCACTATCTAAGCAAATTAAAAAAGGGACAAAACACCCAATTATTATGGAAGTAAAAATCCATAATAAAATAGGAATATAATTAAAATACAGATTCATATTACTGTGAGCGCGTTAAATTAATAATGCCCATTTTACTGTAATGGGGGTTTACAGTAATTTTTTGCGTTATACATTTAGCTCTTTTAATTTATTCCAGACGCTCTCGCCGCCAGGGTGAAGCGCTGCATGGTACCGATACGCATAATATGTAATAGGTACGCAATGATGCTTTTGGCCAACCACAACTAAACTTTTCTCTTTTAGCTCTTTAGTAATGACATAGTTTGGTAACCAAGCAATGCCATTACCCTCTAAAGCCTGTATTTTTAAAAGCTCTGTCATCGACGATACAAATACTTTTTTAAGTTTAGAGCCCGATATTATCGGCTCTAACTGCCTACCCATATAAGAATCTAAACTGTAAGCTAAGTGAGGTACAAACCCATCACTTTCTAAATTGTATATTGCCTTACCGTTTGCATTGCAGGCACTCACCGGCAATAACTCTGCACTGCCTATTTTTTGATGACTAAACGGAGGTAACTTTAATCGTTCGTTATCAAAAGCAATAAGTAGGTCACATGCGCCATGTTCGAGCGTAGCTGTGGCTTTATCAACATCAATGGCTTCTATATTGAGGACTACTTTGCGATCACTTTTACTATGAAAGTTCGACAGCTTTAGCGCTAAAAACGTAGCTAATGAGTGCGCTGCAGCAACCTTTACTGAGTGAGTTTCTTCAGAGGAGAGTTCTTCTAACATACTCACTGAGTTATTCATTTGGTTTATTAGATTACGCGCTGTTATATGAAATATTTTACCGCTTGAGGTAAGTGTAATTGGTAAGTTCTCTCTATCTATTAGCACTGCACCTACGGCTTCTTCTAATGCTTTAATTCGTCGACTAAAAGCAGGTTGCGTTATATGCCTAAGCCTTGCGGCCTGCGAAAAGCTTTTTGTATTAGATAAGGCCAAAAAATCTTCTAACCATTTACTCTCTATATTCATAATACTCACTCAAGATATGCAATTTAAGCATGGCCAGTAAAATAATAGCATTATTCAAAACAAAAAAAACACGATAAATTTAACCCATACAGTAACAACTTATCGGAATATAACAATGCTTAGAACACTAGGAATATTGGGAGGAATGGGGCCTTTGGCTACCGCCTCATTTATGAATCAAGTAATTGCGTTATCACCTGCTAAGAATGATCAAGAGCACATACCTATGTTTATAAGGAATATCCCGCAAATTCCTGACAGAACAAATTTTTTAATGGGTATTGAAGATGAAAATCCATTTTTTGAGCTTAAAAAGGGTTTTAACCAACTTACTAGCTTAGGTGTAAGTTGCATTGTTATACCGTGTAATACCGCGCATTATTGGTACAACGCACTAACGCAAAATGCTGATGTGCATACCATTAGTATTGTACAAAGCGTTATTAAGCGCGCAAAGGCAACGGGCAAACGTAAGATAGGGATATTAGCAACCACAGCCACGCTCAATATGCGGATATATCAGACGGCATTTAGTAAGCACAATATTAAATTTATTGAGCCTAACGAGCAGCAGCAAACATTTATAATGCAAGGTATAACGGCGGTTAAGTCAGGAGATTTAACCTCAGGACATAATCTTTTAAAACAAAGTTATGAGCTAATGCTAGCCCACGGTGCCGATACAGTACTATTTGGTTGCACCGAAATACCGCTAGTTTTAAATGAACAAGTATTAAATTCACCCGATACATGCTTAGATACCATCGCGATTTTAGCGCAAGAGTGCGTTAATTGGGCTTATATAAGCACTCAACAATCAACCGTCTCAAGTGTGGCTTAATTAAACATTAGTTATAAATAGGTGTGCTTACACTGGTGCATTTAAGTAGCACACCTAAATAGCCAACTTACACTGGCGCGTTTTGTTCAATCAAGTTTTTAGCTTTTAACTCACTCCAAAACGCATCCGGAATAGTAACCTTCATTGAGGCTACATTAGCTTTAATTTGCTCCTCCGTGCGTGCCCCAGGAATAATTGAGGATACCGTTGAAGGCGCCTCTGCAAACTGCAGTGCAGCTGTTTTAATATCAATCCCATGTTTAGATGCAATGTCGCTTATTGCATTAAACTTTTGCTGCATAGGCCCTGGAATTTTAGGCGAGTAATTAAAGCGATTACGACCGGCTAAAAAACCACCATTAAGCGGCGCACCAATGACTGCTGAAATACCTCGTTTATCAAGCATAGGAAAGGTTTTATCAAGTGCCTGCTTGTGATCTAAAATTGAATATTGCAGCGCTAGTAAGCAAATATCTGGGTCTGACATATCAAGCGCTTTATAAACAGCATGAGGTGTATTTACTCCAAAACCCCAGCCTTTAATTATTCCTTCATCACGCATTTTAGTCAGCTCAGGAATAGCACCTTTAGCCGCTTGATCAAAATACTTAAGCCAGTCATCCCCCATGTCACTATTTTGTGGTGATAAATCGTGAATATAAACAATATCGAGTGAGGCGACACCAATACGATGCAAAGTATCTTCTATTGAACGGCGCGTGCCTGAGGCTGAATAATCATACTTATAATGAAACGGTGAGTGATCAGCCCAATGCCAACTATTTTCTAAAGGCTCTGCTGAAGGGGTAAGAAGGCGGCCTACTTTTGAGGATAAAACATAATCTTCACGCTTTTTGTTTCGAAGTAAATCACCGAAGCGCCTTTCGCTTAAACTCAAACCGTAAAAAGGTGACGTATCAAAATGACGAATACCAGAATCCCATGCTGCATTTAGCATTGTTAAAATTTCTGTATCACTTGATATAGTATTAAAGCCATTCCCGGCGGCAAGGCCGCCCAAGCCCATTCTTGATTCCGGCCGGTAATGCTTAGCGTTAGTAACATCGTTTGTGGGTAGAGCAGCGCTTTTATCTATTGATCCTTTAGTTTGCATAACACTGCCGTTAGACATTTTTACCTTTAGTTGCTCAGCCAAAGCTGAAGCACTAAAAATAGAGCCTAAACTTAAAGCAGCCCCTGCTTTAATAAAATTTCTGCGAGATACCATGTGACTATTCTCCTTGAGTAGGTTAAATATCTACGCTATAAGCTAGTATAAATAACAACCAAACTCAAGCAAGAAGAAGACAATAAACACCAATATTATCAATAAGATAGTTAAATTAATAAACACTGAACAGACGTTTGAATTAACATTTAAAACTGATTATTTTCTTTACTCGTATAGTCCTTTTAAATGCACAAAACAGTGCACTTTAATAGCTTGATAAAAAAGCATACTTCCAAATTGGTGCACGCTTTAATACTCATTTATACAACATAAAATGGTTACATTTATTAGATGTGTACAAATTAGTAGACAAAACCGCAATAAATTAAAGATGCACAAATAATTTCACTAGCAAAGCGATTGCGGCAATAATTGGCTAATTTAACCGAGCGTAGTTGAAATAATTGGGGTAAATATTACTGAAGCGTTTATTTTTGAAGGTTTGCCTTGCAATACACGGCGTATTTTACTCTTTCACAATGCCATTGCTGGCAAGCCCTGTAAGAGTTTTATCTTGCCAAGTAACACTGTGCAGCGCAGCAAATTGCAACTAAATTCAACGTAGTTAGCGCTGAAAATAGCTGCTTAAATAGATCAATTATTCAAGTTCAGGTTACTTGAGCTTTTTAATACCAATTAACACACAGATGGCACCGCCAATAATACCCGCCCATGCTTCTATTGGTGTGTCGCCACTAAATGCACGGCTAAGCTGCGAAGCCGCCGCATCATACACGTCGTATCCCCACATAATTAAAGCGATACCTATAACGATTAAAACAATTCCTACAATCTTATTATTCATAAATATCCTTAAGGTTTAACTTACATAAACTAAATAAAAAATAAATCAGGGTTAATCTAATTCTAATTGAGCACGTTCTACGCTCTCACTAGGTAACTCTTTTTGTACCGATACACCAAGCTCTTTAAACTCTGATGCTTGTTTAATTAAATTACCTTTACCACGGTATAGCTGCGAAAATGCTTTATCATAACTTTCTTTCGCTTTATCAAGCTGCTTACCTACGCCTTCCATACTCAATAAAAAACCATTGAGCTTGTTATAAAAACGCTCCGCTCGACTTGCCAGCTCTTTTGAGTATTTAGTTTGCTCTTCAAAACGCCATAACTGTTTAACAATATTTAAACTAGTAAGCAAAGTCGTGGGTGTAGCTACCAGTATATTTTTTTCGATTGCTTGTTGGTAAATATCGCTTTGATATTTGAGTGCTTCTACAAAAGCTGATTCTATTGGTACAAACATAACCACCACTTCTGGCGAGTTAATACCTGGTAAGCGGTCGTACGATTTACTCGCAAGTTCATTAATACGCGCTGTAACGGCGTTTACATGCTCTTTAATTGCTTGATTAGCATCTAGATCATTTTCAGCATTCACGTAGCGTGTATAGGCATTTAATGAAGTTTTAGCATCAATAACTAAGTGGCGACCCTGTGGTAAGTACACAACTACATCAGGGCGTAAGCGGCCATCTTCAGTGTTAAACGACACTTCGCGCTTATAATCAACGCCTGCACGTAAGCCAGCACTATCTAATACGTTTTCGAGCATAAGCTCGCCCCAATTACCTTGGGTTTTCTTTTGCCCTTGTAGGGCGTTACTGAGCTTGTCGGCTTGATCTGTTATAGCTTGGCTTTTAGCTTGCAAATGCAGTAGCTCGGTTTTAAGCGCAGTCCGTTGTTTTATGTCTTCAACGTGCATTGATTCCATTTTTTCTCTAAAGCCTTTTAGCTCGCCTTGAACTGGTTTTAATAATTGCTCAATGCTTTCTTGATTTAAGGTTTTAAAGCTTTGTGATTTTTCTTCTAGAATTTTATTGGCTAGGTTTTCAAACTCTTTTTTGAGCGTATTTTTACTTTGCTCAATTTGCGCGAGTTGCTCGCTAAAGTTTTGCTGTTTTTGCTCAAGGGTAGTGCGCATATTATTATATTCAACATCGCGCTGATTATATTGTTCACGAAGCGCTGCCAGCTCGCCTTCGGCTTTACGCCAAAAGTGATTGTATTGAATGCTTTGTTTTTCTTGTTCGCTAAAACGCGTTTTAAAATGCTGCGCTTCATCGCGCTGCTCTTGGTGAGTATGTTCTAGCAGTTCATGATCTTCTAGCAAGGCGCTGTATTGCAGCTCTTTATTATCAAATTGGTTTTGTAACAGGGAAAGCTGTTGCTGCTGTTCGCTTATTTGTAGATGTAGCTTTTTGCGAAGCCGTGTTGATACAGCGCCGTAAAATAGGGCGCCTAAAGCAACACCAGCACCAGCGCTTAGCCAATCAATATTAGTGAGTACTTGAGTGAGCATAAAATAAACTTATAAAATTTAGAGACATGCCATCATAACCAATAACCAACAACAGAAGTAGGGGAGTTAAGAAATTACAGACATAAAAAAGCCAGCTTAAAATAAGCTGGTCAAATATTACTAAGTTAAGTAATCAAAGGGATAATCAACATGTGCCCGAGCAAGCTGCAACTTAAATACATAATCACCAAAATAACTAATATTATTAGGTGAGGCTATATAACAACAGGCATTGGAGTAGACCGGATAACAAAATAATTAAGTCAAATTAATTTGCGGAAGATCAATTATTTTTATTCGGGTTGATTTAAACAAATCAAATTATGGGCATAAAAAAAGCCAGTTCAAAATGAACTGGCTCAATCATTACTAAAATTAGTAACTAAATAGGGGGAATCAACATGAAAACTTGTATTAACTGCAATTAATCAACAAGCATAATAGTAGACGCGTCTTTTTAATTAAGTTCAAAAAAAATAAAAAACTTTTAAAATAAGTGCTGAACGCTAGATTTTAGACATAAAAAAAGCCAACTCAAAATGGGCTGGCTCAATCATTACTAAAATTAGTAACTAAATAGGGAATCAACATGAAAACTTGTATTAACTGCAATTAATCAACAAGCATAATAGTAGACGCGTCTTTTTGAATTAAGTTCATAAAAAAATAAAAACTTTTAAAATAAGTGCTGCACGCTAAATTTTAGACATAAAAAAAGCCAACTCAAAATGGGCTGGCTCAATCATTACTAAAATTAGTAACTAAATGGGAAATCAACATGATGCTTGTGTTAACTGCAATTAATCAACAAGCATAATAATAGACGTCCGCTTTTTAATTAAGTTCATAAAAAGATCAAAACTTTTTAGATCTTTTTTAGTTTTTAATTAATGACAACATTTGCTGCTCATCAAACTTTGTAAAGCTCATTGATTTATCAGTAAATAATGCATCAACAAGGGCTTGCTTGTCTTGCTGCATTCTAAATACTTTTTGCTCTATTGAGTTACTCATTATGAGCTTATAAACAAATACAGGATTAGTTTGACCAATACGGTAGGCTCTATCAGTCGCTTGCTTTTCTACTGCGGGATTCCACCATGGATCAAAATGAATAACGGTATCTGCTTGTGTTAAGTTAAGGCCTGTTCCACCGGCTTTTAAGCTAATTAAAAACACGGATGTTTTACCACTGGTAAACTCGTCGATTACTTTATCTCGTTGACGCGTTTGCCCTGTAAGCATACTAAAGTTAATGTTTATTTCTTCAAGGCGTTGGGCTATTAAATCGAGTGCCGATGTAAACTGACTAAATATAATAATCTTACGACCCAGGCTTAGCATAAGCGGTAAGTTTGTTGTTAACCATTCAAGCTTAGCGGAGCCTGCTTGAGTATCTGGATCTATTAATTTAGGGTGGCAACAAATTTGCCTTAACTTTAAAAGCGCCTCTAAAAATGCAAGCTTACTTTTTTGTGCGCCTTGTTCGGCAAATAAGTCTATTAGCTTCTCTTCTAATGAACGTGTAATGCCTTGATACATTTCTTTTTGCTTAGGCTCAAACTCAAACTCTTTTGTAAGCTCTGTTTTTTCAGGTAACTCTTGCGCTACTTGTGCTTTAGTGCGGCGCATTATAAAGGGCATAATTAACGCTTTTAACTGCTCAGCCCTCTGCATATCAGCTTCACGCTCAATAGGTGTTTGAAAGTGCTGCTTAAAGTGGGCTTGAGACCCAAGTAACGATGGCATAGCAAAATCGAGTAACGATTTAAGCTCAAGTAAATTATTCTCGATTGGAGTACCACTTAAACAAAGTTTAAAGTCGGCATTTAAGCGTTTAACTAATCGTGAGACCTGTGCGGTATCGTTTTTAATGTATTGTGCTTCATCGAGGATAATATTTTCAAAATATAATGGCGAATAATATGCAATATCACGCTTTAAAAGCGGGTATGTAGTAAGAATGCATTGCGCTTGTGCTAAGTGTTGTAAAGGATCGTTACGGTTTGATCCAAAAATAGTGGTTACTTTTAAACTTTTAGCAAACTTAGTAATTTCGTTTTTCCAATTACTCACCAAGCTAGTTGGGCACACTATAAGTGTAGGGCCTGCTTGTGGGCGATTAAATGTACTCGCTAAAAATGCAATAACTTGGAGTGTTTTACCCAACCCCATGTCGTCAGCTAAAATACCACCTAATTGATGACGTTTTAAAAAACTAAGCCAATCAACGCCTTGCTGTTGGTACTCACGAAGTGTTACTGAGTCATTTAAGCCATGTAAGGAAACCTTAGGCATTGCCTTATCGGTATTATTTAACTCTTGTAAATATAGCTCAAGTGAATCGTCGTGAAGCTCTACGTTAATAGCTGTGTGCTTTACTAGTTCAGGCAAATACGAAAGCGGAATATTAAATTCGTCACGTGTTTTTACAAATTCAAAACGTTCTTTAAATTCGTTTAATAAGTTAATGGCAGACTTATTAATAACCCCAAATTGACGGCCAAGCGGGTAGTAATAAAACAGTTCACTTTGGCGATTCAATGACTGATAAAGCGAATCAGCATTAGTAAACAACAGCGATGCTTTTGCGTCACACAACAATACTTTGCAGTGCATTTGATGCCCTGCTGCACGGTGTACATGTAAACTCACTTCACATTGTGGATTAGGGCTTGTTACTTTACTTACACTGACTTGCCAACCACGCTGCTTAAAGCCAGGGAATACTTCGTATATTAGCCAATGCAAATGGATAGGAGATTGCTTTGTAAATACAAGCTCACTTTGTAAACCCCCTTTACAAAATTCAAACCCTAGATTGATTAGCTCGTTAGTTACGGTGTTTTCAAATGCGCTATTTATAGTACTTGCTGGGGCAGAACCAGCTAAATAGTTTTTATTTTTATACTTAAATAACAGCGAAAGTGATAAACCTTGCTCGCCCATTGTTACTTTTAAAACAGCATTACTAGATAGCTTAGGTAACGTTGGCTGCAAGTTAGTAGGGTGCGGTATAACACCTGCACCAAAGTTATCGGCAAGCTGTTTATATATTCTGTCAAAATTAGCGTCATGCAAAGCAGGCATAGTTTGTAAATGCGCTATTTCGTCTGCACTCAATGGGGTACGAAGACGACCCGCTTTTAAATGATCTAAATCGAGATAAGTAGGCGGTGTTGTTTTTAATAAAGCCCAGTTTTGGGTTTGCTCAAGCTTAATAACTAATTGTGATAGATCTTTATCTTGCTCCCATCTAAAACTCAATGCTTGGCCAGATTGCGCTTTAATTGGCACGCGAGAGCGCTGAAAAAACAAGCGCTCAGTAGCTATCAATTGTTGTAGGGCACTAAAGCCCCATTGGCCTTTTAGCTCAATACTTCCTACTGCATTTTGTGAACGTATCCAACTAAATAATCTAAAATCACTTTCGAGTAAATCATTTGGCGTTACGAAACTATTTAACTGTTGCTCTGTGAGGTTTCGGCCTAACGTGTAATTCTTTTTAGTCTCAAAATTAGCTATTTTAGGTGTTAAAAATACTTTGTTATTTTCAATATCTAATACAAATAATAATACTTGCGACGGCGTATGTTGATCACCACTTTTAAGAGCGCTTAATTCACTAAACCAATCATTAATGAAGTAATCTTCACCGTATTCACCAGAGTGCTCTATTTTAAGCTTAAACAAAATAGCAGCTAAATGTCGGCATTTGGTTTTTGCATTACACGTACAGTGTGTATCAACAGAATAACCAGTTGGTACTTTACTGATCTCAATACGTTGGTTAAATGATGATCCGTTATCCACTTGCACGGTAGAGTCTACAACAGAAAAATTAGGGGTATGCTCTAGCCAGGTGATTTGACCTTTCTTGTAGTACTCTTTGCCTTTATCTAAGACATTTTCGCGAAAAAGTTTTTTAATAAAGCGTTCAGAAAGAGGAAACTGGGTAGCCTGCTCATTTTTAATTTCTTCAAAAATAGCCATTAAATCATTTTTTGATAAGTTAGCAGACATGTCACTCTAAGCATTAAATTTTAAAAATAATTCTGCCAGTATATGCCTTATGTGCTCTGAGCTAAAGCACTATTAACAAGATATAAACTGGTTGGAGCTGATAGCTTAGTAAAAAATCGGTTTATAGGTAAAAATGAGTATAAAATTTCGCAAAATATTAGGCACTACATACAAATATAAAGATTAAACCACACGTTATAGATCACAATTTTACTAACAATAATAATAAACCAAGAGCAAATAGCTAAAAAGGGGCGATTAGTTAGTAAAAAAGTGATCTTGAAGAGGAAATATGATTATTTAAGGTAGGATTAGGCTAGTAAAGATCAGATTTTTACTAACAAAACAATCTGTCAGATCAGTATTTAACTAAGTATATATGTCTGACAGATCATTATTTAACTAACTAATTAAAGACACTTAATAGCTTAGTTAATTGTTCTAAGCGTTTGTCTGTCATCACTTTATTGTCGATTTTGATAGACACATCACCACTTTTTAAATTGCGTTGTACCGATACAAACTTATTTTCAAGTACAGCTTCACGCTTAACAGCAGCTTGAGGCTCAGCAGTTAGGCATTTGGTGATTGCCATTGCACGCTTGTCGTCACTTGTAATGGCGTTTAGCTCTTCATCACTAGCTAGGTCACTAACAAGTTGATTAAACGCCTCTTGGTCTCTCTCCTTTGCGCTCATGAGCTTTTTAGCCACTTCGCGACCCACGTGATTCGCAGTAGGGTAGAGTGCAATAACTTCAGCAGGTATTTGTTCATACGCTTTAACAGCATCTGCAATGGCGGTGTGTGATACACCTTCAATTGCAGCAATCTCTCTGTAAGATCCTTTTTTACCTTGTTCAATAAGCTCATTTTTAGTTTGCTGGTAAGCTTGTCCTAGCTCCCATAGACTTGGAGCGATATATTGATCTGAAGATACAGCTAAAATTTTAGCGTCTTGCTCAGTAAAGTCACTTGAACTAAGTACTAAATAATCAGCGTTACCTAAAATACAGGCCATACGACGGCGAGAACCCGCTAAGACTAAGCTTTTACCACCCTGATCCCAAAGTAACGCAGGGTGCTGATTACGGCCATCCTCTGCAATGGCAGGTAAAATATCCGATACTGACTTTTCGTTAAGAAGTGCTTGTACACGGCGGTTTTTACCGTACACACCTGTTGTAGATTCAATGTCAGCGTGTGCGATCACTTTGCAAATAAGAGTAATTTGGCGCTCAGGATCGCTCGGTGCTGGCATGCGAATTACATCACCAGCATTTGCTTGTTCAAGTAATGCGTCAAGGCTACTACTTCCTACAGCTGTTGCAAAAGGATCTAAGCGGGTGTCATTTTTACGTTTTTTAGCCATTTTTATTTAACATCCTTACTTAGGGGTATTGAGTGTTGATTGAGTTGACTGCCAATTTGAACGAATAAGCATTTCTAGCTCATCGACCACATCTTTGATATTTTCTTGAGCGCGCATTAGTGATTCACGGCTTGCTAAGCTGTCTGACGCTTTTTGATCAAAAATAGTATTGAAAGACGAAGAGCTAGCAGTAATCGCCGAGCTGTGGTTGATTGGGTAACTCATAACTTGGCGACCGAATGCACTACGAACATCTTTAACAATATCGCGCTGTGAGTGATTACCTTTTACATAGTTGGTCACTAAAAACTGCATAAAATCCCATCCCTCATGGCCAAGTGCCGCAACGGTATGGTAAATCTCGCCTAGTCGTTTTAAATATTTATTATTAGCATCAAAGTCTACAGCTTCTGGATGAACAGGTATAAGCATCGCAGTAGAAGCCATTAATGCATTATAAAACATAAAGTTAAGAGTTGGAGCTGTATCTATTAATATAATATCAAACTCGTCTTTAACAGGGTTAATTACTTTTTCAAGTAACTTATGGTAATGACGAGTTTGCTCATAATTTGAGGTGTCTTTGAGTAATGTTGCAGTTTCGTGCTCAAAATAAAAATCGTCCATACCTGATGGTAGTACACGAATATTTGGGATATGCGTTGGTAAAAATGAGTTTGAAACAAATTCAGGCCATGTTTCGCCCTCATCCAAATCTATACAATCACGCATTAAATCACCAACAGTAATTGGGTCATGTTCGCTTGAAGGAAAAAAGCTTGAAGAAGAGCCTTGAGGATCTAAATCAATTATTCCAATGCGATAGCGCTTAATATTTGTAGTTGCCAGCGCTGCTGCAATATTAACCATGCTGGTTGTTTTGCCACAACCACCTTTGAGAGAATTAATGACAATAACTTGCAGTTTGTCATCAGCAGTACGATGATCTGGTTTAATATCCATAATATCAGCCATAGCAAAAATATTTACTAATGTGTAAGCATAATGACCATTGGCGCCGCGTTTTATGTTTAAATCATCAAAGTCACCGTTGTCATGACGTCTTTTTAAAGTACGATTATTACAACCTAATAAATCGGCAGCTGCTTTTTGCGTATAAGTTCTTAATTCTTTTTCTTCTGATTTAAGATGAGCACGATAGTGCTGAATACGACCTTCTAATGATTTTTCAGCTACTTCGGCAGTTGCTTTTAAAAGCCGGTAGGTACTTAGCGCGTTATTATTGATAGACATACTTTCTTCCTCAAAGTTAGGCAGTTAGTATAATGTCCATTCAAATTGCTGTAAACAACTATTTAAGACGACATGCATTTTAAAAAGAAGACATTTAAAAATACTTTTACACTTTTAATATTGCTTAGTATAAATAAAGAAGTTTAAAGGTGGTTAAATATATAAGGTAGTAAAGGTTAAGGACCTTAAATTAACACATAACATTATGATTAATATAAACAATATAAAAAAAAGCAGATCAGCGTTATACTTGGTTAAGATCAGATCTTTATCTACCTGCAGATCACCTTTTTACTAAGCCTTATTTTTTAAATCAAGTTATACACAGGTTACGCATAAGGTTATGAACAAAAAGAGCCCTTGAGATCAATTTTTTACTAAGTAAATTATAAAGTTATGCACTAACCTTAGCGTCAATAGGTACGTTTAATTAGTATAGATCTGATCTGTACTTGGTACAGATCAGATCTATGCTAACTCGATAAGCCTTTATCCACAGGGATATTAATTTTCGTATGAATTTGTCGTGCTAAATTTTAAAATAAAGCCATTGTGATGGACAAAATAACAGCTGAGTTAGTAAAAAACCGATTTGAGATGACCTAGTTAGTAAAAATATGATCTGAAATCGCAAGTTATGTACATTACTTAGTATAATAGTGATCTAAACGTTTTATTTAAAGTCAGATCACTTTTATACTAACTTAAACATTTAACTTTTGTTGTTTAATGTGTTGTTATTAGATGTCGCAATAAAAATGGAAATAAGAACAATGAGCCGAAAGGTCAACATCTCGGTAGATAATTTGCCCGATACACTCAGGGGCCAAATCCACGGGGTGGAAAGTGCAATTGATAACGAAAGTTTAGCACTATTTACAGACAACAAAGACGTGCGAATTTCTATTGAAAATGCAGCTCATGGTTTACGTGCATATTCAAACACGTTTAATCATTATGATTTGTGGGGCCGTTTTGTTCGCTCTGGCTATAAAAAATTGCCACTTGAAGAAGCGCCTAAAAAAACAATCATTACGCGTAAAATATCAGAGAAAGTAGATGGTATTTTATACGATGGTGAGATAAAAATTACCCCTGCTGTTGTCAGTACTCGTAAAGATGGTGAAGATATTGAGTATCTTGTTTGGCCATCGGACAGGGAAGAAAAAGTAGAACGAGCACTTATTCGTTTAGCTTCTAAAGGCAAAATAGTTAAAATTAATTTTAAGTCCGGTATTCAATACGCGGTTGTTTTTTCTATGAACGAATTAGCGCAAGAGCTCAAAGCGGTAGGGCAGTCAATGCCATATCCTGCAATTAAAGAGTCACTTGAAGCATTGCAAGGTTCTAAACTTTCATTTAAATACTCAGCAACCGATACTAAAAACTCCGATATAGATGATTCGTTTTACGAGTCAAATATGAATTTTTTATCGTCACTTCACTTTAGTGGTAAAAAGGGTCAAGGTGGCAATGTAAAGTGTGTGGCCTGTTTAAATGCGTTTGTTCATAACATGATTGATAACCTTGAATACAAAGGATATTACTTTAACAGTGCACAAGAATTAAAACGGGGATTGTCGCGTTGGATGATGCTTCGTTTGTATCACCTTTGGCGTTATGCAGCTCCAGGTAAAACGTATCATTTTAGATTACTTTCTATTATGGAAAAATACGGATCTATTTATTCAACTGATGATATTACGGAAAATAAATTAAAAGCGCTTCGTCGTGATATGACCACCACAATGAAAGATTTGATTGAAAAAGGTGCTATATCAGAATACAGCATTACAAACGTCAAAGATGACAAAACTGGTAACATTATTGATTACACATACGAAATGCACCCCTCTGATCAGTTTTGCGATGAAATACTTACATTGAACAAACACAACAAGCGCATTGAGATTCAAGGCGGTAAACGTATTGTTGAAAATGCAGTGTTAATTGATGAAGATAAAATAGAAGAGATAGTAGAAAAATAATAAACGTTATTTTAAATACTGTACATATTTACTAAAAAGGCCACATATTGTGGCCTTTTTAACATAATAGCTATCGGTCAACTTGTTCTAAATATAGCCTATCAACTAAAAAATCATACTCACGTTTTCGAGGATGAGCTTCGGGTTTTTTATAATCAGGTAAGATACCTATTTTAACGTCTGGTTCTGGATTAATCAGAATAAATGGTAATGCGGCGCTCACATGATAGCGGTTTTGTGCTGTGTATCTCACATTAACTTGAGGGCTTACGCGAGTAGGGCGACGAATTCTTAATTTTTCCTTTTCACCTAAACTAGCAACCCGTAATTGTTCTTGAGCTACAAGTGATTGCCATTTTTGTTGATCTATCATTCTTGGATTTCGATAACTGGCCGATTTGTCGAGCATTTCGAGGGCCATTTTTTTAGTTAATGTTTTAGTTGCGTGCTTGTGCATCCAAGTAAACCTAACAGAAAATGGTGATTCACTCTCACTGTGAATCTTACGATAAGCAGCAAGTGTTATTAAATTTGGTATTGCATTATGAACAGCCTCAAATCGGGCATCGTTATTATCAATTGCCAATATACACTCTTTGAAACTAGCTTTAGCTTTGTTAACCTGTGCTATACGATTATTTAAAGCTTGTTTATCTGCATTTTTAATAACAAGTAAACCAGGGTGCCTTTTTAACACGCGACTGCTTAAGCCCGATTTTTTATAAATGTCAGAAAAGGAGTTTAAAATTGCCTTTTGAGCCGGCGCTCCCGTTATTTTAGAGACATGTATGGACTCAGGAACCTTATTTTCATCTAAATTACTTACATCAGGTAACTGATAGTACTCTGCTCTGGAAAACTCACATTCGTTTAATTCCTCAATTAACCTTAAAGTTAATTCGTTCATTAAATCAAACTGACTCCTAATTTGCACTTTAGTAACCACGGCACACCTCAAAGAACACATCTTACTAACTTCATATTATTGCATGCACTTTGCATTGAGTAAATATTTAATAAAATAATACTTGGCGTCCAGACTGTATCAAAAGTGGATATAGTATGATGTGTTCTTTCTGGAGTGAATGGTTCTACTTATTCCTGTAATTTAGTACTGTTTTATTGATTAAAGAGTTAGTCCGCTTAGAGCTTAATTGCCCATATAGTGTAATAAATGAGAAATGTAAAATGAACTTGGTGCGGTTGTATTCTAAATAATAGTGTTAGTTTTGGTTGTTTCTCTAATTAGTGATTAATATTATAACGTGTTTTAACTATGGGTTTATCATCTAAAAGCGTAGAATGTCATACATGATTTTTGCATGAGAGCCATTTAAGGCATCACTGGCAGTTAAGTTTTTAGTTATCACAACTTGCTAAATAACGTTGCCGGCAGGATGGGAAGGTGAGTGGTGAATCAGCAGATTACCTTGTGTCAGTTGTAAGTATATTCTGGCATCAGAATAATCAACAGCGCTATTCTACTAGGCTTAAAGTACATATAAATGAACAACACAAAATGCCATATCATATATTTAGGCCTGCACATAGTCCCTGTTAGTTAATAATTAATTTATCGCGTAAAGTTAAGAGTACACTTGATGCAATTTAAGTATGATGTGTTCTTAGGTAAAATACATATAATATACCCTTGTGCTTTATTTATTCTCAATGTGTTAAAATTGAAACTAATTAACTCTAAATGTATGTTTTAAATCACTTTAGTTTATTTGAAATAAAACTAAAGTGATTGTTATATAACCACCTGAGTTAAGTAAAATTACTTTTATACTTAACTCATAACTAAATAATTGGAAAATAGTGAATTTAGTCCTTGAACATAGGGGTCTGCATACGTTAATTTCTTCTTATCAGGTAATGTAGGAATGAGGAAAAATTATGTCATCGTGGAACCCAAATAGCTGGAGAGAGCTGCCAATACTGCAGCAGCCACAGTACCCAGATCAAGAAATACTTAAATCAGTTGAAGGCCAATTAAAAACGGCTCCGCCTCTAGTTTTTGCAGAAGAAACAAGAAGCCTATTCAAACAACTTGAAGACGTGTGCGAAGGTCGTGCATTTCTACTTCAAGGTGGTGACTGTGCCGAGTCGTTTAGCGATTTTAATGCCGCTAATATTCGCGATACATTCAAAACAATTTTACAAATGGCTGTTGTATTAACTTATGGCGGTAAATGCCCTGTAGTTAAAATAGCGCGTATGGCTGGTCAATACGCTAAACCTCGTTCAGCAGACTTAGAAACAATTAATGGCGTGTCTTTACCATCTTACCGTGGCGACATCATTAATAATATTGAGTTTACAGAAGAAGCGCGCATTCCAGACCCACAACGTTTAATGACTGCATACCATCACAGTGCCGCTACGTTGAACTTATTACGTGCATTTGCACAAGGTGGCCTAGCCGATCTTCATCAGGTTAACCGCTGGAACATGGGCTTTGTTGCTGCAAATCCACTTAAAGAAAAATACCAACAACTTGCAGATAAAATTCAAGACGCACTAGAGTTTATGGAAGTGTGCGGAATTAACTCTACAATTGCGCCAAGCTTAAAAGAAACCGATTTATACACTTCTCACGAAGCTTTACTACTTGGTTACGAAGAGGCACTAACACGTCGCGACCATTTATCGGGTGATTGGTACGATTGTTCTGCTCACTTTGTTTGGATTGGTGAACGTACACGCCAACTAGACCACGCACATATTGAGTTCTTTAAAGGCATTAAAAACCCAATTGGTGTTAAAGTTGGCCCAGGTATGGACCCAGACGACCTAATTCGTTTAATTGACGCATTAAACCCAGATAACATTCCTGGTCGTTTAACGCTAATTACACGTATGGGTGCAGACGTACTGCCAGAAAAACTCCCAGCACTAGTACGAAGAGTTCAACAAGAAGGCCGTAAAGTAATTTGGAGCTCAGATCCAATGCACGGTAATACTGAAAAAGCGACTTCAGGTTACAAAACGCGTAACTTCGATAATATCATGCGCGAGATCAGTCAATTCTTCGCTGTACACAAAGCAGAAGGTTCATACGCAGGTGGTGTTCACCTAGAAATGACAGGTCAGCACGTAACAGAATGTACAGGCGGTGCTTACGGTTTATCTGACGATGACTTAGCACAGCGTTACAAAACACAGTGTGATCCACGCCTTAACGCCGACCAAGTATTAGAGTTAGGCTTTTTAGTAGCTGATTTACTAAAAGACGCACGTAAATAATATTTATTGATACAAAAAAAACCGCTTAGTTGCGGTTTTTTTATTTCAAATTTGATGAGTAAGTCAGTACTTACGTCGCTCCAAGTCTGTTTCTATCAGTATTTTTGCAGAAATCTCTTCAACAGAATGATGCGTAGAATTAAAGTAAGCTATTTTGTGACGCTTATACAACATTTCTACTTCGCGCACCTCAATACGGCACTGTTTAATTGAAGCATACTTAGAGTTAGCCATACGTCGATGCCTTATAGCCGCAAGCCTCTCAGGGTCAATCGTCAGTCCAAATAACTTATGTTTATAAGGGACTAAACATTTAGGCAAACCTTCATTATCTAAATCTTCTTCTGTAATAGGGTAGTTAGCCGCTTTAATGCCGTACTGCAGTGCTAAGTATAAGCTTGTCGGTGTTTTACCACTTCTGCTAACGCCAATTAAAATGATGTCTGCTTCGGAAAAGTTTTTAATATTTCCACCATCATCATTCATAAGAGCATAGTTAACCGCATCAATTCTAAAATCATAACTTTTTTCGTGGATAGAATGCGTACGATGCATTTTTGGAACAGGGGCTACATTGAGCTCTTTTTCTATTTTTTCGCTATACGTAGTTAAAAAATCATACGTAACTGCATCAGCCGATTTTATAATTTCACTTAAATTGTGATTTACAAAAGTAAAAAACACGAAAGGCTTTTCACCTGTTTTTGCAGCGGTTGCATTAATTAAAGCTTTAATTTCGTGCGCTTTTTCTTCCGTTTCTACAAATGGAATTGTTTTATGATTAAAATCGATAGGAAACAACGACAAAGTCGCATGCCCAAACACCTCTGAAGTAATTGCTGTTCCATCTGATATATAAAAAGCAGTTCTCATAATTAACCTTTTTATTGCGTTTAAATCCCTAAAATGGGTTTCCCACGGTTTACGTGAGGACTGTTGCCAGTGTAGAATGATGACGACCTTTATAAAAGGTTTTCTTTCTTAACTCTCACAGTTAGACCTACAATTTGTTTTTTTTTGGAGAAAGATCCGTGCAAGAATACGTTCTCTGGTATCAAGAGCTTGGTATGCAAGATGTTCCTCGAGTTGGCGGTAAAAACGCGTCACTTGGCGAAATGATTTCAAACCTCGCAAACGCAGGTGTACAAGTACCGGGTGGTTTCGCAACTACCGCAGATGCTTTTAATGAGTTTCTAGATCAATCAGGACTCACCGCCAAAATTCATGACATCTTAGATACACTTGATGTTGATGATGTAAATACACTCGCTAAAGTCGGTGCCGATATCCGCCAATGGATAATCGACACACCATTCCAACCAAACCTAGATCAAGCCATTCGCGACGCATATAGCCAACTCCATGGCGATACTGCAACAGATGTTTCATTTGCGGTACGTTCATCAGCTACCGCTGAAGATATGCCAGATGCATCATTCGCAGGCCAACAAGAAACTTTCCTTAACGTTGTCGGTATCGATTCAGTCATGGTCGCTATTAAACACGTATTTGCTTCATTATTTAATGACCGTGCAATCTCATATCGTGTTCACCAAGGTTACGATCACCGTGGTGTAGCGTTATCTGCAGGTATACAGCGCATGGTACGTTCAGATAAATCAGCATCTGGCGTAATGTTTAGTATTGATACAGAGTCTGGTTTTGAAGACGTTGTATTTATTACATCAAGCTATGGCTTAGGTGAAATGGTTGTACAGGGCGCCGTTAACCCTGATGAATTTTATGTTCATAAGCCAACACTCCTTAAAAACAAACCTTCAGTAGTACGTCGTAATATTGGTTCTAAAGCCATACAAATGATTTACTCAGAAGACAAAGCACATGGTAAGCAAGTAGACATCGTTGATGTTGACCCTGAGCTTTCTAATAAATTTTCGATTACAGATGAAGAAGTGCAAGATCTTGCCAAACAAGCTGTAATCATTGAAAAACATTACGGTCGTCCTATGGACATCGAATGGGCAAAAGACGGAAACGACGGCAAACTATATATAGTTCAAGCACGTCCAGAAACTGTCCGCTCAAACGAAGACTCAAACGTAATGGAACGTTTTCAATTAAATGGCACAAGTAATGTACTTGTTGAAGGCCGTGCAATTGGTCACAAAATTGGTAGCGGTGTTGTACGTGTTCTTGATTCAATCAAAGAAATGGACCAGGTACAAGTAGGCGACATTTTAGTTACCGATATGACCGACCCTGATTGGGAACCAATCATGAAACGTGCAGCAGCGATAGTTACAAATCGTGGTGGCCGTACGTGTCACGCGGCAATAATTGCACGCGAACTTGGTATTCCGGCAGTTGTTGGTTGTGGTAATGCAACTGATTTAATTAAAGCGGGCCAAGAAGTAACAGTATCGTGCGCCGAAGGCGATACCGGCTTTATTTACGAAGGTATTTTAGATTTTGAAATACTAACGTCACGCGTTGATAAAATGCCAGAACTACCAATGAAAGTAATGATGAACGTGGGTAACCCCGATCGCGCCTTTGACTTTGCACGCTTACCGCATGCAGGTGTTGGCCTTGCGCGAGTTGAATTTATTATCAACCGTATGATTGGCGTTCACCCTAAAGCGTTATTAAATTTTGATGCGCAAACCGATGCATTAAAAGCAGAAATTACTGACATGATTGCCGGTTACGAATCACCGGTAGAGTTTTACATAACAAAACTGGTTGAAGGTATTTCAACGCTTGGTTGTGCTTTTGCACCGGAGCGTGTAATTGTGCGTATGTCTGATTTTAAATCAAACGAATACGCAAACCTAGTTGGTGGCCAGCAATACGAGCCAGAAGAAGAAAACCCAATGATTGGTTTTCGTGGCGCCGCACGTTATATCTCTGAAGACTTCCGCGATTGTTTTGCATTAGAATGTGAAGCTATAAAACGCGTAAGAAACGACATGGATATGGCAAACATTGAAATCATGATCCCATTCGTACGTACCCTTGAAGAAGGTAAACGCGTAATTGAATTACTAGAAGAGCATGGCCTTAAACGTGGTGAAAATGGTCTTAAAGTAATCATGATGTGTGAGCTGCCTTCAAATGCATTACTTGCTGATGAATTTTTAGAAATGTTTGATGGTTTTTCTATCGGCTCTAACGATTTAACACAGTTAACGCTTGGTCTTGACCGTGATTCTGGTTTAATCGCACATTTATTTGATGAGCGTAACCCAGCAATTAAAAAACTACTTTCTATGGCAATTAAAACAGCTAAAGAAAAAGGCAAGTACGTAGGTATTTGTGGTCAAGGTCCTTCAGATCACGAAGACTTTGCAGCATGGTTAGTAGAGCAGGGCATTGACTCTGTTTCACTAAACCCAGACACAGTAATAGAAACATGGTTATACCTAGCTAAAAAATTAGCAAAGTAATAAATAGGTAAGCTATAAAAAATGCCAGCAATGTATTGCTGGCATTTTTTTTATACCCAATTAAAAGTAAGTTAACGGGCTAATTTTTTATCTAAATAAGCACATGACTTAGTTAACGCCTTTTGGCAAAGTGATAAGTAATGTCGCGCTTTAGGGTAATAAAACGAAAAACACAATAAACCCGCCATAAAAAATATAAGTGATGGTCCTGGTACAACCGCAAAAAATAACCCTAGTAAAATAAATAGCACGCCACTGATCTGTAATAGTATTTTTTTCATATAACACACCTCATTACTCGTTAACTTGAGTATAATTTAAGCTGCATTAAAATCGACTAAAAGAGTGTTACAAACTGTAAAATCTTCAATTTCTATTCGCCATCACCATGATATAATTAGTCAAATGCCCTAAAATATCGCCGTCATGATAGCAACAATTACACAGCAAGATGCCGCGACAGAACTTGTCGCAAATTACCTAAATACCATTGCAAGCCAAGGTTTTAGTGGAGATACCGATGCAAGTTATGCAACGCGTATTACTGCTTCAACCGATAACAGTGTATATCAGGAAATACCCAAAGGTGTTATTTTTCCAAAAAATGAAAAAGATATTCAACTCGCACTGCAAACTGCATCTCGCGACCCATTTTTATCTTTAACTTTTGGCCCTCGTGGTGGCGGAACAGGTACTAACGGTCAATCGTTAACACCAGGTATTGTTGTAGATTTGTCTCGCTATATGCGCGAAATCCTCGAAATAAATGTAGAAGAAGGCTGGGTACGCGTTCAAACCGGCGTAATAAAAGATCAACTTAATGACTTTTTAAAACCTTATGGTTTTTTCTTCTCGCCCGATTTATCTACCAGTAACAGGGCAACTATTGGTGGCATGATAAGTACTGACGCTTCTGGGCAAGGTTCGCTAGTTTACGGAAAAACAAGCGATCATGTTTTAGGGCTTACAACTTATTTAGTCGATGGTACACCTATGTGTACCTCACCAATAGACATCGACAAAGCAAAAATTATAGCCGAGCAAGACTCTCTAATTGGTAGTTTATATAAAACAGTTTTAGATATTTCAGTTAATGAACGCGCAGCTATTTTAGCTAAGTTTCCACGGTTAAATAGGTTTTTAACCGGCTACGACCTAGAGCATGTGCTAAGTGATGACTTACTAACTTTTGATATGAGCCGCTTAATAACGGGTTCAGAAGGCTCATTAGGTATAGTAACTGAAGCTAAATTAAACCTAACGCCTATTGCCGAATTTAAAACCCTTATAAATATCAAATACGATAGTTTTGACTCAGCACTTCGTCATTCACCGTTTTTAGTTGATGCACGCGCAACATCGGTAGAAACCGTTGATAGCAAAGTTTTAAACTTAGCGCGTGAAGACATTATTTGGAATTTAGTATCGGACTTAATAACCGACGTACCAAATAAAGATATGCAAGGCCTTAACATGGTCGAGTTTAATGCAGTATCAAACGATGATATAAAAGACAAAGTAGACACGCTTTGTAAACTTCTAGACGAATGCGTAGCAAATCAAACTAATGGCGTTATTGGATATCAGTTAACCAGTGATAAAAGCGATATACTAAAAATTTACGCAATGCGTAAAAAATCAGTGGGTTTATTAGGTAATGTAAAAGGCAGTCAAAAACCACTCGCCTTTGCAGAAGATACCGCTGTACCCCCTGAAAATTTAGCAGATTATATTGTCGAATTTAGAGCATTACTCGACAGCCATAATTTACAGTATGGTATGTTTGGCCATGTTGATGCTGGGGTTTTACACGTACGCCCAGCACTTGATATGTGCGACCCAGAACAAGAAAAACTACTTAGAACTATTTCAGATCAAGTAGTAAAACTAACCGCTAAGTACGGTGGTTTAATGTGGGGCGAACACGGTAAAGGTTACCGAAGTGAATATAGTCCTGAATTTTTTGGTGAGCATTTATATACGCAACTTCGTAAAATAAAAACAGCTTTTGATCCTAACAACCGCATCAACCCCGGTAAAATATGCATTCCTATCGATAGTGAAGACTCACTAGTTAGTGTTGATGGACAAAAGAGATCGCACTTCGATAAGCAAATATCAATAGAAGTTAAAACCAGTTTTAACAATGCAATGACCTGTAATGGTAATGGCATATGCTTTAATTACGATGAAAATTCACCTATGTGTCCATCGTATAAAGTAACTGGCGATCGCCGTAATTCACCAAAAGGACGCGCAAGTTTAATGCGCGAATGGCTTCGTTTACAAGAGTCAAAAAATGTAGATTTACTCGAAGTAGAAAAGCAGCTTAACAAAGGTGAAGTAATCACCTGGTGGGAACGTTTCGTTCACAGCCGCGAAAAACGAAAAGGTATTTACGACTTTTCTCACGAAGTAAAAGCGTCAATGGATGAATGTTTAGCATGTAAAGCATGTACAACTGCTTGCCCTATTAAAGTAGATGTTCCTACTTTTCGTTCGCGCTTTTTAAATTATTATCATAGTTATTATGCGCGTCCGCTAAAAGATTACCTTGTTGGTAACATAGAAAGCAGCGCGCCATTAATGGCAAAGTTTGCAAAAGTTATAAACCCAATTGTTAAAACATCATTAGTAAGCAATGTTATTAAAAAAACAGTTGGCTATGTTGATACACCACAGTTAAGTATTCCTGCACTTTCAAAGCGTATTACTAAAACACAAAAATTTGATTTTGATTTATTAAATAAATTAAATGCAGAGCAACAAAGTGAATATGTATTAATAGTACAAGACCCATTTACGAGCTTTTACGAAGCCGAACTAGTAGAAAGTTTTATTACTTTAATAACCCAACTTGGCAAAAAACCAATGCTATTACCTTTTAAACCAAATGGTAAACCGCAACACGTAAAAGGTTTTTTGCATGAATTTAAAGTTACAGCTAAAAATGCAGCTGAGTTTTTAAATAAATTAAATGATATTAATGCACCCCTAGTCGGTTTAGATGCGTCACTCGTTATGTGTTACCGCGATGAATATAATACAATTTTAGAAAATAACCGTGGTGAATTTAATGTGCAACTTGCCCATGAGTGGTTAGAAACACAATCGTTTAAATCACTAAGCGCAAAGCAAAATACAGATACCGAATTTACATTACTGAGTCACTGTACTGAAACAACTGCACTGCCAAAAGCGGCAAATGTTTGGCAAACAATTTTCAGTGATATTGGTTTAACATTAAAAACAACAAATACAGGTTGTTGTGGAATGGCGGGAACTTATGGCCACGAAGCACAAAATCAAGATAACTCACGTGCGCTTTACGAAATGAGCTGGAAACCAATTGTAGATAAAAATAAACCTGAGCAACTTTTATCTACGGGCTTTTCTTGTCGTAGCCAAGTTAAACGTTTTGAACAATTTAAACCAAAACACCCAATTGAATTACTAGCACAGGTACTTAGCTAATAAAAGTTAAAAAAAGGCGTAACTTAAAAATAAGTTACGCCTTTTTTTATTAATACCCATTCGCTTAATTAAATGATCGTTTTTGAGGCTGGAAAAACGCCTTGATACCTCGGCAAAAAATTCACTAATTTTTATAAAAGCTATTTAGATTTTTTAGCGAAACTGTCTGCAATTGGCTTTGTACTTATACCGTGAATAAATACACTAAACAAAATAGTCGTCATTGCTATTGTCGCTATTTGATATTTGTTTTCTATTTGCGTATCAATCACCATCAATGTAAAAACAATTGATGCTAATCCTCTTGGTCCAAACCACGCAAATGTAAAACGCTCTTTAATATTCAATGCCGTAAACTGCAGTGACAACATAACTGGAATTATTCTAATCAATGTTGTACTTAACAAAGCGTAAATTATAATTTCAGTATTTAATTTCGGAATAACTAAGTAAGCACAAACAAACCCGAACAAGCACCAAATCATTAGCGATGTAAAATCTGCAATGTGCTCTGAGTCTTCAATTAATTCTCTTCTAACTTCTTCAGTCGAAAATTTATCAAATAATAAGCCTGCAATAAACACCGCAATAAATCCACTGCCATGAAAATACTGAGTGACAGAAAAAACAGCCATAGCAAAACCGAGTAATAAAAATGGACTGGTATTTTGTGCAAAGTAATGACGTTTCATTGCAAAGTTTAAACTCGGTATAAAAACAGCGATACTTGTAATAGCTATTAATAGAGCCAGGCCAAGCTCTCGGCCAAACACACTTAATGTTTGTGTTGCAGTAATAGCTGAGTCAGGATTTTTAGCGAGTAATATAAATATTAAAAATATGGGCACACATAATCCATCGTTCAAACCACTTTCAGTATTTATTCCTTCGCGTATTTTTTCAGGCACTTGTGTACTTGCTAGTAACCCTTTACTTAATGCCGCATCGGTAGGTGTTAAAATAATAGCGAGCAACGCCGCTTCAATAAGTGAAAGCTCAGCAAAGAAAAATAAAGCAACAGCAATACCGAGTAATAAAGTTAAGGGTAGGGCAACAAACAACAGTAAACTAGGATACTGAAAACTATGCCTTAATACACTTAACTTTGATTTAGCTGCATCAGAAAATAAAAATATACTTAGCGTAAGCTCTATAAATGGTAATAAAAGATCAACGCCTTCTTTTATTTTATCCCCTTCGTTGGGTAGCATTAAAGCTAAACATATTCCCCCAACAACAAAAAACATTGGGCCTGTTACTTCTGTTTTTTCTAACTGGCGAAGTGTTAAAGAATAAATTAAAAATAGTCCGCCTATAAATGATATTACTAAATACTCCATTAAATTTTCCTTTTAAGTCCTGATTTTGCTCGCTCTTTAATATTTGTTTGAATATAAATTTGATCGGTAGTCGCAATTTTAGAATGGCCTAAATCTTCTGATAAATGTTTGAGCGGTCTGGTTTGCGCATCATGTGTAGCACCAGTATGACGAAGCCAATGTGCAGTTGCAGCGCCAAGTTGTTCAGCGTCATCTTTAAAACCATCATCAAGTAATGATTGCTGAGCATAATCAAAACTTTGTTGAACTAAACGCCTAATTTGCCTTACGGTCATACCACCTTGACCGCGAATTTTATGAACTAACGGCTCAGATTCATCAACCCGAGGAAGGGCAGGTAGACCTCGATATAATCTGTATCGTTTTAAATATTCAACAAAATCATCACTTAAGGTTACATCTCGTAATTTATTACCTTTACCCATTATACGTAAAAACCAAAATCCATCATTATCTTGCCAAAAATGAGACATGACCGGCGACCATTGTGGGCGCTCAGATAATTCTGAAATTCGTAAATAAAGACCTTTTAAGCAGGCAAGCGTAAACAAATTTCGCTCAAAATCAGGGTTATGTTCGCATAAATCACGCGTTACACCAAAAACGTATTCCCATTGAATATCACTTAATGTATCAGGAATTTGAATTTGTGATTGAACAACTAAATACGGGCTATTTTTTTTAACAACAGGGACAAAGTTCGCGAATGTTTTTTCTTCGAGTAGGGCAAACTTATAAAATACATTTAAGGCAGTAAACATGGCCGATAAAGTTTGTTGACTAGCAATGGATTCTTTAAGCATAAAAGGGCGCCAATTTTGGTTTAATCGACGAATTCCTTGTTCATCTTTATAACGCCATTGCACTGAAGTTGCAGCCCATGCTTTATCGGGTTCAACCATAAAATCAACGTAAGCTTCAATATCTTCACGTTTTAAATCGAATACTGATTTTTCTGCTATTAACCACGACCATAAATAAAAGCGTTCAAGTTCATTTCGAAAACGGCTATAAGTCGCTTCTGATTTTCTGCCATAAACATATAAAAACTGATATAAGAATGTCAGATCGGCTTTTGATTCAGTTACAGTCAAGCCAACTTCCTGTATAAAGGATGCAAGTTCTGGGTATTCTGAATTTAGAGTACCGTCATCTAGATGGGCAATTTGATATCTTAATTGTTTTAACGTATCAACCAAAGCAACAAGCATAATGTATAAATATTCAATTAAATAATAGGCTTACAGAATAACGTTAAAGTCCGATACTGTCTAGTATTGGACATAGTAAAGCTCTAATTATTTTAATACTGTGATTATTCTATGGTTGTTGGTTGCTATATCTTATTAAGGAAAACAATATGAAAAAACTAATTATACTAAGCATACTTGCTTTAACTGTTGCGTTAACTGGGTGTGCTACTACAGGTAGCGCATCACCAAGCGAAAAACGTTCACTTGTACAAAGTATGAAAACAAATACATTAGATAAATTATACGCTGAAAAACCTGATGTTAAAAAACAAATTGCTAATTCGGCTGGTTACGCTGTTTTTGATAACGCGAACGTAAATGTTGTTTTAGCCAGTTTTGGTGGCGGTTACGGCGTAGTTAAAAATAACCTTACAGGTAAATCGACTTACATGAATATGGGTGAAGCCGGTTTAGGGCTTGGTTTAGGTGTAAAAGATTTTAACGTTGTAATGGTTTTTCATAACCAAGCTGCATTAAATAGATTTATTGAACATGGTTGGGCTTTTGGCGGAAACGCTGATGCAGCAGCTAAATACGAAGATAAAGGCGGTGCACTGGTTGCCGAAGCGATTGCAGATCAAGTGACTGTATATTCTGTAACCGAAAATGGCCTTGCACTACAAGCTGTATTAAAAGGTACTAAGTTTTGGGTTGATTCAGAGCTTAATTAACCACCAAATTACTCTCCTAAAAGCGGGCTGGTTTGTATAATCACGCTCGCTTTATTAAAACCCATGTAATTTAACATAACGTAATTTATGGGTAATCAGCTATCGGCTAAAATAATTTAACGTTTATAAAATACAATATACAATGCTTATCATCCTCTCTTCATTGTTTAATGAATATCAGAAAAGATATATAAAATATTTAAAGCACAAAATAAAACTTAGAACATTTATTTATCTAACCTACAAAGCCAGCTTTTAAATATAATTGGTGAAATATCTTAAAGAACAGGAAGTTAATAAAAACTTTAGTTTAAGTGACTGCACGGTCAATTAAAGCACTGATTTATAAGTCTTTTTATTTGTTTTCTTTCTGATATGATAGACTAAATAAATAAACAAGGATAAAGAAAATGCCTATCAACACGATAGATAACTTAACACTCATTGTATCCCTGGTCTCAGCTTTTATAGCTATAGCTATGTTTGTAATTGCGTCCATTCAAACTCGAATACAAAAACGTAATCTTAATTTAGCTCTTTTTAATAGCAGATATAAAGTTTATATAGATTCACAGAAGCTATATCAAGAGTATACTAATGGATATATTTCTGACATTACTTTTAGCCACTTTATTGCTTCATTTCATGCTTCAGAATTACTATTTCCATCAAAATCTGGAATTTATAAATTTCTAGATAAAGTACATGAATGTGCAGTATCTTTTAATGGTACTAAAAGAGCAATGCAAAGCACTGATGAACCAACTGTCCTAGAAATGATTTATGAATACAATAGAGAAGCTAGTTCTAATTTAAATTGTTTTTTAAAAGAGCTAACCAAGTTAATGAAGCCTTATATTAAAATTCATTAGTAACAAAAGACAAACTATATTGCTTTACAGTATTCTTAAGCGTTAGCAATAAGGGCTTTCGCCCTTTTCTTTAATATTAGTACCGTAATATTTAAATTATCAATTAACCACCAGACATAGAACGTCATTACTTGATAGATTAGATCATCAAATTATTTTCAATTCAACATTTTCTCTATTGAGTTTTCTGTCAAAATCATCAGCTAACTTCTCGGTCTCACTAAACACGGTATTCCAATATTTTATACGCGTGTCTGCATCAAGATCGGTAAAGTCATTTCTGTCTGGAATTTTTCCGTACGGTAAGCTTGCTATAAATTCTTTTGATGGAGTGATCATTACCACATTATCGTAATTAAGTGGTGATACTTTACGTTTTAAATTTTTATCGAACCACCCTGCTTTTGGCTCACTATTAAAATGCGGATATAAAATTAAGCCTGGGTTATTAATTTTTAAATCAAAGTGGTAATCAATTATTCCGCCATCGCGATATATTCCTTGCGGCGAGCCTTCAATATTTTTTATGCCTTGCATAACGAGTGGTATTGAACCCGATGCAAGTAACGCGTCTTTTAAATTATTTTGAGTAAGCGCTATGCTTTGCGTTTTAAAATTGTAGGTGTCGGTAATTGATAAGTCACTTGTTGCTGGGCCAAATATAAAACGCTCATACTGCGAGCCTAATAATTTTCGGTTAACGCGGTTAAGCATGTAACTTTTTGATAAACCCATTAACTGTATTAATTTATTTTCGCTGGCAATAAAGCCATTCGATTTTGCTACTATAAAGTGCGCTTTAAATATTGGGTTATTTATAATTTCGGTTACGCCGTTATCGCCAAAAACATCTTCAAGTAATGCGCGCGCTTTTATTGTGATTTCACTTGGTGTAGGTTTATTACTTGAATATCGCGTTTGCGAATACGATTTTGCTAAGCGCTCAATCGCAGCAACAGGATCGTTTTGTGCAAAACACGCAGAGCGAAAAGCGCCAGCAGATGAGCCAATTAAATTAAGTGGTTGGCGGCTTTTAAAAAATTCACCAAAAATATATTTATCTAAGCCAAATAATGTAAACCATTTAGGACCGCCACTTGCACCTAAAAAAGAGGTAAAAAGTTCAGGTTTAAAGCCCTGTTCGTTAATAATTTTAGCCGCTGTTTTCCCTGCGTGAATCTCGATCATCTAAAAAATTGTGCCTTTATTTTGGTTGCTATAGTTTTCTTACAATACTAAAAGTGAATATTTATGCAAATCAAAAAGCGACTTTATGTTGCCATAAAACCGCTTTTTATAGTTAAGTGTGCTGAATTAGTCCCAAATGCCGTCTTCGCATTTACCCTGTACTTTTACATCTTTTACTTTAAATTCGGGCTCTAAACCTTTGTCTCTTTGTGCGTGGTAATCGCTCGTAACAGACAAAATAGTCGGCGTTAACAGTATAATAGCGATAACGTTAACCACTGTCATTAACCCTAAGGCAATATCGGCTAAATCCCAGACTTCTTTTAATGTGGCCGATGCGCCCCACAACATCATTGATAAATAAAGCAAAGTGTAAATGCCGCGCCCTACTTTGTTGTCGAGCTTAAATAAGTGCAAGTTGCTCTCTGCATAGGCGTAGTTTGCCACTACCGATGTAAAAGCAAATAAGGTTATAGCGGCTGCTACAAAGTAAACACCACCTTGTGCTAAGTGAGCAGTCATCGCGCTTTGTGTTAAACGAATGCCTTCCATTTCGCCGCTAATGTCTATATCGGCTAATAAAATGATCACCGCGGTACAGCTACACAGTACGATTGTATCGAAAAATACGCCTAGCATTTGTATGTAACCTTGCGTTACAGGGTGATTAGGAATTGGGCTGGCACTTGCTGAAGCATGCGGCACACTACCTGCACCGGCCTCATTAGAATATAAACCACGTTGTATACCGTTTTTAATGGCTGCGCCCATTGCACCAGCCCCAGCTTCTTGTAAACCAAACGCCGATAAAAATATATCTTTAAGCATGGCAGGTACTTGCGTGAAATTTATAATAGTAATAATTACGGCAGCAAGTACAAACACAATGCCCATTATTGGTACAACACGCTCTGCAAATCGGGCAATTGCTTTAAAGCCACCGAGTATAATTGAGCCGGCTAGTACGGTAATGACCAGGCCTGAATAAAATGTAGGAACTTCAAACGCGTAATTAAGTGCGTCGGTAATTGTGTTAGTTTGCATTGCGCTAAACGTAAAGCCGTAACCTAAAAACAAACACGCGGCAAACACAATTGCAAATGCTCGGCTACCCAAACCTTGTTGAATATAATATGCAGGGCCGCCTCTAAACTCGCCGCCACTATCTCGCACTTTATATACTTGCCCAAGTACGCTTTCAGCAAAGCCTGTAGCCATACCCAATATGGCTATTACCCACATCCAAAATATTGCACCGCTGCCGCCAAGTGAAATTGCCACAGCCACACCGGCTAAATTACCAGTGCCTACTCGTGCGCAAAGCCCTGTACACAATGCTTGGAATGATGAAATGTCGTCTTTTTTACATTTGCTACTGCCTTTTAAAAGGCTAAACATATGTTTAAATTTAAGTATTTGAATTGCTTTTAGTCGTACTGAAAACCATATCCCTGTAAACAAGAGTATATAAATAAGTACCTGACCTTCTCCCCACAAAAGGTTGTTTACGCTTTTGACGACGGTATCGAACATTGCTAATTCCTTCTTATATTTTTATATTAGTATCCTGTTGCGGATATAACGGCTTTTGCTTACGACATCGACTTAAATTTTGGACGAATAAGGCAGCCATACTTTTTGCTGCCTTAAAACTATACATTATTTGTTTTGCAAATGAACTCCTGCAATCATGCATCTAACTGATCCACCAGCCGACTCAATGGTAGGAATCGGTAACGGTACAAGCTTAGCCGTTTTTTGTATGGCTGCTATTTGTGCTGTTGTGAGCGCATTAAATGCTGTTTGCGATAACGCTAAAATACGGCCATTGTCACCTTGTAACTCTATGGCGTTACCACAAAATTGATTAATTTGATCGAGTGATAAATCAATTACTTCGTGGTGGCTTTGTAAAAAATGAGTAACTAGCGCTTTACGCTCCTCACTTGGCACCATGTTTAAGCCAACCATTACAAACTCAGTTGCAACGCACATTAATACATTAGTGTGATATACCGCTGTACCTTTTTCATCATATGCATTAAATATAACGGGTTTTAATGCGAGCAAATTACAAACTGTATTAACAACCGATTGAGTTGTTCTTTTAGATTTTGCTGCATAAGCCAGTTTATATTGATGATCGAGAACCAGTGAGCCCGTGCCTTCTAGGAATGAATTTTCTTTCGATAAATGCGCATAATCAGTCACAACCGTCACTTTATAGTGATCCGTTAAAAAATCAATAATATCTTTTCGATATTCTAACCTTCTGTTTTCTACAAACATTGGGTAGATTATTAATTCCCCACTTTGATGAGTAGAAAACCAATTATTTGGAAACACAGAGTCGGGAGTCTGTGTTTGCTCATCTTCAAAAAGGTGAACTTTTACCCCTTCATTTTTTAATAATTTTACTGCATTTGTGACTTCGCTATATGCTTGTTCACTTTGATTTGGTGCTAAGCATTCACTTTGAAATGCATTGTCGAGCATTGTTTGTGGGTTAGACGTAAAGTGATGCGGACGTACCATAACAACCGCACTCGGAGCTTGATTTACGTGGCTCATGCTACGTGCTCTTGTGCTGATGTTTGCTCTGTATTAAGTACCGAAAACAAGTTGCGCGGATCGGCTTGCTGTGTAATTAAATCGAGCAATGTAAATTCACCGCTTTTAATAAGTTGATCGCGTATAAATACAAGCGCTGTAAAGTCTTCGCTCGCAAAGCCTACACCATCAAAAATAGTTAATTCGTCTTGGCTAGTACGGCCAAGCGATTGCTTATTAACGACTTTATGAAACTCAGTTACAAAAAAGCTTTCACTCATTTGTTGTATTTCGCCCTCTATTCGAGTTTGTGGCTCGTATTCAACAAATACATTAGCACGCTCAAGCAATCTAGCATCTAACTCTGTTTTACCTGGGCAATCACCACCTATGGCATTAATGTGCACACCTTGTGGGATCATGTCATTTGTTAAAATAGTGGCGTTAGTTTTATCAGCAGTACAGGTAGTGATAATATCTACCCCTTTTACTGCCTCTTGTACACTATTACAAATAATCACGTTTAACCCGCATGCACTTAAATTAGCAAATGCTTTTTTAGAGGCGCTTTTATCTATATCGTATAAACGAATATGCGTAATACCTAGTACCGCTTTAAAAGCGAGTGCCTGAAACTCTGATTGAGCACCGTTGCCTATTAAAGTAAGGGTTGTTGAGTTTTTAGGTGCTAAATATTTAGCTACCATTGCAGAAGTTGCGGCTGTACGTAGTGCTGTTAGTAAACACATTTCGCTTATCATAACCGGATAGCCACTATCTACATCGGCTAAAATACCAAATGCAGCGACTGTTTGAAGTTCTCTAAAGGTGTTTTTTGGGTGACCATTTACATATTTACAGCTGAACATTTGGCCATCACTCACTGGCATTAGCTCTATTACACCCTCTGGTGAGTGTGCTGCATAGCGAGGTGACTTATCAAACTCAGTCCAACGGGCAAAGTCGGTTTCTAATTTATGTGTTAGATCTAGCAAAACGTTTTCGACCCCTAAGCTATTTATAAGCTTAACCATTGCCTGAACGCTAACAAATGGAACGCCTTGTTTTGGCTGTGCTATAAAATGACTCATGCTGAAACCTCTTGAATAAATGTATTAGTTAATTTAAAACAAGTTTAGCGAGGCTATGTGCTATTTAATATGGCAATTAATTATACAAACTTTATTAATTTTTATCACTTTGCTATGCAGTTATGTACAATTTATGTATTTTGGTCAGTAACTTCTTTTAAAGGTTTGATTTATGACTCCTTATATTTATGACTCTCTTGATAATGCTTTGATAGCTGAATTACGAAAAGACGGCCGCGCTTCGGTTTCAGCTTTAGCCGGTTCTTTAAATGTATCACGCGGGACAGTTCAAAATAGGTTAGACAGATTAGTTAGCTCAGGCGCAATATTAGGGTTTACTGTACGCGTTCACGAACACATAGAAACAGAAGCTGTGCGCGCAATTATGATGATAGAAGTCGTTGGTAAATCTACCTCACAAGTAATTAAAACAATGCGCGGAATACCCGAGCTTATAAAATTACACACCACCAATGGTGCATGGGATTTAGTTGCAGAACTACAAGCTGGAAATTTAAGTGAGTTTGATGGAGTGCTAAGGCAAGTACGCGAAATTGACGGTATTTTAAATAGTGAAACAAGCATATTACTTTCATCAACTTAAGTTATTTTTAATATTTAAAAGAATACTTAAATGACACCCATTTATAATGTTTTAAGTATTCACAAGGCACTCCCAATTAGAATCCAGGGGTTAATAAATGTACAAATTAGGGTGGGTGTCATTTAAATAAAAGGCATTTAAATAAATATTACTGCAACTTTAAGTCGCAGTATTATTCATGATTTGGGTATCCAATTTGCTTAATTGTAACGATACTCGCTTTGTGGGTAGTTATGCGTATTGCTGATCTCAAATTGGCTTTGCTGCGCTAAATAAGACCGACCTGCAGCTAAGCCTAATTTATGATCAAAACGTAAATCGTTATTTGAACTACCTAATAATTTGCTATGCAGTTTTTCGTCTGCAAAAATTTGTATTATTTCCACATCACTTGGTGGATTTGCAATAAACTCAAGCTCATCTAAATACGCTTTCTCGTGCTGTATTAAGTAGTCCAATGTTTTTGGACAATAGCCTGATGCTATAGCAAATGTTCTTAGCTTTTGTACCCATGCAGATTGCGCTTGAAAATTAGCGTCAACCGTTCTTATTACAACAATTTTACGTGCACCTCGGTTGTAAGCTTCACGCACGGGAAGTGGTGCTGCTAAACCGCCATCTAGATAAAAATCGCTCTGTGCTTGTTCTTCAACAAGATGTGTTTCATTCGCTGCTTTTGCGTTTAACCAAGGTGTTAACTTTACACCTTGTTTGTATAAAAACGGAAGTGCGCTAGAAGCCTTTAACAAATCACGCCATTGACCACTATCACCTGTAGGCGATAAGTAATAAGCTTTTCTATCTCGTGCATTTGTGGCTGTTATAAGTAGTTCACGCTCACCTAAACTAGTTTTCGCTGTTTTGAAATCTATAGCTCTGTTTACTTCAGTGGTTTTGTCAAAGTACCAATCTAAATCAACTATATGCTTACCCACTAATCCACGACCAAGCTGAAAAAAACGCTTATTACGCGAAAGCCCTCTGATCAGGCGTTTAGCGTAGCCTTTTTGGCGCGCTAAGTAGCTAGTTAAGTTTTGCGAACCCGCTGAAGTACCAATGAATAAATCAAAAGGGTCATAGCTTTGCTCTAACCAAGCATCAAGTACGCCAGCTGTGAATATCCCTCGCTGCCCGCCACCTTCAGCAATCAGAGCAACTTTTGGCTGCGCTGTTTTGTTAACTGAATTAGCTGTTGCGGTGTTTAGAGAGTTCACGGTGTACCTGCCTTTAATTTTATGATGTCTGGTTTAATAGCTACATTATAAAAAACAAAAGTGATATCTTAAAATTGATTGTTTAAATCAGTTCAATTGAAAAAACAGAACGGTATATAAAGCAAAATATTTACTAAAAATAGCAATCAAATTTACTTTGAATATTTAAATAACAAATACAGACATCACTTAAAGTTAATAAAATGAGTTATAAAAGTTTAACTTTTGATGATGTCTATAATCTTAACAAGCCCAGAGTGTACGCTTGCTTAACTAACTATATTTTAGTGTTTTATTTCCATTAAAATTTCGAGTGCACGGTGGCGTTTTTCACTATCGAATACATCATTGGTAAATATAAACTCATCAACTTCTAGCTGTTTAGCTATCATCTCTAACTTGTGTTTAATACTTACATGTCCGCCTACTACGCTTAGACTTAAAAAGTTCTCTACATGAGCGCGCTCTTGTTCGCTCCATAACCCGTCCATGCTTTCAACAGGCGGTTTTAGCCACAGCTCATTACCGCGTATAAGTTCGAGTACACGTTGCTTAGAAGTAGTCGATAAATATTGCGCTTCATCGTCGGTATCTGCAGCCACTAAAGGCAGTGCAAGCATTACGTATGGCTTATCAAGTACGCTTGATGCTTTAAATTCGCGCTTATACAACGCTATTGCATCGTGCACAAAGCGCGGTGCAAAATGCCCTGCAAATACATACGGTAACCCTTTTTGCGCCGCTAGTTGCGCGCTAAATAAACTCGAGCCTAATAACCAAATCGGAACGTTTGTGTCCTCCCCCGGTATAGCACGTATAAGGTGCGTACCATTGTAAGGACCTAACAATGTTTGCAGTTCAGTTACCTCACCTGGGAAATTTTCTGCGCGGCTCATATCGTTGTTTAATGCACGACTCGTTACAGGATCGCTACCTGGGGCACGCCCTAGCCCTAAATCTATTCGCCCTGGATATAAGCTCTCTAATGTACCAAATTGTTCAGCAACAACTAATGGGGAGTGGTTTGGCAGCATAATACCGCCTGACCCAACGCGTATCTTTTTGGTATTACCTGCAATGTGACCAACCAAAATTGAAGTGGCCGCACAAATTATACCTGGCATATTATGATGCTCAGCAAGCCAAAAACGGTTAAAGCCAAGCTCATCAGCACGTTGAGCGTATTTAGTACTTTTATGAAGAGTGTTAGTAACGCTGTCCCCTTTGATCATGGGGGCAAGTTCTAATAATGAAAAAGGAATGGAATTCAACAAAATAGCAGCTCCTAAAAATGCATGCTAACAATGTATTACATCATTAGCATAAAACACTTAAATGGGTCTGCTATTAGGTCAATTCAAGTTACGCAGTGGTATTAGAGCAAAATAGGTATATGTTATTTTGCTCTAAGGTATTCAAGCAAGCTGTGCATCACGTTGGCGCAGCTTTTTATAGCCTTCTGAATCCACGCCTTTTTTCCAATACCCTGAGGAAACAATATTACCACGTGGTATATTAAATTGCTCTGTTAAGAATGTCTTTGCTTTACGCACAAGCCCAGCTTCCAATGCCATAAATACAATGGGAGGCTCTGCTGTAATGTGCAAATTTTGAAGCGCGCTAAGTAGCGCTTCGTCAGCATTGTCGGTAACAAGCCAATTAACATCGCGGCTTGTTTCTAAATCAATAATGTCTTTTTCGGTGGGTACATGTACAAAGGCATCAATTTTTGAAAATAAAGGTAATTGCTGTATATACCCCTTTATTGCATTTACCGATGTTAAATCTCCTAGCAACACATAATGCGAATGCCCATAATTATCTAGCTTTTTAGGGCCTGGGCCTGCAATACCTACCTCATCACCTACTTTTGCAATTTTAGCCCAGTCAGTTGCCGGACCTTGGTGCATATTTATAACAAAATCAAGTGTTAACGCGCCTGTTTGTGCATCTACATGCCTTATTGTGTAAGATCGCATACACGCTGTTTTTAAGTTAAAATCTACTTCACCATTTTTTGGGATCAGTACTTTTACATAGTTACCAATGTGCTGTGAGGTTAAGTCGTTAAAATCATCAGAGCCTACAACAATGCGTTGTAGATGTGGTGTGATTTGCTGCGTACTTAATATGTTAGCTTTGCGAATTTGTTTACCCATGCATTACCTCGTTTTACAAAACTTGGACTTTAATACCAACTTGCATAAATCTTTGATCAATTTAACAAATTAAATAGACCCCATATATAAGCAGATTGGTATAATAATTGGCTACTATAAAAGCAGACATTGCACAACGCCCCATTGGTTGATAAAATCAACTATAACAAATTAATTGACTTTGTCAACTACATTGAGAGTTTTATGAATACACCTTTATCAAATACGCTGTTTGAATTGATGCAAAATTACCGCGTCACAATTCGTGAAGCAATTAACGCAGGCGAACTTGGTATTAATGCTATGCACGTACGCTGCATACATATTATTGCGAACGTAAATAACTGTACGGCTAACGATATTGTTACTAAAACGCAGCGCGACAAAGCGCAAATAGCACGTTTAATTAAAGATCTTATTGGCTTAAATTTAATAAATAAACAGGCAAGTGAGCACGATAAGCGCTGCTTTATTTTGTCGCTCACAGAGCAAGGTAAAGTTCTTTTTGATAAGTTATTAGCCTCAGAGCAGAAAATAAATAATCAAATGTGTAAAAACTTAAACCCTCAGCAAATCAAAGACTTTTTAGATATCGCACAGCAAATGATCAAAAATATGGATTGATCGGTTATACATTTCTTGGCATAACTTACACAAAACGCATATACTGTACACTTATACAGTATATGCGTTTTAGGTTGTGTTATGTTTGTCATTCCCATTTATATAGAAGCAGGCGTGTGTGGTTTTGAATCGCCCGCAGCGCAGTACACCGAGCTAGGTGTAACCCTTGATGAGCTTTTAATAAAGCACCCAAATGCTACCTTTATTGGCCTAGCATCGGGTAACTCTATGCAAGAAGTCGGAATTTTTGAAGGGGACTTATTAGTTATCGACCGTGCAGAGCCTGCAGAAAATGGTGACGTTATTGTTGCTAACTTAAATGGTCTTTTTGTATGTAAGCTGCTTGATAAAACCAATGCGCGGCTGCTTTCAGCTTCTTCTTTACATAAGCCTGTACAACTCACCTCTGCAGACGAGTTTCAGCTCGAAGGCGTAGTAACGCTATCAATAAGAATGCACAGGCAAAGCCCAGAGTTACTAAAATGTATGCCTTAGTTGATGCTGTGTCATTTTATGCCAGTGCCGAAAAAGTATTCGACCCTGCTATTCGATCAAAACCCGTGGTTGTACTTACCAATAACGATGGCTGTGTATGCGCTATTTGCCCTATTGCTCGGCGCTTAAATATTCCTAAATTTGGCCCGTACTTTAAAGTTAAGCATTTACTTGAGCAAAACAACGTTGTTATTCGCTCTAGCAATTACGAGCTTTATGCTGATTTAAGCGACAAAATGATGAATATCATCGCTCGCTTTTGCGATACACAGCACATATACAGTATTGATGAATCGTTTTTGCACTTTGATGGCTACACATCATTAATTAAAGACTGGCATGAATACGGTCATACAATAAGGCGCACAGTATGGCGCGAAACAAAGCTACCTGTAGGTGTTGGTTTTGGCCCGACCCCTACTTTAGCAAAAGCCGCTAACCATGCTGCTAAAAAGCTCAGTGGTTTTAATGGTGTAGCAGTAATAAATAGCGAACAAACTCGCCAAGCTATTTTACAAAGAATGAGCTGCGAAGATGTGTGGGGGATAGGCCGGCGGCTAGCTAAAAAACTTAAAATAATGAATATACACACCGCCTGGGATCTTGCTCAGCAAAACCCTAGAGCAATGCGCCGTGCATTTAGTGTGGTTGTTGAACGCACAGTAAGCGAGCTTAACGGGATAACATGTTTAAACTGGGATGATGTACGACAAGATAAGCGGGAGATTTATTCAACCCGTAGTTTTGGAGAGCGCATATGTGAGCCAACAGCACTTAAAACAGCGCTAATTAACCATGTAACCACAGTGGCTAATAAATTAAGAGCGCAACACTCGCTCACTCACCAGCTTTATATTTTTGCAGCCAGTGGCGCGCACGAAAATAAATATTATAAAAAGTCTTTTGTGTATAAGTTCCCCTCACCCACTAACGACACCTGCGTGATGGCTAATGCTGTATCTGAGGTATTTAATAAGATTTACCAACCCGGTATACGGTTTTATAAATGTGGTGTGGGTGCGGTAGAGCTAATATCAGAACAGTTTCAGCAAAATGACTTATTTAATAAAAGCCCTGATAATCCTAAACTTATGCAATGCTTAGACACAATTAACAATCGATACGGAAAAGGAATGCTAAGCCTTGCAAGTAGTAAATTAAATGACCGGTGGCACATGAACCGTGATTTTTTGTCGCCGCAGTACACTACGCGTTGGCGCGATATCCCTAAAATATACTGCGAATGATTTGCTACTTACTACTTACTAGATGCTTTATTTACTCTCATCTGCTTTTTTAAATGTGCACTCTACATTGGGTTCGCTCAATGTGTATTTGAGTGTGTTATCAGCTAAAAATTTGATACTTTGACTGATTGTTTTTTCGTTTGCAGGGCTTTCACAACGGCTCATTCTTAAGCCGTTTTCAAGGCCATCACTTTTATATTTAAGCGTGCTGGTTATAAAGCAAAAGTTTGGTTTTTTAATGGTTCGGGTACCATTGTGGAGCGATCCAAATACAATTTGCTCACCAAGTTTAAAACCAGCACTTAAATCACTTTCATCTGTAAAACTCAAATTGCTGTTAACGCATAACCCTGAGTTGCTCGACACAACTTCGTAGGCACCTAATTTTGACTTTAAAAGCGGTATAAATCGTGTTTTATTACTCGGCTCAGAAAAAGCATTTGCACTTGTAAAAGCGACAGTTAATAAAGCGAGTGTTAAATATTTCATTTCGTGGGTGTATCCTCGTGAGTCAGCGTGTTAAATAATAGCAAAATGCCTAATCACTTAGCTTTTATAACTTTTAACAACTATAACAGAGATTTACTATAAAAGGAGAGAAGTCGTATTCAGGAACTAAGACACGAGCAGCTAAGGGAGTTTTGCTCGACTATTACTGATTCTTACATGTGTGTAAGCCAGTAAGATAACGCAAGAGCAATTACCGATCCCATTAGGTTACAAACCTCGTGCCACAAATAAATCCCTTAGATTGAACACATTTAAATCCACAAAGATTCATCCTAGATACTGCATTACAAACCATTTTGCTGTTAAGTACTTTAGTTAATACGTACTTAAACAACAAAACGATTTATATCAATGCGCTTACTTGTAGGGAAATTAAACTCATTAAATTGTTTAAATAGCGCACAAATTACTATTTATTTTATTGCCAGTACTTTGCAAATAATAAAGGGTAGCTTTGCTTTAAAAACTTAGGTTTGTCTTTAAAACGTTTGCCTTTGGGTTCATCGCTGCCTGATGGAATAAACGGTAATTCGTCTTCGCTGCGTTCTTCAAATAATAAACCGGCTATTAAATCATACTCATCAATATACGGGTAAGGCTGCTCATTTAAGTAATAAACAGGTGTACACTGCGCTAACGAATCAGCATTTTCTAAAGCGTTTTCGAAAACTGTTTTACCACGCGAAATTAACCAACATCTAAACTCGCTAAAACCGTAATCGTCATTACATCCAGCCATCACAAAGGCGGCACCAAACAAATCCCAGGTAAAACATTTACGCATATGTATGCCAAAGTGCTTATCAAAATCAATAAGGTGCTGATCGCTTAAATCATTCAGTTTGTTTTTTAGGTTATCGCTCACACTTTGCGGATCGAGCCCTAAATCAGGCGTTGTTACTAAATCCCAAAAAGCCTGCTCTGTTAACGTTGCCATTATAAAATCTCTTTTACTCGGCCAACTTGACCATCTTCTAAACGTACTTTAATACCGTGTGGGTGGTTTGGTGATTTTGTTAAAAGGCGCTCAACCACACCCTCAGTTAATGTGCCGCTGCGTTGATCTTCTTTTAATACAATATTTACTGTGGTACCTGGTGAAATTTGCGAACGCGAAGGAACAGCCATAATTTAAACCCTAAAAATAATTTATCTAATTATAACGTCCATGTGATGTCATACCAACTAAACCGCTGTTAATTGGCTAAAAATGAGATGTGTGCTGGTTTTACGTTCAACTTAATAGCTGCTAGCTGGCTAAGTATAATCTGCGTTAACTCATCAAGTTGCGGTTTTGCATCTTCACGGGCTATCTCATCAATAAAGTAACATTGTACTTTTAACGTGTTTACTTCGTTATTTAAATCACCTGTATGCGTTAGATAATCAAAACCAATTACCATTTCTTTTATTGCTTCGCATGCATTAGTAAGCGCTAAGCGAATTTGCTTATCGCGCTGTTTTTGAGTTTTAGTCATAAATATAAAGGTTACTTATTTAGTCTGGGCTTGTTGCTGTTTTTTAAACTCTTCGTAGTTAGAGTCTTGTTTATCTAGGCATTCGTAATATTCTTTGTCAGCTTTATAGTTACACTCATCAAGGCGCGCCGATTGTAATTCATGAAAACGTGCATCAGAGCTGCAACCAGCCAAAACACATGATCCAATAATAAGTAATGCGCTGCTTTTTAGTTTATTGATAAACATTAAATTTCCTTACACTTTCTATATCGAAAAAGCGTTAAATTATTACGATACTATTGTATATTAGCGCCATAAAATCTTAATATCCAAAGGATCTATTACTATGATGTCGCAGTTACAAAAGTTGTTTCAGCGTATAGACAAAAGCAAGATATTTCAATCATTTGTTATAGCTGTAATTATTGTTTCTGCCCTTACAGTAGGTGCACACACTTACTCACTACATCCTACCGTAGAGCTTGCTCTAAATTGGATGGATGTTGGCATTACTGCATTCTTTTTAATTGAACTAATAATTCGCTTTGTTGCAAGCAAAGGCATTAAAGACTTCTTTTCTAAGGGATGGAATATATTTGACACTATCATAGTATTGGGCAGTTTATACCCTGCTGCTGGCTCTACAATGTTAATAGCTAGGCTGTTGCGCATATTTAGAGTGTTACGATTGGTTTCGATGATCCCAGAGCTGCGCTTATTGGTTAACTCATTGCTTAAAGCCATTCCACAAATGGGTTATATAGCCCTGTTAATGTTTGTTATTTTTTATATATACGCTGCAATGGGTAGCATGATGTTTGCTGAAATCAACCCTGTTCTTTGGCAAGACGTATCCATTTCAATGCTAACTTTGTTTAGAATAGCCACGTTTGAAGATTGGACCGACATAATGTACGAAACAATGGCGGTGTACGAATTAAGCTGGATTTATTACCTTACGTTTATATTCTTAACTGCATTTGTGTTTTTAAACATGATGGTAGGTGCCATTTTAGAAGTAATGAGTGAAGAGCACCGCAAAGCGCGAGAAGAGCTCGCAGACGACAGCTCATTACCTGCAACGCAAGGGCAAGTAAACGAACTACAATCCCAAATTGCTGAGCTTAAAGAGCTATTGAGTAACCGCAAAAACTAATCTGAGAAAAGTACTAAAGCACCCACTTAAAGTTTAAAAAGTGGGTGCAGCTTAAGTATTTAACTAAAACGAACATTACCAAAGAGCTTTAATTCTCCTCGTTATCAGATTTTTCATCCGTATCTTCAAAAGAAATAACGTTATCTACTTTCATTTTAAACGCATCAAAAAATGCGTTTTCTAATACCGAAATCACAGCTTGAAAAGTCGAAACATCCGTATTATCTAATTGCCCCTCTATAGGGATACGTGCAGCAACAAGTTTAGACTCATCGTTTTCGAGTATAGAGCCCAGTAAATCAACACTGCCTTCAAATATGGCCGTAAATATTCCATCGTCATCTTTTTCTATATCTTCGCGCCACGAGAACACACTCAAGTTTTGAACGCCCGCTTTTACATAACCATTTAAGTTATTGTCTTTAGCCACCAATTCCATAGCGCCATCAATGCCACCCGCTTCAATATCAAAAGGCGTGTATACCTTAAATACAGTATCGAGGTTTTTAACAGAGAAACGCTGTACCTCTGCGTTAAAATCAAAATTGGCTTGTTTGCTAAAGGGATCTAATTTGCCATCAAACTTTAATGCGGCCTCCCCCATTAATGCACCTTCTACGCTTAGAGTAGTCACTAGTGTTTTTGATAGGTTTTGCGCGTTGGTTATATTTTCAATTCGAGCGTTGATATTTGATATAAAAGTGGGTTTTTCACCACTATTCGTTGAGTTAACTAAGGTTAACTTGCCTTGCTCAATTGTTAAGGTATCAATAGAAAACAGTACTAAGTCATTCGCCAGCCCCACCCAAGTGGTTTCATCTTTTACTTGTTGATTTTGCTCAGAAGCATTGGGGTCTTTATCGTAAATAACTATCTCAGGACGCGTAAAAGCCATATTTGTGACTAAATTCCCTTTTAAAAGGGCTGACCACGCAAGTGAAAAATCGAGAGTTTGAATACTCAGTAAAGGCTTAGGAGCTGAAGTTGCATCAACAGCGTAAATTTCAACGTCGTCAATCGCGTAGGCACCGCGATATAAAAACAAATCTACATCACCAACATGCCCCGTAACACCTTGCGTATGTTTTAGCTGATAATTTACGTACTGCTGAAGCGCATAAGGTGCGGCTATTCTGGCAATAATAAGGACTAATAAAATAACCGCAAATGAGTTAAACCATTTGCTATGAAATACATTAGAAACCGAGCTCATTGTAATTTCCTTTACCTAATACTTTCAAATGAGCATTTTAAACATGTAAGAATTACGCAAAATTGTAACAACACTACGTAAATCGTATTTAAAATACATCGCTAATAGCCTAAGTGAAGTTAAAGTGGCTAATTTAAGTATTAACAGCAAAGGTTATACCAATTTAAAATTGCTACAAAAAATTGGGTTTATCCAGCAATGCTTAGCTAAATAAAAAAAGCGAGTACCTTTAATATATCAAGGATAGTGCTTGATCAAATCTAACTGGTTTACTGAATATAAAACCTTGGTATTTATCAATTTCTAAGCTTTGTAATAACGTTAACTGAGCGGAGTTTTCTACGCCCTCTGCTATTACTTGGCAACCAATCATATGCGACATGTTAGTTACAGCAGATACAATACTTTTATCTTTTGAGCACTCACAAATATTATCAATATAAGATTTGTCTATTTTAATGTAATCAACTGATAGCTCTTTTAAAACCGATATAGAAGAAAACCCAGTACCAAAGTCATCAATAGAAATACGCACTCCAGTATTTTTTATGGCCGTAATCACTTTAGACAAATACGGTAAATTTTTAATCATGACCGTTTCTGTTATTTCTAAATGCACATTGTATGGTTTAACTGCGTATCTATTTAAAAGCGCAACTAAAAAATCTAAAAAGTTATGGTTTTCTAGTTGCAACACCGACACATTAATCGACAATCCAATATTACTATTTACGGCATTTAGCCTACTTAAGCTCGCAATAGCTTGCTCTAGTACAAATTCGCCGAGTATATTAATTTTTCCATATCACTCTGCAATATCTATAAATTCTGAAGGGGGAATAAATTCATCATTAAACTGCCAACGAAGTAGTACTTCAAACGTAGTTATTTCATTTGTGCTTATATCAACAATAGGTTGATAGCACAGATGAAAGTCACCTTTTTCTACGCACTCTTTAATTGAGCTGCGAAGTACTTCTTCTCTTTTAAGCGATTCATGCATTCGCTCGTCAAATACCGATATTTCATTACGGCTTTTCTTACCTTCATACATAGCTACATCAGCGTATTTAATCGCCTCTGCAAGATTAAAATTTTCGCGCGTAAAATACAGCCCAACCTTAAAAGAGGGATTTACTTGATAGCTGTCCATGCTTACTGTTTTCGTTAAGGTTTTAACTAATCTAAAAACACAGTCAAAAAGTTCGTCTTCGGTGTTAGTGCGAGAATAAAAAATAAACTCATCACCTCCCCATCGACAAGCAATAAAGCCGCCTTGGGTTTGTGTTTCAACTAATCGTTTACCTGTTTGAGCCAGTACAAAATCACCAAAATCGTGACCGTATTTATCGTTGATGATTTTAAAGTCATCCATATCTAAAAATAAAACAGCTTTAATATCATCATTTTGATTGGCTAAATCAAGTTCAACATTAGAAACAAAGCTCCCCCTGTTAAACAATTTAGTTAGGTTGTCTTTTTGCTCTAAAGAAATTATTTGTTCGGTACGAAGTTGCACTTCGTTTTCTAAGTTTTCAATAAATTGATCTAACTTAAGTTCGTTATTAATTGATGATTTTACATCTTTTGCACTACGTGAAGCCGTTATAAAACACAAAATAAACCATAAAACGAGCCCTAAAACACCTAGTACATTCTCATCTTCAATAGGCTGTAAAAGTAATAAAATACTAAAAGGAACCAATAAGCAGGTTATATACGACAAGGAGGAACGAATATCTGAAGCTAAAACATTAACGCCTCCACCAGCAAGGGAGCTAAAAACAACCAATGATACAAATTTTTCCTGCATTTGCATGTTTTCATAAAACAAAATAGGAAAAGCAGCCCATGTTAAAGCCGTTAATAATAAACCTATAAAATACAGATGATATTTAAAAGCATGGGTGTTGTTAACAAATACATGGCTTGCTATTCGAAGTAATGAAATAAATGATAACGTAAAAAGCCAATAAAGTTTTTCTTGCGAGGCGCTGTGGTTAATACTGCTAAAAATAAGAAAACAAGAAACAACCGTGTTTATAGCAATTGCAGAACTAAAATAGGAGCTAACAAATGCTAATCGCTTATTGGCAAAGTTATTTGTGTGAGAGGTCATTAATGTTACTTGAATAGGCTGTTGCACAATGTAAACAGTTTACTTAAGTTCAATAATAAACAAAAGTGAACATTCATAAAAAAGTATTGTTTTAGCCTCTTAAGCGGTTTTATAAGCCATTAAACTAAAAAGGGCTGGCAAATTGCCAACCCCTTTTGTTAATACTGATTATATATTATACCAATTCGCTTAATTAAGTGATCTATTTTGAGGGAAGAAAATCGTGTCGATAACAAGGCAAAAATTTCGTTATTTAATTGTTATATATCAGAAATATTTAACGTAGTTAACGTCAGATTTAACCCCTCAAATTGATTAAGTATTATTGCGAATTGGTATTACTCACCATCAACAATTATGCGTAACATACGACGAAGTGGCTCTGCCGCGCCCCATAAAAGCTGATCGCCTACTGTAAATGCGCTAATGTATTTTGGTCCCATCGCTAATTTACGAATACGCCCAACAGGAATGCTTAAAGTGCCCGTTACTTTAACCGGTGTTAAATCTGTGGCACTAATTTCACGCTCGTTTGGAATTACCTTAACCCACTCATTATGAGACGCTAAAATTTCTTCAATTTTTTCTACGCTAATATCTTCACGTAATTTAATGGTCATCGCTTGTGAATGACAACGCATAGCGCCAATACGTACACATAAACCATCAATAGGTACTGGTTGCTTAGAAGAGCCTAAAATTTTATTCGCTTCAACCTGTGCTTTCCACTCTTCTTTAGACTGACCGCTTGGCATTGGTACGTCAATCCACGGGATTAAACTGCCCGCTAATGGCACACCAAATTGGTCTTGTGGTAAGTCTTTTGACGCCATTGTTTCACTGACTATTTTATCAATTTCTAAAATAGCAGAACTTGGGTTATCTAATTGCTCGGCAACACTTGCATGAATAGCGCCCATTTGTGCAATAAGCTCTTTCATATTTCGCGCACCAGCACCAGAGGCCGCTTGGTAAGTCATTGGGCTTACCCATTCAATTAGGTCTTGCTCAAATAAACCGCCTAATGCAAGTAGCATTAGCGATACTGTACAGTTACCGCCAACAAACGTTTTAACGCCTTGCTCTAAGCCTTGTTCAATAACATCTTTGTTTACGGGATCTAGCACTATTATGCTGTCTTCACTCATACGCAGTGCTGAAGCTGCATCAATCCAGTAACCATCCCAACCCGACTCGCGTAATTTTGGATATACCGCATTGGTGTAGTCACCGCCTTGGCAAGTAACAATAATATCCATTTTAGCAAGTTCGCTAATGTCACTTGCATCTAGCAATGGTTTTGCGTCGCCTGCTATATCAGGGCCTAGTTGACCCGCTTGTGAGGTGGTGAAAAAGGTGGTGTCGATATGGGCAAAATCACTTTGCTGCTGCATACGTTCTAATAACACAGAGCCAACCATGCCACGCCAACCGACTAATCCTACTTTTTTCATTGTTTGTTCCACTGTTTGATTCATAAAAGATGCCTTAATACATTAAAAATTAAATTCATTGGGTGAGATTTAATTTTCATTAACGTCAAAATAACACCACCAGCGCGCTAAAACTAGTGAATAAAGTAGAACTTAAATATTTTTCATAGTCATAAAAAAGCCCTGTATTAAATACAGGGCTAATAGGTAATTAGGTTTTATTATATCCCCCTTCCTTGGGTAGAAAATTAAAACTCGTAGCTAAAGCTTAAACTAAACTCAGTGCCTTCTTCTTGACGCCAAAGTGTTAAGTTTTCTTGTTCAATTTCTTTTTCTTGGCCAAGTATATTTTTAACTTTAAAATTAACTTTAGTATTAAAGTTAGGGAAGTAAGAATAAACTAAATCAAGAGAATGAAATGACTTTTCTTCTGCGTCTTCGTTACCACGCGTACCTGGTACAATTATGCGCGGCCCAAACACGTTATAAACAACTGAAGTAGAATGAAAACCATCAGCAGAGTCATAACCCATTTGTAAGTTTGCTACCCATTCAGAATGACCAACTAAACGACGTTTATTATTAGTAACAATGTTAGAAACAGAGTCAGCTTCAAGCGCCTCTTTTAGTTGTTGTTCAAATAATGAATCAACCCCATCAGCATCGTTTATGCCAAGCTCAACACTTGAATCCGATAGAGTAACGTTACCTGATAAAAATATGGCAGATAAATCATTATGAATAAAACTAAAGTCAGTTAAAAAGTCTACCTCAATACCTGTTAGTTGACCCGACTGCGCATTTGCTGTTAGTAATTGCGGAGCAGCTCCACCAACACCCGCTAACTCAACCATTTCAATTGGGTTTTCAATATCTTTATAAAACAAAGCAACTGATAGATTGTTTCCTGAAGGCATGTACCACTCAAACCTAAAGTCAGCATTTTTTAGCTTAGAGCTTTGAAGTGTAGGCGAGCCTCGCACTAAAAACTCTGTTAGTGGGTCAACATAATAAGTTGAGCTTACATCACGCATATCTGGGCGAATCGTCGTTTCACTTAAGTTTAAGCGAAACTGCATTTCTTCATCCATAATATAAGTAATTGCTAAAGAAGGAAAAAAGTTATCTTCTTTTATTGCAACTTCGCTCACTTCTTCAATTGTTCCATCAAAGAAATTAGTATGAGCCTGAAAAGGCACTGATATTTGAGAAAAGTCTTCCCAACGAATACCACCGGTTATACGCCATGTGTTTTCGTAGAAAAAGTCGGCCATAAAATAATAAGCGTCTAACTTATGTGCAGCGCTGTACTTATCACCATCTGCGGTACCATCATCAAAAATACCAGAGCCTGTAATACTTGTATAAAACTCACTATTAGCTAAATTTTCGTCAGAAAAAATTTGGTCTATGTTTGAGCCAAATGTATATTCATCTGTTATACCACGGTGCGTAATACCAAATTGAATATTACTTGCATCACGTTTTTTTTCAGAAAAATCGCCACCCACCTTAAGCTCTAACTCATAGCCATCACCATAAAACGGGATGCCCATATTCCAACCATACGTATCTACGTCATCATGCAAAGTTTGATAATCACGCGTTACGTTAGTAGCAGCAACATCTTGTAACTGCTCTGATTCAAATACACCATCATTTAAGTTAGTTTGAAAAACAACATCTAACGCACCTGGAGCATCCCTGTTGGCGCGGCTTGTACCTGCATACCAATCAAAAAATAAATTTTCTAATTCAGGAAAATTATGCGTCCCTTTGAGCTGCGTAGAGAACATTTCACGCTCTTCATACATAACGTCAACACGGCGTAACTCAGTAACACCTTCTTCTGACTCGTTAGCATCGAAAAAGTCACGATTACGCACTCTGTCACTCATATCATGCAGAGCTATATTCGTTAGTTCAAATTTATGGTTATTATTAAATTCATAACCTAAATTTAATGTGCCACTCCAACGAACGGTTTGTTCAGTAGATATGCCATCATAAGTTTGTGCAAAACATTTATCTTCGCAGCCCAAACTACCTAAATTTGTACCGCTTTGCTCTTTAACTACTTCCCATTCATTGTCATAGGAAACAGCTGCAAGAACGCCAAAAGTACCTACTTCAGACTCAAACCTATCACCTAGTGCTACTGAAAAATTCATGCCTGGATCAACGTCTTTCTCAGTAGGTCCAACTTGCCAATCTAGAGATTGTAAGAGCGCTTGACGCTGCTCAAGCGAAGTACTGCTGTCACCTTCAAGTCCTGCATCACTTTTAAGCGCTGTAGAAATTAATGAAGGTAAAGCACGTGTACCATCATCGCGCCCCATCCAATCATCATCACCACCACTGTAAAAATAACCGGTGTCACTGTTAGAGGTGTTATATGAAGTACCTAACTGTATTTTAAACAAAAAATCAGAAGGAATAGATTTGGTGCGTATATTTACATTACCACCACCAAAGTGCGCTGGCATATCAGGAGAAAACGATTTCTGCACACTTAAGCTTTCAATAATATCCGATGGAAATAAATCCAGTGGAACAACTGATCGAGTGGGATCTGGGCTTGGAACATACATGCTATTAAGTTGGGTACTTGAATAACGCTCACCCAAACCACGAACATAAATATATTTACCATCGACTAAGGTTAAACCAGTCACACGACGAAGCGCTGAAGCTGCATCGCCATCACCTGTGCGTGATATTTGATCAGCACCCATAATATCAGCAACAAATGCCTGATTTTGACGCTCTTGTAGTACTGCGCCTGCACTACCTTTTAGTCGCTGGCCAACAGCAACTACTTCTTCTATTTCTTGCTCTTCGGCTTCGGCTGCTATAGCTGTGTTTACTGATAGCCCCATAATTGCAGCCATAACTGCGCAATTTAGTTTACATAGAACAAGAGAAGAGGGTTTAAAAGATTTCATTTTAATACTCCGAAACAAAACAAGACATTAGCCGAGCTTTCGCTCGGCTATAATGTGGTTTGGATTAAAGACCTACCTTAACCCAACCTGCTGTCCAGTCTGTTTGTGCATCCATTGCACCAATGTAATCTACTGAATCAAAGTAACTATCTAGGCTTGAAGAATCAAAACCATTACCTAACAGTAATGACTCAGCCGAAGGCATATATCCGTTATCTGCTAAACCAAGGTCTGTGGCTGCTTGCACAGAGTTACCTGTTTGGCCTAAGAACCAAGACTCAACATTACCAGTACCAATTGCTTGCGTACCAAAGTTATTTGCCGTTTCACATGCAACAACTGAGTGAGTAACAGTTAATGTACCATCCTCTGCGCGAGGAGCTGAATCTGAACCTACACGTAAACAATTTGAATAATCTGCCCCACCTGTCACAACCACGTTTTTAAGCATACCCGCAGTGCCTGCACGTAGACGTATACCGTTAACCCCTACATTACCAATAATAGTAACATTAGAAATTGTAGGCATTGTGAGTGGTGTTGCACTTGAATCAAACTCAGAGTTATCCGCCTCAATTGCATTATCACCTGTTGATTCGGCTTGCTTGATAAGTACGTATTGCGCTTTACCCGTCCAACCAAATGACCAATCTAGTGAGTCATCACCAATATTAGTTAAAACAAGGTGACTGATGTTTGCAGTACCACCGAAAAATTCAACACCATCGTCCAGGTTTTCATGAACGTGAATGTAATCAAGCTCTGTTTGACTACCAACACCAGCAAGCGTAATGCCGTTTAACTCATCTCCGTTACCTAGCGTTTTACCTGCTTGTTTAACTGCCACGTATTTTAAAGTACCTGAGTTATCTTCTGGGTCATTACCACCAAATTGACCAGCATCACCTTCAGCAGACACACCACAGTTTGCAAGCTCATCAGCGGTAGCTTCGCCTTCTTGATCGCCACACGAGTTAGCCGGTGCATTACCTAAAAGCACTAAACCGCCCCATTGACCAATAGTCGTTTCGCCACCAGTAACATCTTCAATAGACGTCATAGTAATTGGCTGAGTTGCACTGCCCACGGCCTCTATTTTAGAACCACGGCGAACAACTAAAAAGTCATCACCCGACTCGCCAATAAGCGTAGTACCAAATTGAACATATAAAGTCGTTTCATCAGCGCGGTCATTACCTACGGCTGTACGGCCTTTTAGAATCCAATGTGCATCGTTAGTTAATGTTACGTCTGAAGTGAATACAACATCAGAAGTTAACTGATAAACTGGCTTGTCTGTGATTTCAGGAAAGCTCGCTGATACATCAGTAGCAAAACCCTGCTCTAAGGCGTTTTGAATATCATCAGGAAAACTTGGTGTTATAGCGACTGTCCAACCATCCATCCAGTTATTATCGCCATCAAACGCACCAATATAATTTGTTTTAGTAAAGAACGAATCAAGGTCTGACGAATCAACACCCGAACCTAATAATGGTGAGCTAGATTTAGGTGTAAAGCCATCGGTTGCTAAACTAAGGCCAGCAGCAGTCAGCGTTTGGTTACCTGTTTGGCCTTCAAACCAAGATTGAACGTTACCACCACCAATTGCTTCACTACCAAAGTTATTATCTTCACTACATGCCACTACTGAGTTTTCAATAGAAAGCTCACCAGATTCTGCATTTGCTACAGAGTCAGAACCCACACGTAAACAGTTTGAGTAACCTTCAGGCCCTGTAATTACTACATTACGAAGAACGCCGGCTGTACCTGCACGTAAACGAACACCGTTAGTACCATCAGCACCTACAATTGTTACGTTAGAAATTAGTGGCTTTGTTAAAGGTGTAGCATTTGAATCAAATTCTGAGTTATCCGCTTCAATAGCGTTATCACCACCAACAGCACTTTGTTGAATATAAATATTTTGCGCACGACCTGTCCAACCAAACGACCAATCAAATGCATCATCACCAATGTCAGTAAGTACTATGTTACGAACATTTACAGTACCACCAAAAAACTCAACGCCATCATCAAGGTTTTGATGAACTTGGATATATTCTACTTTTGTTGCAGAGCCTACACCCGCAAACGAAATACCATTAAGCTCATCACCGTTACCGAGAGTTTTACCTGCGTGCTTAACGACAATATAACGAAGTACACCTGAGTTATCATCGCTAATATCGCCACCAAACTGACCAGCGTCACCTTCAGCTGATACACCACAGTTAGCAAGTTCTTCAGCAGTCGTTTCGCCAGTTTGATCGCCACACGAGTTAGCAGGAGCATTACCTAAAAGTACTAAACCGCCCCATTGACCAATTGTTGTTTCAGCGCCTGTTACATCTTCAATAGATGTCATTGTAATAGGTGCAGTTGCATTACCATTTGCGTTAATTTGCGAACCACGACGAACAACTAAAAAGTCATCACCTGATTCACCAATTAATGTCGTGCCTGCTTGAACATAAAGTGTTGTAGCGTCTGCACGGTCATTACCTACTGCGGTACGGCCATTTAAAATCCAATGTGCGTCATTTGTAAGTGTTACATCCGCTGTAAACGTTGTATCTTCAGCTAAGCGATATACTGGCTTATCTGTAATTTCTGGAAATTCGCTAGAAACATCTGATGCTAAACCTTGTGATAGCGCATTATCAATATCAGTAGGGAAGCCACCATTAATACCAACAGTCCAACCTTCCATCCAATTAGTTGAGCCATCAAATGCACCAACTTGCGTATTTGCAATAAGCGGCGAGCCAGCAAGTGGTGTATAACCGTTGTCATCTAGCATTAAATCAGCTGGGGTAAGTGTTTGGTTAGCGTCTTGGCCTTCAAACCAAGATTGTACATCGCCACCGTTAATAACTTCGCTGCCAAAGTTATTCGCTGCAGTTTGACAAGCAACTATAGAGTTTGTAATCGTAAGTGTGCCATCCTCTGCACGAGGTACTGAATCAGAACCTACACGTAAGCAGTTTTCATAAGTAGCTGGGCCCGTTACAAATACATTTTTAAGAACCCCAGCAGTACCCGCACGTAAACGAATGCCGTTATTGCCCTCAGCACCCACAATTGTAACGTTTGAAATAGTAGGTAGTGTTAATGGTGTTGCACTTGAGTCAAATTCAGAGTTATCAGCTTCAATAGCGTTATCGCCTACGTTAGCCGCTTGCTGAATATAAACGTTTGTAGCTGAGCCCGTCCAACCAAAAGACCAATCTAGCGAATCGTCACCAATATTTGTAAGTACAACATTGCTTACATTAACTGTGCCACCAAAGAACTCAATACCATCATCAAGATTTTCATGTACTTGAATATAATCAACCGTAGTTGCAGAGCCAACACCGGCAAACGTAATACCATTTAACTCATCACCATTACCTAACGTTTTACCGGCTTGCTTAACAAGTACATACTTTAAAGTACCTGAATTATCATCACTGATATCGCCACCAAACTGACCTGCATCACCTTCAGCCGACACACCACAATTAGCAAGTTCATCAGCTGTTGCTTCACCTTCTTGGTCGCCGCAAGAATTTGCTGGCGCGTTACCTAATAATACTAAACCGCCCCACTGACCAATCGTTGTTTCTTGAGCTGTAACATCTTGAATTGAGGTCATTGTAATGGGCTGACTTACAGTCCCTACCGATTCAATTTGTGAACCGCGACGAACAACTAGGAAGTCATCTCCTGTTTCGCCAATAATCGTTGTACCTTGCTGAATATAAAGCTTGGTGTTATCTGCGCGATCATTACCAACCGCAGTACGGCCATTTAAGATCCAGTGTGCATCGTTTGTTAACGATACATCAGTAGTGAACACGGTATCTGCAGCTAAGCGATATACGGGCTTATCTGTAATAGATGTAAACTCACTAGAAACATCAGTTGCTAAACCTTGAGTTAGTGCATTATCAATATCAGTAGGAAAGCCAGTGGTAGCATTTTGTGAATCATCACGTGATGAGGTTTCACCACTTGTATCGTCACCGCCTTCAATAACGTTAGTTACTGTATCACCTTCATTAATAGTTGTGTCGCCTTCAGATACTACTAAGTCTCCACCACAACCAGCTAAAGATACTGCAGTTGCAATCAAACTTACTTTGAATAAGTCAGATAATTTCATTGTTCACTCCGTTAAAGTATTTAATTATTTTTTAGGTGCTCAAATAAACTCAAGTCACCATAAAACACTTAAATAATGCTTTAAGGTCACTTGAGTTTAGCTGCGGTTACAATACGGGAGACTTATGACAAAGTAGTTACAGTTTAATAACCATAAGATGACAAAAGTAACTTATTTAAAATCAAATAATTGGATGCTTTTAGAGACGATAAAAACCGCCCTGAGGCGGTTTTAGTATTGCGATTATGAACTGGTTTTACACGCGTTACTTGTTAATTAGTAAAGCGCTTTAAAATTTACAGTAAAGCTGTTCTAAGTGTTTCTGCATGCACTTTTTCGCGCTTTACATATTTGATCCACTGCTGTGCTAAACGCTGAGATTTTTTATGTTTTTCTGCCTGCTCAAACGCTAAAATTGATGCATCAAAATTTTGCATGTTGTACTGCGCCATACCCAGTGCAACAAATGCATTTGATTCAAAATCAAGGCCACCTTTATCAAGTGCTTTACGCGCTGCATCGGCGGCTTCTTCATATTGCTCTGTGTTAACAAATACTTCGGCTAAACGTTGATCGTATTTACCGTGCTCAGATAAATCAGCAGCTTTTGCAAAGTAGGTAATAGATTTTTCATCTTCTTTAGCTTGGATCATCGCCTCGGCAACAAAAGCGTAGTTTTTTGCTGTTTTTTCAGCAATATCTTTATCAATGGCATCGCTCATCACTTTTGCAGCTTTAAACGCTAAACCATTGTATAAATACACTTGCGCTAATTGGCGTAAATCAGATTTAGAGGTTAAAAATCCTAGCTGGTAAGCGGCTTCAATTACCGCCAACTGTTGTTTTTCCCTACCTGTTTCACCATACATACCCGATAACTGCACCCAATACTCAGGCTTATTATAAAGCTTTACCATGCGCTCAAGCACTTCAACAACTTTGTCAGTTTGATTAAGCGAGTAATACATTGCTCGCTGAAGTACTAACCAGTTTTCTTTAGGGATTTTGCCTTCGCTGTCGCTTAAAGCAATCACTTGAGATATGTACTCAAGCCCTTTTTTATAATCTTTTAACTGATAGTATGTTTGGGCTCTTAACAAGTAATAGCCTTCTGTTTTAGGCTGAGTGTTAATACTGTCCCAGTCATCTAAAAAAGAGATAACTTTAGTGTAATCACTATTAGCCATAGCCAGTTGAGCCAAGCTAAATGTAGTGCTTAAACGAAGTGACTCAGGAATGGCTTCCTCTGCTACCACTTTTTCAAACGAGGCAATCGCTTTTGGTAAGTCGTTTTCGTTGTAATAAATAAACCCGTAAAAGTTATGCATCATTGCCACTTCGTACGAGTTCATGCTTGCAGCTCGCTCTTGAATGCTATCAAGCGCTTCAAGTCCACCTTTAACATCACCATCGTCTGCAAGTTTTTGGGCACGAGCAAGCTGGCTATAAACCTTTTCACGTAGTGCTGGTACACGTTTCGTTTTTTGTTCTTGCTCTGCATATGCCGTAGCTACTTGTAGCCCTGGAATTAGGCTTAGAGCACTTGGTGTAACAATACTTGTACTGATCGCAGCGGTACAAAATAGTGTTAACTTTAAAAGTTTAGCTGTAGGTAGTAATTTCATAATCGCCTCGCATTTCTGTCCGTTTACTCGTGGTTAATTACTAATTAACCGCTAATTTGGAAAGATATTTTGTTCTGAACACCCGCAACTTCAACGGCTTCACCGTTTACTACGCGCGGTTTATATTTAAATTTAAGGGCTGCATCCATCGCAGCTCTATCAAAGAGTGACTCAGGCTCTGCTTTTACTACTTGTGGGTCGCGTACAGTGCCTTGTTTAGTTACTGTAAATTCAACAATAACGTAGCCTTCTATGCCACGTGATAACGCACGGCGCGGATAAACTGGGGCCACCTTTACAATCGGTAAGTATTCACCATCACTTGTTTCAAGTGCTAACCCGCCGGCTAAATTTACATCCGCATCTACATTGGCACCAAAGTCAAAGTTGTTAGCATTTGCTGTAGCATCACTATTTTGCATTTGCGGTGATTCCATTGGTGGTGGCGGCTCTTTTGGTGTTGGTGGCTTTTGTGGCTTACGCTCTTTTTTTTGTACGGTTTCTTCTTTTTTCAAGCGAACAAAATCAAGTACGTTACCCTTTACCGGATCCGTCATAGCGCCTTCACCGCCAGTGATCAGTGCCTGCATGCCTAAAAACAACATAAAGGTCACTACACCGGCTATCACTAATGCAACTAAATATCGCAACATAACTAGCCCTTAAGACGCATCTTGTGCGGCAATTGATACATCAAATGCGCCCGCCGCGCGCGAGGCATCCATCACCTTTATTAACATTTCGGTAGTGGCTTTTTTATCTGCTTGAATCACAACGCTACCTTGTGGATTTTCTGCTTTTAAACGCTCGATATTGGCTTGTACTGCGCGTACATCAATTTGACGTTTATTAATCCAAATCTCGCCTGTATCAGAAATAGCCACTAAAATATTAGCACGCTCTTTTTTAACAGCTGTTGCGGCTTCTGGGCGGTTTACATCAATACCGGCTTCTTTAACAAAAGAGGCAGTTACAATAAAGAAAATAAGCATGATAAATACAACGTCTAACATTGGGGTCATGTTTATTTCTTCAGCTTCGTCTTCTTGAAATAGGTTTCCTAACGGGGCTCTCATTTTTATTCTCCTAGGATAAGTGGCTTTATATAAGCCGCTTATCAAAATTTTGCTTAATGGTCTAAAACCATGCTGTCTTGTAGTAGTTCTACTTCGCGCTTAGCTTTTCGTTGTAAGTACGTTGAGGCAAATACCCCAGATAACGCACCTACCATGCCTGCCATTGTCGGAATAGTTGCTTTAGATACCCCTGATGCCATTGAACGCGCACTACCTGTGCCAGTAATTGCCATTACATCAAACACTTCTATCATGCCCGTCACAGTGCCTAACAAACCAAGTAGCGGGCACAAAGCAACCATCACATTAATCAAAGAAAGATTGGTGTTTAAGCGCATACCAGCTCGCGATATCATAGCTTCGCGTATTTGCTCTGCATTCCAGCTATCTCGTTCTGCACGGTTAATCCAATTGGCTTTAAGAGCGTGTTTATAGCTTCTAAAACCATTAAAAAAGTAAATAAATCGCTCGAGTATCAATAACCACATCGCGAAGATTAACACCCCGATGACCAAGAGAACTTGGCCACCAGTGTCGAGAAAATCACGGATAGCATTGATTGAATCAATCAATAGCACCATGGTTTATGCTCCTTTCTCGCTTCGCTCAGCAATAATACCGGCGCTCTGCTCTTGAATAGTTAACAAGATATTTTTAGCGCGCGTATTAAGTAAGGTGTATAAAAATACCGTTGGTATGGCGACCACTAAGCCCAATACCGTTGTTACTAGCGCTTGAGAAATACCACCCGCCATAAGCTTAGGATCCCCAGTACCAAATAAGGTGATTGCTTGGAATGTATTGATCATGCCGGTTACCGTACCTAATAAACCTAGTAGCGGCGCAACAACAGAGATGATTTTGATAAGTGTTAAATTACGCGTCACTTTTGGCATTTCACGTAAAATAGCTTCACTTAGTTTAAGCTCCAGTGTGTCGTGTGAAACACTTGGAAATTGATCTTTTACTTTCATTACGCGTCCAAGCGGATTGTCATCACGTGCAACTGTATCTTTAAGCTGGCGACGAATTTTACCGCCCATAATCAATAGTGAGAAAAAACGCTCAAGTGATATAAGAAGTGCAATAACACCTACGCCTAAAATCACATAACCCACTGTGCCACCTTGATGAACACGTTCTTGTGTATCAGGTGCTTGTACTAATAAACCAAGAATAGAGCCGCCTGTTGGGTCAAGTGCAAATTGCACCACGCCACTTTTAGTGCTTTGTAGCTCTTCTGCTGTTGCAGTAAAGCGCGATACAGGTTGGCGAGTTAATTCACTCAAAGAATTAGTCGAGGAGTTAAACTCTAAATACTTACCGTTTGATACGAGGTTAAATGCGCCCACTCGCACAACTTCTTGCTGTGCTTTAGTACCGCCTTCAACAATAACACTTGCGTTAAAACGACTTACTTTACCTTGCTCGGTCATTTCGCGTTGTAATTCAAACCATACTTTTTCAATATCTTCTATTGACGCAAGTTTTGAAGTTGAGCCCATCTTTTGAGCAAGGTCATCCATAAACGTACTGCGTCCATCAATCTGAGCAGATACTATTGATGTCGCAAACTTATTACTAGAATCCCCTGCAACTTGTTGAAGAACGCCAAACAACTCTTTAAGCGAACCCATGCGTTTAGAAAGCGTGTCTGTTAAGTTAGCAAGTTTTACTTCGTTTTCTTCAAATTGCGTTTCTAGACGTTCAGATTCCACCAGCATTTGATTGCGCTTTGCTTGGGTATTTTTAAGTGTTTGTACTTGCTCGTTTTGGCGAGCAGCAAACTCTTGTTCACGTTGTTTATTTTGCTCGCTTTGAGCTGATTTACCATTTTCGAGCGTTTTAAGTAATGAATCTAAGTTCATTGGCTCTGCCGCTATACTTGCACCAGTAATGCTTAGGCTTGCAGCAAAAAGAGCTATTTTTGTCATTTGAGTAAACAATTTCATTTTCAACCTCTTATTCTGCTGCATGTACTGGCAGAGTTAACATATCTGGGGCAAGTTGTTTACGCGCAATGCGTAAACCTTTATTAATTTGGCTTATTGTAGAGTCTGGTAATGCTTCAAATGATTTTGTATCTGCATTCCAACTACCTGCTTTTTTGCCATCGCGTGTTAGGTAAATAAGCTCTAAACGGCCAATGCGTAAAAAATCAACTTCACGCTCTTTGTCATCCACATTTAAAAGTGCGGTATAAGCTTCAATAGTGCGCCCGTAGTCTACTTCTACTTGATACGCTTCAAGTACACGTCGAAATTTTTCACTTGAGTTAATATCAGCACGATTCATCATTTCTTTTAAAGACGTAACGCGCTTAGTGCGCTCATCAGCTAAAAATGGAATATCTAAAGATACAAACTGCTCAAGACCTTCAATCATTCTAAGCATTAGCGGCGTAATTTGACGTTCAATAATAGAAACCTGATCCATTGACAGGTTTAAAGATTCCATCTCTTCTATTTGATTATTTAATTGTTTAGTTAGCTGGGCGTTGTATACAGCTAAACCATCAATCTCTTTATTGAGGGTTTTAAATTGCTGTAAACGTCCTTGCATTGAATCTGCAATCTTGTCTATTTTTGTTTGTGATTGCGCAGCTGATTTATTAATTTCACTGCTTTTATCAATAACCTTATCTAAATCGTTTGCGTGTACTGCTGCACTTGCGGCCACAATACCAGCTAAGATTAATGGTTTAACGCCTTTCATCGCATACACCTTTACTCGTTAGTTAGCGGATTTGCTAGTTTGTTTTTTTAGGTCATAAACTTTGTTATATAAATAATTTATGACTTAATAATTCAATGAGCAGGAGTTTATAGATGAAACATGACAAGGATGTTGCGCAAAAAAGTCGCTTTTATGACAATGGTAACAATTGAGACTTACAAGGAGGTTTTAACGCGAATAAGGGTACTTGCTGGCCAAATACCCCCTATTAAGAAGATGCAAGAAGGTGGTTAATCCAAAATTGAATTAATTTGATTAAGAGAATAGTGCCAATCGGTATAATTAATTTCTATAGGGTAAGCTTTATTATCTTTAATAAGCACTAGTGAGGGAAAACCTTGAATTGGTAAAGTGCGAACAAAGGATAACTCAGCTTTAAATTCATCATTAAGCTCGCTTGACGCTAGCTGCGCCGAAAACTCATCTTTATTTAAGCCAATTTTTTCAGCCAAACTAATTAATGTACTTTCATCAGACGGGTTTTGTGCGTTTAGGTAATAAGCGTGTTGGATAGCAGCCACCATTTGAGCTTCTTTACCCGCTTTACGCGCTATAAGTGCAGCTCTGCATGCGGGATACGTTGAACGCCTTGGCTGGCAATTGCGCCAAAAGTTATAATTAAATTGAGTACCTAGCTGAGCTGAAATTTTATGCCAAGTGCCCTCAAGCATCTCTTTCATATTTTGTGGCATTGGGTCTTGGCTATCGGGAGCAAGACCACCTACTTTATATTCTATTGCCACTTTACCAGCAAGCTCTGATTTTAGCTTAAGCCAGGTTGGTGAGTAACCCCAACACCAACTACACATTGGGTCATGAACATATATTAACTTACTTTGAGACATATTAATCCTTCAACTAGTTTGAGACGACACTATTACGACCAGCAGCCTTTGCACTATAAAGAGCTTCATCAGCTTGCTTTAACGAATCATCATAATCAGTTACTTTATTTACTTGGGAAATACCAATGCTACAGGTGATTGAAATACTCTGCTTGTCATCAGTAAATATAATATGCCCTGCCACGGCTTCTCGAAATTTGTTCGCAATTACAGAGGCTGCAGAGGCTGTGAGCTGCGGTAAAATAACAACAAATTCCTCACCGCCATAACGGGCCTTTAACGCAGTTGCCAAAAATTGAGACTCAAGAAGTTTGGTAAATTCTATCAATACCGTATCACCAAAATCGTGGCCATGCGTATCGTTTAAAGATTTAAAATTATCTAAATCAATTAACAAAATTGAAAAAGGTAAGTACTGCTCTGGGCGTGTTTGAGCAAGCTTTAAAAAATGAGAGGTAATAAAACGCCTATTTGCTATGCCAGTAAGGGGGTCAGTATAAGCATCTTGTTTTTGCTCTAGCGTAATATCGGCAATAGCCATGTGGCTTTTATGCCTAAAATACTCACCAATAAATGAGAATAAAAACACCATAGAAAAGGACGCTATAAAACGTGTTTTTTCTACGTTGCCATAGCTAACTTGACCAAAGTCAGGGCCGTATAAAATAACAATACAAGAAAACAGTAAGGTACAGCCTAACCAAGCACCTAATCTAACCCCTAAAGATGCAAACGTTACGACAGGATAAAACATTAGCCAATATAGCGCGGTATTATCTTTACCGCCGGTATAAACAAGTGCAATAAACATCATGCACACAATGCTCATACTTATTAATGCCACAACTTGCAGGTTACCCGTTTTTATAAAGTAGATAGAACAGCATATATTTGTAATGTTAACGATAATTAATGAAGCGGTCAGTAGTGGCGAATAAAGCTTATAATTAAAAAACACTAATACTGCGATCACCACAATTGAAATCCCAATCATGGTAAATAAAGAAAACGCTTTGCGTTGCATATCTGAGCTATAAACACTGTCGATATTTATTAGACTGAGCCAATTTGGTTTATTCACATTTTTTTTAGTCATTAATTTTATACTTTATACTTTAAACTTTTGAACCATATTTTCTAAAGCACTAAACTGTTGTTTTAGTTTGGTACATTCGTCAAGCGTGTCATTTAAGTTGGCCTTGCCTTGTATACAAAGCGAATTAATTGTTTGAATATCTGTATCTAATAACTTAACAACTTGGTTTTGTTCGTCTGTTGCAGTGGCCACAGAGTGATTTGCATCGTTAATTTGTTGAATCGCTTGTATAACATGGCTCATTAAATTGCCAACAGCATCGGCTTGTTGCACGCTTTTTTCACTGCCTTCAAGGCTTGTTTTCATAAGCTCTACAGCAAGGTTTGAGCCTTTTTGCAACTGACTAACCGTGTCTTCAATCTCTTGCGTTGACTGTTGAGTGCGGTGCGCTAATTGGCGAACTTCATCTGCTACAACGGCAAAACCGCGTCCCGCCTCTCCTGCTCTAGCCGCCTCAATTGCGGCATTAAGTGCCAATAAATTAGTCTGCTCGCTTACACCTTTAATAACTTCAAGCACTTGGCCAATACTGGCTGTATGCGTATTTAAACTGTTTATAGTTTGCTGAGCTTTTTCCATATTACCCGAGAGCTGGTGGATAGTTGCAACACTGTGGCTTAATGCTTCTTGGTTTTGTGTTGAGTGTTCATCTGCATTTTTAGCAAGCTGCGATGCACTCTCTGCATTACTTGAAATATCCATTGATGTGGCAGAAAACTGGTTGATAGCTGCTGCAACGCTATCGGTTCGTTTACTTTGATCATCATACATAGACAGCGAAGAATGTGTTTGTGATACCAAGCTCTCAATAGCTGTATCTAATTGCTTTGTAGACTCTTTTACTTGTTCTATTGAATGCTGAATTTTTTCGATGAAAATATTAAATGAATAGCTTAAATCGCCAAATTCATCGTCGTTTTCAACGGTTAAACGCCTTGTTAAATCGCCCTCACCTTGTGCTATATCTTTAATAGCATCGTTTAAACGATTCATTGGCTGCATTAAATAGCGTAATAAAAGCTGCATCATAATTATAATAGTGATAATTCCTATCACCATAAAAACAGCTGCGGTTTGGCCAAAATTAGAGACACTGGCATACGCTTTATCTTTGTCTATAACAACACCTAGGTACCAATCTACGTTTTCAATACCACTAATTTTTGTAAACGAAATAAGCTTAGACTCTCCGTTTATCTCGTACTGGGTAAACTCACTTTGTAAAGGTGTATTCGTGCCAAATATGTCTGATGTATTTTTTAAGTTTAACTGAGCATTTGGATGGCTTAACACTTGGCCTTTATTATCGAGTAAAAAACCATAACCGAGTCCTAAAAAGTCAATATCGTTGATAATTTTTGTCACGGTCTGCATATCAATATCGGCACCTGCAACGCCGCTAAACTGACCATTTTGGAGTATGGGTACTACCGCTGAAATTGTAAGCTCGTTAGTGGTTACATCAATATAAGGAGTTGTAAAAGCGGTATTTGATTTGTTTTCGACTAATTTATACCAAGGACGAGAAGTAGCATCAAAATCTGCAGGTAATACAACCGTTTGATCGTTTAATATAAACGTGCCGCTGGATTTACCTATATAAGTATTTTTAAAGCTTCCAGCAAGCTCTGCTGTATTTAGTTGTGAAAGGGTGAGTGCTTTAGAATCATTAGCTTTATGGGTTTTAGCAATTGATATAACAATCGCCAACTTTGCATTTAACCAACTCGCTATATTTTGTGAAACAGATTCGGAATTTTGTTGCAATACCAAGCTTAACTGCTGCTCGGTTTGCTTGCGCATCGCAATGTAGTTATTAAAAGTAAATAACCCTAACACCAAAACCAAAATTAAGGAGGCTGCAATAGTCACTTTGGAAGTAAATTTCAACGAGTTAAGCATATACACCCTTTTTATTATTTATCGTTATTAGCCTTACTGTTTTAGCAAAAATTTAGCTAAATGTCCTAGTAAAAGAGACTTACAGTTAGGTTATTGATGAAAAATAAGAATAAAGGATTGTAAAACAAAAGGCTTTCGTGGGTAACTGGCTAATATTAAATAATTAATGACTAGATTTATTTTTTATGGAACGTTCCCATTAAATGTAGCTTTATAAGTGACTGAATACGTATTCAGTCACTCTTGTATAGTCTGTTATTTCCACTTATTTGCTAAGCGAACAACATTTAAACCGTACCATGCAATAAATACATAACATAACATTGGAACAAAAAAGCTTTGCTGTATATTTACTGTATCAGCTATAAACCCTTGCAGTAATGGTACAAGTGCACCACCAACAATTGCTAAACATAACCAGCCAGAACCTTTGCTCGTCAATGATCCTAGTCGCTCGATTGCAACTGAAAATATAGTCGGGAACATAATTGAGTTAAATAAACCAATTGCCAATACTGAGTATAAAGCGACGTCACCTTGAGTAAAAATAGTGATCAATAATAGCGCAATAATACTAAATGCATTAAACGCTATAGCTTTAGAAGGTGCTATCTTTTGTAATAATACAGAGCCTATAAAACGCCCTACCATTGCCCCGCCCCAGTAATAACTAATAAGTGCGGCCGCAGTATGCTCTTCAAGCCCTGCTATGTGCGCCTCACCAAAGTAGTTAACTAAAAAGCTGCCAATGGCAACTTCCCCGCCTACGTAGCAAAATATAGCAAGTACACCCATAGTTAGGTGCGGTGCTTGCATTAACGAACGAGATTCAATTGCTGTATTATTTTCCTCTTTGTGGGCTTCAATTTCTGGAAGCTTTATAAAGGCAAATATAATAGCGATAAGCAATAAAGCGCCAGCAAGCATTAAATAAGGCACTTTTACAGATTCAGCAGTTGCTGCCGATGCGGCTAAACTACCTGCCGTACCGAAAAATAATAAACCACCAACATAAGGCCCAACGGTAGTACCAAGCGCATTAAGTGCTTGTGCTAAATTTAGACGAGAAGAAGCTGTTTTTTCACTGCCAAGAGCTGCAACATAAGGGTTAGCAGAAACCTGAAGTACAGTTACACCAGCAGCAAGTACAAATAAAGCGCCTAAAAATAGCCAATATTCATGTACTACAACAGCAGGGTAAAACAACATACACCCCATTGAAGCCACAATTAAACCAGTTAAAATTCCTTTTTTGTAACCAAATTGCTTAACTAAAAGCCCCGCAGGAATAGAAACAATAAAGTAAGCCCCAAAAAAGCAAAACTGTACTAGCATCGCTTCAAAAAAGCTCAAATCAAATACGCCTTTTAAGCGTGGTATTAGTACATCGTTTAAAACAGTAATAAAACCCCATAAAAAAAATAGGGTCGTCATTGCAGTCAGTGGAAACAGATAATTTTTATTTGGCTGTTCGTTGACCGCGAATGATTGGTTTGTATTTATTTCACTCACGTCGTTTTCACTCCATTAACAAGTTGAAAACGATTTTACATGTTTAAATATAAATTAGTCAGCGCACTTATGGAACGTTCCAGTGGCGTTATTCACATTGCGTGTTGGTCGCTCTAACAATTCGGTCTATTTCGCCACTGTTATTAAACTGATAAAGCCCTTCGTTTATATCCTCTAATACTAAAAGCCAATTATGTGCACGCTTACTAATGGCAAAATATAACGAGTTATATTGCAAAGGAATGCTTTCTTGCTCAATGGAAGAAAGCAAAGACTGTTTTTCAGGTTTAGTTAAAGAGGAGTAAGCCACAGATGATTTCAAAGCTTGAGGATCGCCTATAACCAAATCAACACGTTTAGCAGTCAGTAGCTTAACAAGCTGTAAGTCATCAACAGAGGCGATAACTTCAAACTCACCATTGTCCATCATGGCATCAAACTCTGGCGTATTTTGATACCCTCGAACAACACCAATCTTAAGCCCTTTGAGCGAGTTCAAGTTTCCTGTGAAATGGTCTGTATCGCCTTTCCTTTTTAAAAAAGCAATTTCGCCACCTTTAAACGAATTAGATAAGCCGAGTAATTCTCGACGTGTTTTACCATCAACATAATCGGAGGGGGCTGTATCTTCTATAAAGTATTCAGGCATTAGTATGTCAGCCCTGCCTAGTTCTACATTTCGTACCGCTCTTGCCCAAGGCAAAAATTCAATATATACGCTGTAGCCCTTACTATTTAACAAGGCAATTGAAAATTGATAAACCCAGCCTTTATTACATACATTATTACCAATATAGGGAGGCCAATCGAGTGTGGCTAGATGAAGTGTTTGTTTGGAGTTTTTAGCTTCATAGAGCACCCCTGATTTATGGGAATGCCCAGTTAAAGTGTGTTGAGTACCATTTTGAAAATACTCAACCGATGTTTCAGCAAAACTATTACTAGTTGTTAGCAATAATATAAAATAAAACCAGCGCATTTTAGTATCTATTTGTGATTAATAGTGTTTTTAAGTTTAGCTACTACTAACACTTTTGCACAAATAAACCTTAACTAATCAGCTTTTTTGCCACCTCATTTTATTGTTTGTATCACGAGAGCTAATAATAGTATCGTCACTACTCTCAACGCCGCCTAATTTAGCTAAGCGATCATACAAAACTACATTACAGGTTGCCGCTAAGTTCATGCAGCCAATAGTTGGAATATAAACAACCTCATCGCACCACTTTAAGACGTCTTTTGATACAGAACCATCTTCGGGCCCAAATACATAAAATGCATTTTCAGGATGTTTAAACTCAGGTAAAGGTGTTGCACCTTCAATAAGCTCAATAACCACAACCGTTGCGCCTTGTGGCTTTATTGCTTCTAAATTATCTGTTTCGGTTAAAGGAATACGCTCCACTACATTTTTTGTATCTGTATGGAATTTTTTGGCATTTAAGTAGCGATTGCCTGTAAAAAAAACTTGTTTAGCGTCATAACAGCCAGCTGCTCGCAATACACCACCAACATTAGTCGGGCTTTTAGGATTGATTAAACCAATTACGGCTTGTTGTTTACTCATTAATCTACGTCCTTTGTTGGCCATTCTGCAATGTACAAATCAAAGTCGTCGAGCTTTACATCGCAATCTTTTACTGTTTTGTCTTTTACAGAAATACCTAGCTCATGCATCTTTGTTTTATCACCATTATTTAATAACGGATGCCAAGAAGCCAAACCACGACCTTCATGTAAACGACGGTAACTGCAGCTTTGTGGCATAAAAAAGATGTCTTTAAGGTTTTCTTTTGTGAGTTTTACACAAGAAGGAACAAGCGTTTGGCGGTTTTCATATTCGCTACAACCACAGGTGTTGTTATCAAGATACTGACATACAATATTAGTAAATATTAATTGCTCACCTTCGCGTAACTGATCGGTGGCGGTAAATTCGTCTTCATCTTCGCTATCAATAAACGTATTTAAACAACATTTTCCGCATCCATCACAAATGGCTTCCCATTCGTTTTGACTCATGTCGCTTAAGCTTTTTTTAAGCCAAAATTGTGTATTTGCTAATTGTTGATCAAACATAGTTTACTCGTGCCCCCTAAAGAGCGCGCATTCTACCGTATTGCTGTAAATGGCGCAAAGCCAATACCCTTTCAAAGTACTGGCTTTGCGCTACAAATTAGCTTTGAGATTTAACCCAACGCTTAATTTTTTCCTCAAGGATTGGCATTGGTAATGCGCCATCAATTAATATTTGCGTGTGAAACGCTTTAATATCAAATTTATCACCGAGTTCTTTTTTAGAAAAATCACGTAATTCTTGAATTTTAAATTGCCCTAACTTGTAAGAAAGCGCTTGTCCTGGCCATGCAATATATCGCTCTACTTCAGCAATTACATCACTTTTAGCCATAGATGAATTTGCAAGCATGTAATCTATACCTTGTTGACGCGTCCACCCTTTTGCATGAAAACCAGTATCAAGCACTAAACGCATTGCGCGTAATTGCTCATCCGATAAACGTCCATACCACATATAAGGGTCGGTAAATAAGCCTAGCTCTTTGCCTAAGCTTTCTGCGTAAAGCGCCCAACCTTCTGCAAACACGGTATAGCCACCAAATTTACGAAAATCAGGTAAGCCCTCTATTTCTTGCTGAAGTGCTATTTGAAAGTGATGACCTGGGGCTGCTTCGTGAATCGATAAAGTTTCGAGTAAAAATTTAGGCTGCGCTTTTAAGTTATAAGCATTGATATAAAAAATACCAGGGCGAGAGCCATCAGGCGCCGGAGATGCATAGGATGCACCTGCTGCCGACTGCGCTCTGTAGGCTTCAACTGCTTTTACAACGTAAGGTGCTTTGGGTGCTATGTTAAAAAGTAGAGGTAAACGCGCATCTATTTTTTTATTAACGTTTTCATATGCCGCAATTAACTCCTCGGGCGTGTCGTAGTAAAATTCATCTGAATCGCGTAAATGATCAAAAAATTCAGATAGCTCACCTTTAAAGCCTACGGTTTCTTTTACTTTTTTCATTTCGCTTAAAATGCGCGACACTTCACTTAAACCAATGTCATGAATTTCGTCTGCAGATAAGCTAAGCGTCGTGTTTTTCTTAATTTGGTATTCGTACCATGCTTTACCGTTTGGTAAGTCACTGTAACCTACGCTTTCTCGACTATTAGGAATATATTGATTAGCTAAAAAGTCACTCATACTTTTATAAGCCGGTACTAAGTGCTGCATAATCAATTGACGATACTGCGCTGTAATTTTTTGCTTTTGTTGTTCGCTAAACGATTCTGGTAATTTTTTAACTGGTCTCCAAAATAATGAGTCTTCGGCATTTTTAACTACATGAGCTGCAAATTGTGGCTGTAATTTTTCAGCAAGTGGTTTTGGTAACGTAATACCTAGTTTGATGCCTTGCGCCATTGAACGCTCTACACTTGCAAGCCACTTTACAAAACCTTCGCTACGCGAGATAAAAGCCGTGTAATCTTCAACGGTATTAAACGGCTGAGCACTTTGACCTGAACCAAAACCTGCAAAGGTGTTATGCGCACCCGCCATTTGATTTATTGGTAGTAAATAATCAGGGAACTGCATGCCTTCTAATTTAAGTGCAAGGTCACGCTCTAATATTTCAAAACTTAAAAGCGATTGCCCTGTTAACTGTGCTTTATCTATAAAGTTTAATCGCTGTTGATATTTTTTATAAAAAGCGGCTTTTTTAGCTCTATTTTCTTTTGAAATCACAGGCGTGAATTGATCGTTAAACTCGTTACGACCATTGTACGTTGCACTGATGGGGCTATATGTGAGCGATTCATCGTAATACTGTGCAACAAGTACATCGAGTTGTTGCTCTGCTGAAAGCTCTGAAACAATACCTGCTGATGCGTTAACTGTGTTTAACTGCGTACTGGTATTAGTCTGTGTACTAAGCTCAGTATTCATACAGCCACTTAAAGCAAACATAACGCCACTGGCAACTAATGCTAATTTAATAGATTTCATGATAATCCTTTTTAATATCGTTTTTTGATTATGCGCATTAAACCGTGCTTAATAAAGTAATTACGATAGATTGCGTTCATCGTATTAAATTTGCACTTTTATCTGAACTTGTTACATTTCTATTAATTCAAATATGATTTAAAAGAAAAATAAAATGAAAAAACAACTACTCAGCACCTCTATTGCCTTACTTTGCTTAACCACTTTTAATAGCCATGCAGTTACATACCTATCGGCTAAAGCCATGATTGATGTTAAAGATGGCAAGCTCATTAAATCGCCCTTAATTACTATAGATGATGGCGTGATCACTAATGTTGAACAAAATAAAAAACCAATGCTAACTAAAGATGATAAACATATTCAACTCCCTGATTTGACCCTTATGCCTGGTTTAATGGATATGCATGTGCATTTAACGAGTGACCCTACGGTGCCGCGCAGTGAACGTTTAGGCCAGTCAGTTCCTAGAATGGCGATTAAAGCGGCTCATTTTGCTAAAAAAACCTTAGAAGCTGGATTTACAACAGTACGTAATGTTGGCGCAGAAGGTTACAGCGTCATAGCCGTGCGTGACGGCATAAATGCGGGTGACATAGTTGGCCCTCGTATTTGGGCTGCAGGCCCATCACTCGGCATTACTGGCGGGCACTGTGATAACAACCGCCTGCCTCCTGAGCTTAAATATACTTCAAGTGGCGTCGCAGACGGTCCATGGGCTGCGCGTATAAAAGTACGCGAAAATATTAAATACGGGGCAAATGCTATTAAGTTTTGCGCCACAGGTGGAGTATTTTCAAAAGGGACTAAAGTAGGTGCACAGCAGTATTCTTTTGAAGAAATGAAAGCCATTGTTGATGAAGCCCATATGCGAGATTTACCAGTAGCTGCTCACGCACACGGTACAAGCGGTATAAAAACAGCCATTAAAGCAGGTGTTGATAGCGTAGAGCATGCCAGCTTTTTAGATGACGAAGCGATAGCGCTTGCCAAAGAGCATGGAACTTGGCTTTCTATGGATATTTATAACACCGAATACACACTCACTTATGGCGAGCAAAACGGCGTAGACGAAGAAAACCTAAATAAAGAGCGCCAAGTTTCTAAAAGGCAACGTGATAGCTTTAGCCGTGCTGTAAAAGCGGGTGTTAAAATGGTCTTTGGTACCGATGCAGCAATTTACCCGCACGGAGATAATGCAAAACAGTTTAGCCGCATGGTTGAATTTGGCATGACAGAACTACAAGCCATTCAAGCATCAACTATTAATAGCGCTAAGTTATTAAAAATGGATACTCAGTTAGGACAAATTAAAACCGGATTTGCAGCTGATATAATTGCGGTTAAAGCAAATCCTCTTAAAAGTATTAAAACCTTAGAGGCAGTACCTTTTGTAATGAAAGCAGGGGTTGTTTATAAAAACCAATTGTAAATACACGCTATTAAGGCTGAGTTTACTCAGCCTTAATAAAACTCTCCCCCATATTGAATATGCCATAAAAGGGTCACCGCCCCCCCCTATTAGACTCGCTTTTGTCTATTAATTATCCGAACAGTTTTATTTAATCAAATAAAATGAACTTTCCATTCACTTTAAAAACAATAACCATTATCATTCGCGAAAATTCAATAACGCGAATAGTTATCACTCTATGAAAACGTTTAAGTACTCTCTTATTACTCTTGCTTGTTTAAATGCAAATGTTGCATTTGCCCAAAATACAAAAGTTGATGCTGATATTGAACGCATCAGCGTATACGAAAAGCAAAACCGCGTGGTGATGAGCTCTGGTCTTGCTACTAAATCAGACATGTCTTTAATGGAAACTCCTGCACCGGTAGTAATTATTGACCGAGAACTGATTGAATCTCAAGGTGTAGATAGCTTACAAGATTTAGTTAGAAACGTAAGTGGCTTAACACAAGCAGGTAATAATTACGGTATTGGTGATAACTTAGTAATTCGTGGTTTAGATGCAAACTACACCTACGATGGTATGTATGGTGGTGCAGGCCTGGGTAATACATTTAACCCAACTCGTTCACTTACAAATGTTGAATCTGTTGAGGTTTTAAAAGGCCCTGCAACAGGTTTATATGGCATTGGTAGCGCAGGTGGCGTAATTAACCTAATTGAAAAAAAGCCAGAGTTTGAAGAAAAACACAAAGTATCGGCTGAGCTTGGCCAGTGGGATAGCTATTCATTATCGTTTGATAGCACTAACGCTATAACAGATGATTTAGCTTATCGTGTTATGGCTAAAACAGCGTCAAGTGACGGATTTCGCGATTTAAAAGAAGATCGCGACGAAATTTATACTTCACTTAAATACGTGCTTAATGACAGACAAAACATCATGCTTTCTGCCGCCTATATAAAAGATGAAATAGCGGTTGATTCTATTGGTCATCCTATTCGTATTTACAGTGCAGAAACTGCAAACGGCTTAAGCGCGGGTGAAGTAACTGGTGCCGATTTAGTAAACGATCCGACAGGAAGCGGCGTACAGTTAAGTGATGCACAACGCGACCAACTTGCTAATTCATTATCTGCATCTGATGGCTTAACACCTTATAGCTTTGGCACAAATGGTATTATTTCACCAATGGCTGATGCTAACGAAGGTGAAGAGTTGCGTTTTAAATTAACGCATAACTATTACATTACTGACGATTTGTTTTTAAACCAGCAGCTACAGTACCGTAACTACACATCAAGTTTTGCGCGCCAAACAGGTGCATATAACTACGTCTATTCAACACGCGATGGAATAATTAATAACGACCCTCGTGCTCCATTAGTTGAAGACGGTGTACTTTACCCGTATGCAGCACGCCGCCAAGAATACCGCCAAGTAGAAGCAGATGAAAAATCATGGCAGTACTTCTTAGATTTACGTTATGACTTTATGTTAGGCGACGTAGATAACGAATTACTAGTTAACGCCAACTACGAAGATAGAGATATTCGTTTTAAACAATTCTCAATATGGGATCAAGATTACGTACTCACAAACAATGATGGTGATGTAACGTACCAAGGTTCGTTGCCGTATATTTACGATATAAGAGAACCAAATTGGCCAACCGGTAACTTTGAAGATTACGATCCGCTTAAAACAAGTGACTACAATAAAAAAGTACAAGCATGGGGCTTAGGCATTCAACATGTTGGTTACATAACTGAAGAACTTACAACGCGTATTGGTGTGGCATATAACCGAATTGAGCAAACTTATGAGCACTTTGGTGTTGATGAGCGCTACAGTTCTAGCCGTGCAGAGCCAACACCTGAAGCGAGTACATCAGATTCTGGCTTAACGTATAACCTTGGTGCAACGTATCAGCCATCTGAAGATTTATCTGTATTTGTAAATCATTCAAAAGGGCGTACAGCGTATAGTGTATTAGGCTCTGTGGCAGGAAACGAAGCTGACCGTGAAGATTCAGAGTCTATAAGTAACGACCTAGGCTTTAGATTTAAAGCATTTGATGACCAACTACTCGCATCTGTTGTTATATTTGAAAGCTCTCGTACTAATTTAGAATACGCAAACCCGCTTTATGACGCATTAACATCAGGCTCAGATGTACCTGAAAGCTATTATGATGGTAAAGAGCAAACAAAAGGTGTTGAGCTTGATTTAAATGCTTACTTGAACGATAAATGGAAAGTAAACGTAAACGGTATTTATCAAGATGCACGTGACAAAAGTAATCCTAATAGCAGCAGTTACGACACACGCCAAAAAGGTGTGCCTTACGTAACAGCAAGTACGTGGGTAACCTACTACGCAGATATGTTTAATTTACCTGAAGCTGTAAATATAAGTGGTGGTATTACATTTGTAGATAACAGAAGTACTAATTCAAGTTCGTTTTCGATTCCTGATGGTTATGTACCAAGTTACACGACTTACGATACAGCTGTATCGTATACAACTGATAAATGGCATATGCAGTTAAACTTAAATAACTTGTTCAACAAAAAGTATTACTCAAAAGCGATGTTTTTAGGTGGTATGCCAGGGGAAGAGCGTAATGCAAAACTAAGTTTTAGTTACACACTTTAATTGGTTAACCTGAACTCTGGATAAATAAATCTATCTCAAGCAGCTATTTTCAGCGCTCAGGTTAGTTAAATACTTAAAAAGCACGGTTTTCTAATTTAGAAGCCGTGCTTTTTTGTGTTTTATAAACGCTTAATCTAAATTAAATAGTAACAACTATGCGACCGTTAATTTCACCTTTGAGCATATCATCAAAAATTTCGTTAATGTCCTCTAAGCGTTTTTCTTCAATAATCGCTTTTACTTTACCTTGCGCTGCAAATTCCAAGCATTCTTGCAAATCTTTACGCGTACCAACAATAGAGCCCACTACTGAAATGCCATTAAGGACAGTATCAAAAATAGGAAGTGGCATATCCTCTGAAGGTAATCCCACTAATACGCATTTACCGCCACGGCGTACACTTTTATAGGCTTGTTCAAACCCCGCTTTAGACACCGCAGTACACACAACACCATGCGCGCCACCTACTTGTTCAAAAATAGCTTCGCTTGGAACCACCTCTTTAAAATCGAGGGTGATATCTGCGCCTAGCTCTTTAGCAAGCGCGAGTTTTTCTTTACCTGTATCAACAGCTATTACATTAAAACCCATTGCTTTAGCGTACTGTACTGCTAAATGACCAAGCCCGCCCACACCAACAATAGCAACCCACTGCCCTGGTTTAGCACCGGATACTTTTAATGCTTTATAGGTTGTAACACCTGCACAAAATAATGAAGCAGCCTCAGAAAAACCGAGTTCTTCTGGTATTTTTACAACGTAGTCGCCATGCGCTAAACAATATTCTGCATAACTACCATCAATAGAATAGCCAGTATTGTGCTGCGATAAACACAGTGTTTCTTTGCCATCTAGGCAAAACTCACAGTGCCCACATGCACTATAGAGCCAAGGAATACCGACTCTGTCGCCAACTTCTAAGTGCTTAATGTTGCTTCCGACTTTTTCGATAACACCGACACCTTCGTGCCCTGGTACTAATGGCATTTTTGGTTTTACTGGCCAATCCCCATGACAGGCATGTAAATCGGTATGGCAAACGCCACAGGCCGCTATTTTTACTAAAACATCGTTTATTCCCACCTCAGGAATTGGTAAGTCTGTTATTTCTAATTTACCTTTGTATTGAGTATTAATTGCAGCTTTCATAGTCATTCCATCGTATGTGAAAAAAAATTAAAATAAGGATTTATTTACGTATTGTTGTTTACAACATATCCCAATATAGATGTATAAATATTAATCTAAATCATATTTTAGTCATTTAAATTAACTTATAAGCTTGCTAAGAACTTGCTATCCATAATGAGCGTGCTAGCATTTACTTTCTGAAATTACTGAAAGTTACTAAGCTATGAGTTTATCCGAAAAGAATTTTGCCTTTGTAATGCATTGTGGTGAGATGGGCAGCCGCTGGGGATTCAACCGTACGATCGGACAAATGTGTGGTTTGCTGATTATTACTAAAAATCCTATGACAGCAAATGAGATTGCAGATGCGCTTAGTATTTCTCGCGGTAATGTAAGTATGGGCATTAAAGAGCTGCAATCGTGGCAGTTAATTAAAGTACAGCATATTCCTGGCGATCGTAAAGAGTACTACGCCCCTGCTGGCGATATTTGGGATATGGCAAATCGCGTATTTGAAGAACGTAAAAAGCGCGAAATTGAGCCCACCTTAACGCTACTACGCGATAACTTATTAGACGAAGCCAGTAACGACGATGAACTTTACGCACAAAAACAAATGGGTGAGATTCACAACCTACTTGAAACCGTCACTAAATGGTCATCAGAACTACAGCGTTTAACGCCAGAGCAACTTAATAAGCTAATGAAGCTAGGTTCTGGAATTGGTAAAGTTATTGACCTAAAAGAAAAGATATTCAAAAAAGAATAAAGCCGCAATTGCGGCTTTATTTATAGGTATATTTTAAAAATTAGATTTTTGGATAACCAATTCTATCCGACAAGTAACCTACACTAGTAGCAAAGTAATACGAGCGATTCCAATGCATAAACACTTTGTAGTTATCGTACGCTAAGTACATACGGCCATTTATATCATCAGGCATAACCAGCGCAGCACGTACGTCTACATTAGGTAAATCAGAACCATCAGCTTTACGAACACCCAGTGCTTGCCAATCAGCTAATGAGCGCTCTGAGTCGTTCCAATATTCTAACCACTGCTTGCGAGTTTTGGTACCACGCACTAAAACGTATTTACTATCAAAGTTTTCAGGTAACTGAACTTGGCGACCCCACGTAAGAGAGTCGTTCCAGCCTTCTTGCTTTAGATAATTAGCAATTGAGGCAAAAGCATCTTCTTTTGTAGTCCAAATATCTTTACGACCATCGTTGTTGTAATCAACCGCGTAAGCATTAAAAGAGGTAGGCATAAATTGCGTTTGCCCCATTGCGCCTGCCCAAGAGCCTTTAAATTTATCAAGCGTTATGTGGCCCGACTTTAAAATATCCAGTGCAGCCCAAAGTTGGCGCTTATAAAGTGCTTCTCGGCGCCCATCAAAAGCAAGTGTCACTAATGATGAAATAACGTTATGACCGCCTTGAATTGTACCAAAGTTACTTTCAAGCCCCCAAAGCGCGACTATAAAGCGTGCTTGTACGCCAAACTCTTTCGCTACTTTTTCAAGTACCTCTTTGTTTTCTGCGTAAAGCTTACGTGCGCGGTCAATTTTCCATTGTGGTACACGTTTTGGTAAATACGTTTCAAGGGTTTCTTTTACTTCTGGCTGGTTTTTGTCAGCCGAAACAACTTTTTCTTTATACGTTGCTGTTGCAAACGCATCGTCAATAAGTTTGGCTTCGTAACCTTTTGCGATAGCTTCTTGCTTTAAATTCGCTAAATAATCTTGAAATTCAGCCTGAGTTTTTGCCATAACAGGTGAGCTTAAACATACACCACATAATATAACGATAAGTTTTTTAATCACTATCAACTCCATTGTCTTTTCGTAATTGGCTTAGCAAATTTTGCTCAGGTGGTGGAATTTGTAAGTAGTAGCCTTTATCAGGATTTGATAACGCTGCTTTTACAGTTTCTAAATCTGCCCCACCTAAATGCTCACGTTTTGCTAAATTGATGATCATCACATAAACAGGTTGACCAAACATAGCCATCAAAGGTTCCGGAACTTTACTAAAATCATCTCTTTTTTCAACAAATAAGAACGTATCCGCTTTTTTCTTACTTTTATATACTGCAGTGAGCATTATGGCCCTATAAATTCTTGCTTAACAATGCCGCACACTATAACATGAGAGTAATAATAAGTTAGAAAAATTAGATTAGAAATTTCAATAAAGGCCCTATTCAGCCTACGTTTATCTAAAATTAATTTCTAATCAGACAAATCAATTGAGCGTGTATGTCGGACCAAATTTTTGAGTTAAAAGGGAATCTTTTTACGTTATCAGTTTTGCATCTTTATAGTACTGATATAAACCTTTTAGCAGAACAACTGTATGTAAAAATAGCCCAGGCCCCTAAGTTTTTTGAGGGTGCGCCTATTGTCGTTAATTTAATTGAAATTAAAAACAGTTCACTTGATTTTGTTCACTTAAAATCATTAATCGAGCGAATGAGTTTTAATGCGGTTGGTGTGTGTAATGGCTCAGATGAGCAACATACTCAAGCAAAGGCTGCTGGCTTATCTGTTTTAAATTATTCACAAGACGTTAAGAGCGAACCTGTTAAACAAGAGCCCAATACATCGATTGTAGAAAAAACGGTGCATTTACCGGCGCAAATTATCAGCGGTACAGTTCGCTCTGGACAACAAGTTTATGCAAAAGATAGAGATTTGATAGTACTTGGCGCAGTTAGTCATGGTGCGGAAGTCATTGCCGATGGGAATGTGCATATTTATGGCACGCTACGCGGTCGCGCTATTGCAGGCGCAAAAGGTTTTAAAGAAGCACACATTTTTTGCCAAAAACTTGAAGCCGAGCTGGTTTCAATAGATGGTAATTACTGGATCAGTGATTCGCTACAAGGTGAACATTGGGGAAATGCAGTGCAAATACAACAAAAAGACGAATCATTAGAAATTTCAGCTTTGGTTAAAGGATAAATCTCATGGCAAAAGTAATTGTCGTTACCTCAGGTAAAGGCGGTGTTGGTAAAACAACATCAAGTGCTGCAATTGGCACAGGCTTAGCGTTAAAAGGCTATAAAACAGTTATTATCGACTTTGATATTGGTTTACGTAACTTAGATTTAATTATGGGTTGTGAACGCCGCGTTGTTTATGACTTTGTAAATGTAATTAATGGTGAGGCAAACCTTAACCAAGCGCTTATTAAAGATAAACGTGTAGATAAATTATTTTTACTACCTGCTTCACAAACTCGTGATAAAGATGCTTTAACACGTGAAGGTGTTGAACGCGTACTAAATGAACTAAAAGAAGACTTTGATTACATAGTATGTGATTCACCAGCAGGTATTGAAGCTGGCGCTATGATGGCGATGTACTTTGCTGATGAAGCAATTGTTACAACAAACCCAGAGGTGTCGTCAGTTCGAGATTCAGATCGTATTTTAGGTATTTTACACAGCAAATCAAAACGTGCTGAAGAAGGCCTAGAAAATATTAAAGAACACTTACTATTAACACGCTATAACCCTGGTCGTGTTGAAAAAGGTGAAATGCTATCGGTAGAAGATGTGCAAGATATTCTGTCAATCCCATTATTAGGGGTTATTCCTGAATCGCAAGCGGTATTAAGTGCTTCAAACTCAGGCCAACCTGTTATATTGGATACAGAATCTGATGCAGGCCAAGCTTATTCTGATGCAATTAACCGCTTACTAGGTGAAACCGTCGATTTTCGCTTCTTAGACGTTGAGAAAAAAGGCTTATTTAAACGGATTTTTGGAGGTTAACGTGTCTTTACTTGACTACTTCCGCTCAGAAAAGAAAAACAGTGCGTCACTAGCAAAAGAGCGATTGCAGATCATTGTCGCGCACGAGCGTTCTCAGCGAGGAACGCCGGATTACTTACCACAATTAAAACAAGATATTTTAGATGTGATCCGTAAATACGTGAACGTAAGTACCGATGCAGTTCAGGTTCAGTTTGATCAAAACGAAGACGATTTAGCCGTACTTGAGCTAAACGTTACACTACCTGATGAAGAAAAGAAGTAATTGAAGAAAGGGCGCTTTATAAGCGCCCTCTTTATTTTCATTTACTTTTTAATAACTTTCTAAATATCTACGTTTTAATCCCTTGCATGCAACTAAAACTTTTTCACTATGTAACACAAAAATTATAGATAATACCAATTCGCTTAATTAAGTGATCTATTTTGAGGATGGAAAAACGTGTTGATAGCTAGGCAAAAAAATCGCTATTTAGTTGTTCTAAATGAGATTTTTTAACACAGGTAACGACACGTTTAGCGCCGTAAAATGATTAAGTATTATTGCGGATTGGTATAAGTATTACACAGTAAAAAAAATATCTAGTCTTAAGTATCCCATTCTTTTAAAGCGTCTTTAACATAGTTATAGCGCCAAGAGCTTAATAAATCAGGCTTAATATGGCTTTGTTTTTGCTCATTAGTTAACTTCCAATTCCAACTAATCAATTGATTAATTTGCTTTTTAGAGGCCATAACGTCTTCTGGTATATTGTGCTCTTTAGCGACTTTAGTGATCTTTTGTTTAATATCTTTGGCTACTTTTTTATAAGTAGGAAAATCAATTAAGCGCTTAAGTACTTCAGGATGCTCAGCATCTGGTACTGCTTTGGCAACTTCAATACACTTGATTATATCTACACCAGAGCGATTAACTTCAATAGCTTCAACTCCTGGAATTTGACGTAGAGCATTTAAACTTGAAGGACCACGTTTGGCAATTTCAGTCATGTTATGTTCTTTTAACACAAAATTTAGCGCTAAATTTTTCTTAATGGCTTTGTTTCTGCGCCATACAGCAAGTTCTTTTAAAACCGCAAGTTCGTGCGGTTTGAGTTGCCATGCATTTTTAATATCTTTATATAAAAGCTCGTCTGGTGTTTGAAACGCACGTTTTTTAGCTATCAGCTCACTCTCGTTTATTACAATGTCAAAGAACCCAGCGGCATTAATACGCTCTATAATCAGCTCGAAACACGGCAATAAGTAAAAAGTATCTGCAGCAGCATAATCTAACTGTTTTTTAGTTAACGGACGTTGTAGCCAGTTAGTGCGTGACTCACTTTTATCTATTTCAATACCTTGCAACTCTTTTACCATAAGGGCAAAGCCCATACAGTTACCTTCCCCAAGTAACTGCAACGCAAATTGTGTATCAAAAAGTGGGGATGGAACAAAGCCTGCGTATTTTTGAAAAACCTCAATATCTTCTGAAGGAGAATGCAGTACTTTTAAAACACTAGGATCTTTTAGTATTTCCCAAAAATCGAATAATGAGAGCTCAGCTAACGGATCGATAAGCGCTAAATGCTCACCATCAAAAACTTGGATAAGTGCAACTTCTGGATACAAAGTGCGACGACGCATAAACTCAGTATCAATAGCTAAAATAGGCTTATTTTTTATTTGTTCAACAAAAGTGTTCAGTTGATTTTGGGTTTCGATCAATTGGTATTGCACTTAATCTCCTACAATAAAAAAGCCGACATATGTCGGCTTTTTTATAGGTTGCTAATCTTTCAAGGCTCTTCGGAGTATTTTACCTACGTTAGTTTTAGGTAACTCATCCCTAAACTCTACCAGTTTTGGGACCTTGTAATTAGTTAAATTATCACGACAGTGACTTATTATATCTTTTTCAGTTAAAGAAGGGTCTTTTTTAACAACAAAAACTTTAACTTGTTCACCACTTACATCGTGAGGAATACCAATAGCAGCAACTTCAAGCACACCTTCGTGCATAGCCACTACCTCTTCTATCTCATTAGGGAAAACATTAAAGCCAGATACAATGATCATGTCTTTTTTGCGATCTACAATAAAGAAGAAACCTTCATCGTCATAAGTTGCAATATCACCTGTTGCAAACCAGCCATCTTTTAAACATTCAGCTGTTGCATCTGGTCGATTGTAATAGCCCACCATAACCTGCGGGCCTTTCACACACATTTCACCCGGTTCACCTTTAGCGGCCTCTTCACCGTTATCAAGTATTAGCTTAATCTCAGTATTAGGCGCAGGCAAACCAATAGAGCCGTTATATGCTTCTAAATCATAAGGACTAATAGTTACTAATGGAGAACATTCTGTAAGGCCATAGCCTTCCATTAATTTTGAGCCAGTCACTTTTTGCCACTTTTCAGCAACAGGACGTTGCACGGCCATACCGCCACCAAGTGACATTTTTAAATGACTGAAATCAAGTTCAGCAAAACCTGGTGTGTTTAATAAACCGTTAAATAACGTATTAACACCAGTAATAGCTGTAAATTTATGCTGACCTAGCTCTTTAACAAACCCAGGCATATCTCGTGGATTTGTGATTAATATATTTAAACCACCGTACTTCATAAACGTCAGGCAGTTAGCTGTTAAAGCAAATATATGATAAAGCGGTAAAGCGGTAACAACAACTTCTGTACCACGATTTAACACTTTGTCTAAACAGCCTGAAACTTGCTCAAGGTTACCAACCATATTGCCATGGCTCAGCATTGCCCCTTTTGATACACCTGTTGTGCCACCGGTGTACTGTAAAAAAGCAAGATCGGACAAGCTCATTTCAGGACGTGTATATTTAGTTTCGTCTGCAGCTAGAACGTCTGAAAAGTTAATTGTGTTTGGTAAGTTGAACTTTGGCACCATTTTTTTAATGTGCTTAACAACAAAGTTGACTATGTGCTTTTTAAGCCCACCAACCATATCGCCTACTTGCGTTACTACAATGTGTTTAACATCAGTGTGTGCAAGTGACTTTTCAAGTGTGTCAGCAAAGTTTGCTAAAATGAAAATAGCGGTAGTGTCAGAATCCTTTAACTGATGCTCTAACTCACGCACAGTGTAAAGTGGGTTAACATTTACAACCACACAACCTGCACGTAAAATACCTAAAATGGTGACTGGTGTTTGTAGTAAGTTAGGCATCATTACGGCAACTTTGTCGCCTTTTTTAAGACCTAAATCATTTTGAATGTAGGAAGCAACTTTTTTTGTTGCTGTATCTATTTCGCTATAAGACAGCGTTTTACCCATATTAGTAAATGCAGGTAAATCGGTGTAGTCAGTAAAACTTTTTTCGAACACTTCGAGTAACGAGTTGTAATGCTCAGGATCGATTGTTTCAGGCATACCCTCTGGGTAGCGCTTAAGCCAGATTTTTTCCACTCTTAGCCCCTGTTTATAATTATATTTTTATTAACCTTAATCTAAGTAAGGCGCTTTAACAATTGAGCAAATACTCTAATGGAGGAATAATCCCACATTTTACGTAAACTTACAATTAACATGCACCATTTTGCAGCATAAAGTCTTGAATATGCTTAAAACATAGTTCACTACTTTGCATATGACAGTGGTGCCCACCATCTACATTAATTACCTTTAAGCTATTGTAATAACTAATATACTTTGCCAGATTTTGTTTTACAAACGAATAACCTTCGTTACCTAAAATTAATTGGCACGGTGCAATTAAATCTTTTATTGCACCAATACATTGCGCCTCATTAAACCTAAAACCTGAGTGATTTTTAAGCTTTGGATCAGTTGTTAATGTATAACCATCTAAAACCGATTTTATATTTCGCTGCATTAAAAGAGCAATAAGCTCACTATTCAAATCGGTTGTTTGAGCACGTGCTTCATAAATAAGCTCTTTCGATTTATAAACTCTCTGCTTCTTATTTTTTAAACGCGCTCTATTTAATACTGCACTTTTTAGCTGTTCACATACGCCTTCGCTAGGAGTTGTAACACACCCAATCCCCTCAATAAAGGTAACAGATTTTACATAATCACCAAAGCAACTAGCAAAAAGCCCTGCAACCAAGGCTCCCATCGAATGCCCAACTAAATGCACTTTTTTAACACCAAGCGCATTAATAAGTTGGTACACATCATCAATATAATCAACAAAATAATAATGTGCATCATCACTTCGCCAAGATGATAAACCATGCCCGACAAAATCAATACAGTACCAAGTGTGCTTTGGCTTAGCTTTACTTAACATTGGTATAAAACTGTGGCAGTTATCTAACCAACCATGCAACGCTATTACTATTTCATCCCCAGAACCTACTTTTAAGCCATGAATATTCAAGTTATTGGTTTCAATATTAAATGGCTGCACGGCAAGTCCTTTATTAATTTAGAGCATCATTATTTATAGCATACAAGTTGTCAGACCACTAACCGAGAAAATGGTGCCAAATTCGCTATTTAATTATCTTGATGTTCTAAAGAAAGTAAAAAATATAAAATAAAATTTAAACGATATCATAAGCTTAATTACAAAAAAAATAAGCTGATCTTTTTAAATATATTTGCTTTGTATGCCTTTTGAACAATTAAAAGGTGATAGCATCATATGTAGTTAAGCTATAACCAGTATAATTTAAATAAATAGAACTAACAGCGTTAACTACAATTCTATTCATATAACCCTAAATTATAAATATCTTAGATATTCATTTATTTATCATACTATCTGTATACAATATCAGCGGCTATTTAATAAGGTACACTCATAAGGTACACAACCATGAAAAAACAGATCAGCTTATTAGCGCTTTTATGCACCGCTTCTGGTGCTTACGCAGAATCAGCACCTAAAAATGTAATTTATATGATTGGTGACGGCATGGGTCCGGCTTACACCACGGCTTATCGCTATTTTAAAGACGACCCTGCAACAAAAGAAGTAGAAGGCACGGTTTTTGACACTATTTTAAAGGGTATGGCTCGTACCTACCCTGATGACCATACTTATGTGACAGACAGCGCAGCAGGTGCTACAGCACTTAGTAGCGGTCATAAAAGTTACAATGGCGCAATTGCAGTAGATACAGACAAAAAATCAGTTAAAACCATGCTGGAAATAGCAAAAGAGCGCGGTATGACAACAGCGCTTGTAGCAACTTCACAAATAAACCATGCAACACCTGCTAGCTTTACAGCTCACAATGAATCTCGTTACAACTACGATGATATTGCCAACGATTATATTGATAATAAGATTGCTGGTAAATTACCTGTTGATTTAATGCTAGGTGGCGGTACTAAATATTTTATTCGTGACGACCGTAATTTAGTTGAAGAATTTAAAGCGGCAGGTTACCAATACGGTGACGATATTAATAATCTGGGACAAATTACACAAATACCTGCCATAGGTTTGTATGCAAGCAAAGGCTTGCCATTTGCCCTTGATATGAACCCAACTCGCCTTACTCAGTTAACATCTAAAGCGCTTGGTTTACTAGATAACCAGAATGAAGAAGGCTTTTTTGTGATGATTGAGGGCAGCCAAATTGATTGGTGTGGTCACTCTAACGATATAGCGTGTGCGATGGCTGAAATGGACGACTTTGCTAAATCAATCGAAAAAGCAAAAGCGTACGTTGATAAAAATAAAGACACTATACTTGTAGTTACAGCCGATCACTCAACGGGCGGCTTAACTATTGGTTCGCACGGCCAATTTAAATGGGAAACAGACGTAATTAAAGGTGTTAAGGCAACGGCTAGTAAGTTAACAGACAAACTTATGGAGTCTAAAGACTTAAAACCAGTATGGACTGCTAACACCAATATTGAATTTACAACTGAAAACCAAATCAAACTTGAGCAAGCTAAAAAAATGGGAGAAAAAGCGCTTAATTTAGCTGTTAAAAGTATTATTAGTGATGCAAGCTTTACTGGCTGGACAACTGGCGGACACACCGCTGTAGACGTTCAAGTATTTGCCTATGGCAAAGGCAGTGAGCAATTTATCGGCTCACAAAATAATACTGATATTGCAGATAAGCTGATTGACTTTATTGAGCAGTAAATTTCACCTCGTTTTGAACACAAAAAGCCCGAACACATGTTCGGGCTTTTTATTGAATTTTATCGCTGTATTTATCTAAAACGCTCAATTAAGCTTTAAGCGTATATATCAACACCTATTAAATTTTGTACTTCGGCTCTGCGTTCTAAATTAGCAAATTCAGTATAAGTAGAAATCGCTTTACTTACTTGAGCTGTCGGTTGGTCGTAAATTGTTTGGCTGTATTCATTGCTTTTAGCACTGCTTTTAAACAGTTGATTAGCTAGTTCGACGCCCTCGACACTGCTTTTTACATAATCGGTATTCGTTTTTTGAGCAGCCGGCTGGTCTAATAAACTCTGTGGTTTATTAGTAACAACTTTAGTAGGGCTAACCCTACCCGGAATATCCCCGGTAAAAAAACCTGAACCAATAGGCAGCGTCATTACGCGTCTCCAACCTTAATATTGTATAAAATTATGATTTAAAAACAACCAATTTGCAAATAATATGATTAGTCACGCCCTGGTAGCTTTTTCCACGTTACCGTATCTCGCACATATTTAGGTTGAGCGTCACTCGCTTTTACAACGTCACCCGCTAAAAACGCGGCTTCAACATGCGCTAACATATAACGCGCATCAGGCAATGTAATATCAGTATTAATTGTCACGTTTTCAAAGTCATTTAGCGCATCAGGATAGGTTTTAAAGCCCGTGCCCACAGCTACAGATGGCTCAGTGGTCGCTATATACTTATTGTTTAGTAAATCAGGTTTTATAACGCATTCTTGGTTAACTAAAAGCATTAGATTATTTTGCGCTTGGTAATGTGCAAAGTATATCTCCCCCATACGCGCATCTATACTTGGATAAACACTCAGGCTGCCTTTTTGTTCAAACGTTTGTTGAGCCATAGTAGCCAGTGTAGACACACCAACAAGCGGCAAATTAGTTGAATACGCTAAGCCTTGCGCTATAGCAACACTAATACGTACACCGGTGAAACTACCTGGCCCCTGGCCAAAACCAATTACGTCTAAATCTTTTAATTTACAGTTTGCTTTAGTTAAAAGTTCATCCACAAGTGGAAGTATTTTTTGGCTGTGCTGCTGCGGACACTCTTCAAAATGATGAAACGTTTGGCCCTGGTAATGTAAAACAATTGAAAGTGCTTCAGTTGAAGCATCAAGGGCAAGGATATTACTTTTGATCATTTTAGTACTCTAATTAATTTGTTTTAAAAATGTATTGGCATCTTCTAAGCTTCGCGTGCGGCGCATCGGTGGTAAGCTTTTTAAAAATACTTGGCCATATTGGCGTGTAACTAAGCGATTATCACATATTACAAGTACGCCTTTGTCTTTACTATCTCGAATTAAACGCCCTACACCTTGCTTTAGCGCAATTACAGCCTGCGGTAATTGTATGTGTGAAAAAGGGTCTTTTCCCTGCATTTGGCAATCTTGCATTTTAGCTTGTAGCAATGGATCGTCAGGGGCTGCAAATGGCAATTTGTCTATAATAACACAACTTAATGTACTACCGCGTACATCGACACCTTCCCAAAAAGAAGCCGTGCCGAGTAATACCGCATTACCATGGCGAGTAAATTTCTCTAAAATTATACGCTTAGACATTTGCCCTTGCATATAAACTGGGTAGTCTATTTGTGTAGTTAGCCCTTCGGCCACTAAGTGCATCATTCGATAGCTAGTAAATAACACAAAACAACGCCCTTGTGCTGATTTTATAAGCTCAAGCGTTAGTTTTACAATTGCATGTGGCATATTATCAGCATGCGATTCGGGTAAGTAGCGAGGTAAACACAGCAGCGCCTGATTAGGGTAGTCAAATGGGCTATCTACCATCATGCTTTGTTTTGGCTTTAAACCTAGGCTTGCATTAAAATGCTCTAGTTTGTTATCAACCGAAAGTGTTGCAGAAGTGAATACAAATCCTGCGCCCGTGTCTTGCATCATTTGAGCAAACTTAGCTGATACATTCAATGGCGTTATATTAATTGTTAAATAACGGCGCGTTGTTTCATACCAATAACTAAAGCCGGTTTGGGCTGTATCAAAAACCCGCTCTAACTGCCCTTTAAACGCAAGTGCACGTTCAAATGGATGCTCAATTTTGTCGCTTCTATCTAGGCAAAGCTTGAGTACTTGATAAACAAAATCTAAATCACTGATCACACGATGGAGCGCCGAGCAAATTTGTTTATCGCTTAGTTTTTCTCGCCAATCGCCACGGCTGCCATCAACACCAAATTGTAAACGTAAATCAGCAACGCTTGTCTCAAGCTTGTTTAAGCTTTTACCAAGTTGCAGCATATCGGGAATTTCAGCTCTATAAATAGCACGTAAATCATTAATTAAATCTACCAACTTTTTAGTGCTAACACTTTCACCAAAGTAATCGCTGGCAATTTCGCTTAACTGATGGGCTTCATCAAATATATATGCGTCGGCTTTTGGCATAAGTTCAGCAAAGCCACTTTCTTTTACAGCCATATCAGCAAAAAACAAATGGTGATTAATTACAACCACATCGGCATCGGCCGCAGTTAAACGTGCTTTGCGTATATAACAGCTTTGAAAATCTGGACACTCTTTACCTAAACAATTATCGGCTGTTGAATTTACATAAGGCAGTACTTTGGCATCATCTTCTATACCTATACAATCGGCCAAATCGCCCGATTGTGTTTCGCTTGCAAACTTAGCTACCATAGCTAGTTGATGCATTACGTCGGAGTCGTCAGTAGGTACATGTGCAACATGTTGATTAAGTCGGTAGGTGCATAGGTAATTGGCGCGCCCTTTTAATAAGGCGGTTTTTTTTGAAGCACTTAAAGCTTTAACTAGTTGCGGTAAATCTCTGTGATAAAGCTGCTCTTGTAGAGCTTTAGAACCTGTTGATATTATCGTGCGCCCTTTTGACTTAAGTGCAGGGGCTAAATATGCAAATGTTTTACCCGTACCCGTGCCTGCTTCAACAACTAATTGCGAACTGTTTTTTAATGCATCCGCAACAGCTACTGCCATATCAATTTGTGGTTGGCGAGGCGTATACCCATCTAAAGATAACGCTAAAGGCCCGGTTGCACTAAACAGCTGTTTGATAATACCAATCACTTTACAATAAATAATAGCGGGATTTTACGTAAGCTAAACATCAAGGGCAAGTAATTAAGTAATCGGTTTGAGTATATAAATAAGGGAGCAGAGCTCCCATTAGTTATTATTGCGCATTTATAGTTAAGGTTATTCCACTAGCTGCGCTGTACCCCTTTAAGTCAATATACCACTTGCCCGCTTGTGGGTTGGTAATACTACACGTTTCAGCATTACCATTTTTATACGGTCGACATTGATATACAGATTCAGTTGATTGACTGGCAAAATTCACATATAAATCGGCATCGCCTGAGCCACCAGCCATAGTTATATTTAAAGAGGAATACCCTACTTCTAAGTCTTGTGTAAACCGCCCCCAATCTCCCGTAGCAACACTAATATCAGTTTCTGTTCGATTAATAGGTTCAATCGCTGTTGTTTCATTATAATTGGCAATAAGAGAAACATTAGCAATAGCGTTCCATGCTTCTACCATAACGTAATAAATACCGTTTTGGGCACTCGCAATATCACAACGTTCATTGCTCGATGATGTTGTACTTTTACAATCAAAATTTTCTAATGTAGGCGCTGTATTAAATTTAACATATAGGTCTGCATCACCACTGCCCCCTGAGGTAGTAAAGTTTAAGTTACTTGCATTATTAGGTACCTGTAGCGTATAGATAAGCTGCGCTTTAGCATCACCTGCAAGGCCAGAAACTGCAACACCATTTTGTAACTCATTATTAGCTGGTGGCACTATATCACCAGCATTTTTTGCCATTTCAGCTAAATAACTCACAGCAAGTTTTGCAAATTTACTAGCGTGGTCAGCATCAAAATTAGCGTCATTCTGTGTATGAATTAACGGATTAATATCAGCCATCCTAGATTCAAATGGCATTGATGCTGCAAAGCCTTGTTGATACCATGATGCATGATCAGAACACCCATACCCACATTGGTCAAAACCATAGGTAATGCTAGGTAAGTAGGTATCAATTAACTGACCTAAAAATTGGTTTTGAGCATTTGTAGTGTAATCAGTCATCATTACAATATCTTCGCTACTGCCATTGTTTCCAGTCATATCAAATTGCACCATGCCGATCACATTTTTTCCTTGTGATTTATAAGATGAAGCAATATCTTTTGAACCTCTTAAACCAACTTCCTCTGCAGCAAAAGCCATTATATGAATTGTTTTTTGCGGTTTATAATCATTTTCAACAATCGATCTTAACACTTCAGATAATACAGCAATCCCCGATGCATTATCATCAGCCCCTGGTGAGCGACCGTTGCTTGGATTTGATTGATTAATTGAGTCTAAATGCCCACCAATAATGACAATTTCATCAGCCTCTTCATCTCCTGCAATAGTAACAATGACCGACGACTGCGCCCAGCTATGAGTAAAGTAATCAACATTTATATCATTACGTGTAGCTGCTAACTGTTGCCAGTAATCTTTTAGCCATTGTGAGGCATCTACCCCAGTTTGAGCCGTGTAATAGCGATTATAAAAGCTACTCATCGAATTAACTGTGTTCGTCAAATTATTTGGACTAATACTATTTATTAATTGCTGAGTTGTTTGCGGATTGTTAATGCTATATGTAGCAGCTAACGCACTTAGATTTTGATTTTGAACGGCAGCTAACTGCTGAGTGTATTCATTAGCCTCGATTAACGAATCATGAGCAACAAACCCTCCACAGCGATGATAATTATCATGCATAAACTCACTTAATTGAATGATATTTCCCTGATCGATTCTCATTAAGTTTACCGAATCCATATTTGTATTCTGTACACTTAATAATTGATCGTTTTGTGTAAATGTTTTTTGAACTTGCTGATAATGTTTTGCAGCAACCGGGTCAATACTAACCCAAATGCTTTCATTATTTTGAGCATATAATGACGACGATGTTAAAAAAGTAAATGCGCATAATAGGGAAGTATAAATAGAAGTTTTCATCAGTATTCCTTGTTATTAAATACAACTTTAAAAGAAAGGGAGCTATTGCTCCCTAAAAGTAGGTTTAATTTGCTGAAATACTAAGCGTTACACCACTTGCAGAGCTATAACCACGTAAGTCTATATACCAAGTGCCCGCTTGAGGAGCATCAAAGGTACAGCTTTCACTATTACCATTTTTATATGGGCGACAAAGGTATGTCCCCGTACTTGATGCTGCTCCATAATTTACATACAAATCAGCATCACCACTTCCACCAGATATAGAAACATCAAGTGATGAATAACCCTCATTTAATGTTTGTGTAAACCGCGTCCACGAACCCGCACCAACACTCACATTAGTTTCAGTTACATTGATAGGAGTAACATCGCCCCCATTACTGCCATCAAAGCTACCCGTTAGAGAAACCCCAGAAATTGCATTCCATGCCTCTACCATCACGTAGTAAGTTCCGCTTTGAACATTACTAATTAAACAGCTCTCAGTACTTGATGAAGTGGTACTTTTACAATCAAAGTTATTTAACGTTGGTTTTGATCCAAATTGTACATAAAGATCAGCATCGCCTGATCCACCATTTGTATTAAACACTAAATTACTTGCTCCAGCAGGAACCTCTAGCGTAAAAAACAATTGCTCTTTAGCTGAGCCACTTATACCAGTACGAGTTACGCCATTAGTTAAAGCTTCATCGTTAGTTGGAGGAGGTGTTGAGCTACACGTGCTACCTGAACTTAAATTAGAGTTTACTCCCACAGCACTTAGCGCTGCTTGTACATCACTTGGGTCATAGTTTAAATCACAAGCTGCATCCATTACGCCATTACCGGCTAAATCCCAATTTGTACTTGCGCTCCAATAAAGCTGATTAGCTCTAGTCATTACAATAAATGCTTTTTTTGTATCCCAACCGGGTGTGGTAGCCAAATTATAAAAAGCTTTATTAAATACACCAGAGCTATGGTGCACATCCATCCCAGAATAATAACTTGATTGGTTATCTATTGAATTACCATCTTGCGTTGGATTATTCATGTAGCGAAGCGCACCATTGCCTTTAAATATGTCTTGGCCGACTAGCCAATCATTAGTGCCTTTCATATAAAATTCGGCCGCTTCACCCGCCATATCAGAAAAGGCTTCATTTAAACCGCCTGATTTTCCGCTGTACACTAAGCCAGAGTTTTGTTCAGTAAATCCATGGCTTACCTCATGAGCAGACACGTCTAGACTAACAAGCGGATAAAACGTATTTTGGCCATCACCAAAGGTCATGGCGCTGCCATCCCAAAATGCATTTTCATAGTTACTACTGTAGTGAACTCGCATTTTTAATTGAAACGTAAGTGGTGGCGTACCGATCCAATCGTTATACATATTAAAAATTACATTTCCAAAATAATGCGCATCATTGAGAGGAGAATAAGCACCATTTATTTCTTTAAATGTATTTTCAGGACAAGTAAAAGAATATGCAGACGTACCACTAGTACCACCGTTGAGGTTTATGGTGCGCACGTTTGTATTGTTCATCGTACAGTTATTGCCTGACTGGGTAACATCTAAACTATCAAAGTCAGTACCATATATGTATTTTCCTGTTTTTAAATTTCCGCCTGGACCTGTAGCATCTGCATGCTGAAGATTGTCAAAGCTAAGTAGCACTTCGCCAGAGTTAGCATCAATAATCTGATAGGGTCTAGAAGGCGATTTACCATAGGTGACATACGACACCTCATAAACCAAGTGCGCTTTGCTTTGCTGATCGACCCAAATAGCCAATCTTGATTTTTCATTATGTTTTTTTAAGCCAATTGTTTTTGCTGCAATACCTACATTTTGGCTTTGGAGCATCGCCTGTTTAGCTGATAATTTAGCACTAACATCGCTTATATCACCTTCAATGTCATACACTGCCGCGCCGTGCGCTTTTTTTAGCATGCCGTTTTTAAATGTTAGGCTTAGTGTATCCCCTATCACGGGTAACCCCTGGTAGGTTTGTTGATACCGGCGAGTCACCTCCCCGTTATTGCTTGTAAACTCTTTTAATACAACTAATTCGTTCCTTACACTCAACCCAATCAATTCTTGAGGACTTGTAGATAATATTGATGCAGAGTTTGATTGCACCATAGTATTTATATCCGGTTGCTGATTTAGGTATTTCTTATTCGCAGCTACTGCATCTGTTGCTTGAACAAAAGTTAAAGCAGCAAAAGTTGCTAATGTGATTTTTGATAAATTCACGTTTACGCTCCGTTAAAATATTTAGTTTGTAGTGGAATTGTATTAACCGGAACCACCTGTACCCGATTAAGGATCAAGCATATGTTACAAATTGAAGATTTAAAAATTAAACATTTAATTTACACGTAAAGTATTAGTTTAAAATTTAAACTAATAAATTACAGTTAGTTACTGATTTAGTGACAAGTAATCAAAATCTCCACTTTACACTTTGTAAACATATATTTACTTAAAATTACATTATCCAGTATTTAAAAAAGGATTAGAAAAAATTGAAGAAGTTTAAAAAATGGCTGGTGAAAACAAAAAATAGAGTTTTATTTTTTGATTAACTGAGAGTGGTAATTAACGCAGTTAAAAACATTTAAGTACGTATTAGAAGGCGCGCTTTCAACAATAGAAAAGGACTATTTAGAGCAATGTTTTATATTGGTTTAGTCAACTACCTGCACCAAGTAACCTAGTATTAAAAAGTGCATTACAAAACGTAACAATAGAAATTATAAATTAACTAAATGTCCTGCAGGACATAATAAATATAGCTAATCAAACCATAAAGACTGTGACACAGATAAAGCACAGGAGTACCATATGCCGCGTTTATACTCCCCTTTTTCGTTTGTCGTTAAAAAAATAGTAAGGTTAGCCAATGAATGCTTGGTATCTCATTTGTTTTCTCTCTGCCATTGCAATTTTTATTGCTTTTGCAAACCAATATATCCTCAAAATGCAAACTACAATTGCCATTACTACAGGCTCAGTTGTTATTTCTTTATTATTGATTATTGCCGTTAAATTATTAGGCGATCAAAATGCGTTAGCCATGACCCAAATTGTTTCCAGTATTAACTTTAACGAGTTATTACTCAAAGGTATGCTCGGATTTTTACTTTATGCTGGCGCATTGGAAATTAACCTTATGGCGCTTCGTAAACAGCGCTGGGAAATAACCGCACTAGTGCTATTTTCTACTATTGCTTCCACTTTTATAGTCGGTTATTTAAGTTTTTATCTATTTGCCTTATTTGGCTTTGATGTACCGTTTATATACTGTTTATTATTTGGCGCGCTTATTAGCCCAACCGACCCTATTGCTGTACTTGCTATTATTAAACAAATGCGAGCGCCAGAAGGAATCTCAGTTCAAGTAGAAGGTGAGTCACTATTTAACGACGGTATTGGTTTAGTAATATTTACGACCATTTTTTCGGTTGCTTTTTATGGCACCGATGCACAATTTGGCGATATAGCAGAACTCTTTTTTGTAGACGCCCTAGGCGGTATTGCGTTTGGTTTGGTTATCGCTTTGGTTGGCCACTTTTTAATTATTAACAGCCGCGATGTAAATATTCGCTTATTGATAACCTTAACTATTCCTACCGCAGGTTTTGCTGCTGCAAATATTTGGGAAATATCAGGCGCACTTGCCATGGTAACGAGCGGCATATTAATGGGTAACATTACTCGTACTAAAGCAACTGAGCGCACGGGGCCTGAAGACACTCGTTACGTAAAAGATTTTTGGCATGCAACCGATAGCTTTTTAAATGCCCTATTGTTTTTAATAATAGGTATGCTAATAGTGACGATGCCAATCACGCTTGGTGAAATTGGCTTAGGCCTACTAATGGTACCTGCAGTATTACTAGCACGCTTTATTAGCGTAGGCGCACCCTTTGTTATCTTTAAACGCTTTAGAAGTTACGATAAACACAGTGTTAAAATTTTAACCTGGGGTGGGCTACGCGGTGGTCTTGCACTGGCAATGGCGGCAGCAATTCCACGCGAGCAAGTTTTTATAGGTGGCTCTGACCTACATAACCTAATCGTGATTGTTACCTACGTTGTGGTTATATTTTCTATTATTGTACAAGGCTTAACTATTTCGCCGCTAATTCAAAGCAGCATTAAATCAGCTGAGCAAGCAAAGTAATAAATGCTTTGTGAGCAATCAACTCAGTAACCAAGTTATTATATAAATCACTTGGTTACTGTTACTCACGTGTTACAAAAACACTTTAAAGTTCTATAAATTGTTATCCTTTTTATTTATCTTCTTTGTTTAAATTAATCCGCTTGAAATGCAAATGAAAACAATTATAATTTTGGCTTTTCCTCTGTAGGGCTTTTCAATGTCCAAAAATAATTCTCACGTGTTTTTAAATTTGGTATCTCTGGGCAAACGACAATTTCATTGTTTTTTTGTGCTTTTTATAATGGCTATGGCAAGCTTTAATGTGTCGGCCTCACCTAATGAGCAAACAAAAATAAAACAAATTGCACAGCTTGCAGAGTATGTAGGTGTAGATTACGTGGCAGCTGTTGGAAATGGTGAAATACTAGACCCCGACGAATATCAAGAAATGACTGAATTTTCGCACGTTATTATTGAGCAAGCTGGACAGCTATCAAGCCAAACCAATGAGTTTGATACAGTAAAGGCACAAGCTAAAGCACTGCATACAGCGATTGCCAATAAAGCGAGTGTTGCCGATGTACGTGCAGCAAGCTCAGCGCTTCGTGAGTCGCTGCTTACCTTTATGCCACAACTATCGTTACCTACATCACTGCTTCCGGTTGAGCAAACTAAAGCGCTTTTTGCTACTAACTGCTCAATGTGTCACGGCCAAAGCGGTCAAGGCGACGGTCCGCTTGCAAAAAATTTATCGCCAGAACCTACCAACTTTACCGATGAAGAACGCGCAACAAACCGCTCATTAATGGGGTTATTTGACGCTGTAAGTAACGGCATTGACGACACGCCTATGGTTGCTTTTACCCAATTTAATGAACAACAACGATGGTCTTTAGCTTTTTATGTAGGTAGCTTGGCATTTAAAGATGTTCAAAAACCACAAAATGTAGAACAAAACATTACCGCTTCGCAGATTGTAAACCTAAACCCTGCACAATTATCGGCAGGTCAAAGTGAAGCACAAGCACATTACGTTAAATGGCTTCGTGGTAATCCAGAGCAATTATTTAGCGCTAACAAAAATCCGATAACAGTTACTCGCACGCAGTTACTTGCAGCGCAAGCTGCGCATGCTAAAGGCAATTACTCACAAGCAAGTGATTTAGCAATTAGCGCATACTTAGATGGCTTTGAGCTTGTTGAAAACAACTTAAATGCCTACGACGAAACACTGCGTAAAAACATCGAAGTACAACTGATGAACCTACGCCAAACATTCAAAAACGAAAAAGATACAGCCGTTGTTGCCGAAAAAGTAAATGCCGCACTAACGCAACTCGCTAAAGCAGATAGCATGCTAAACGAAACCAAGCTAACTGATGGCGCCCTACTTTCAGCGAGTTTAATAATATTACTGCGAGAAGGCTTAGAGGCACTCTTAGTTATAATTGCCCTTATGACTGTGCTTATTAAAACGAAACGTCAAGATGCGCTTAAATACGTACATGTTGGCTGGGTAACCGCACTTATTGCCGGTGGCTTAACATGGGCTGCTGCGCAAACATTAATAGAAATAAGTGGTGCAAGTCGCGAAGTTATGGAAGGTGCAGGTGCATTGTTTGCCGCTGTAATCTTACTGTATGTTGGCGTATGGATGCACAGTAAAACAAGTGCGCAACAATGGCAAAAATATATAAAAGACAATATAGATAAGCGTCTTGAGTCGGGAACACTTTGGGGATTAGCGGGGCTTTCTTTTATTGCCGTGTACCGAGAAGTATTCGAAACCGTATTGTTTTATCAGTCTTTATTAACGCAAAGCTCGCCTGCTCAATATTCATCTATTGCGTCGGGTTTCGCGATAGCTGTAGCAATACTGGCTATTATTACGTGGGTATTAATTAAGTACTCAATTAAATTACCGGTTGCTAAGTTTTTTGCAATTACCACTTACCTATTATTTGCACTCTCGTTTGTGCTTATGGGCAAAGCCGTTATTGCATTACAAGAGGCCGATATAATAGGTATTGCGTCGCTACCAATGAGCTTTGAAATAGCATGGCTTGGTATTAAGTCAACATGGCAAGGTATTGTAGCTCAGGTATGTGTGTTCGCTATATTTAGCTTTTATATATTTAAAAGCAAAAACCAATAGTAATGCCTATCTGCTTAAGAGTTTAAGCTAATTGGCATAAGCAAAATACATAGTAAAAAGGCCCGCAAGGGCCTTTTTAGTTAATTGCTTATGTATTTAGTAAAATTGGTATTATCAAGCCCACGTATCTAAATGGGGGTTTTCGTCATCATCTACGTTAGACTTTTTTTTACTATTTTGATCATCAAGCATATTGAGCTTTTTCTTTTTTTGTAACTCACGCCTTTTTTTATTCTCTAGCTCAACTTTTTCAGCGGCCGATCCACTTTGCACACCCGCAATATGAAAAGCACTTTTTGACTCAACTTCTAGTCTGGTTATTCTTCCTAAATAAGGAATCATGATATCCATCCACACTTCCTTAGTTTACTGTTAAATTATCTAAACGCTTGGTTTGGCTAATAAACAAACAAATATATGCAAAAAATGTACTTCCCTTCTTAATATTATCGACAGTTATAAGATATGCTTTAATTAAGCTAAAAAAAACTTGCCATAATATGGCTGTTTATGTTTTTATGAATGCGAAATTTATTTAAACAGATAACAACTGAACGTTACTATAACAACGAGCAGTTACATAGGATAAAAAATGCGCTTAAACCTGACAACAGTACATCATCACCACCATTCACCGGAATAACCTGTCAGGTCTTTCGCTGAGAGGTTATTCCTAAAAGGAACCTCTGGCGATTCAAAAAACATTGATTCATTTTCGCCCTGAGGTTCCCCTCGGGGTTTTTAGTTTTTAAATTAAAGGAAAATGAATAATGAGTAACACAAATCGTCTACGTATCGCCATCCAAAAAGGCGGCCGCCTATCTAAAGATTGTCAAGATCTATTAAAACAGTTAGGTGTTAAACTTAACCTTCGTGAACAACGCTTAATTGCACACTCAACTAATATGCCAATTGACGTACTACGTGTGCGTGATGACGATATTCCTGGTTTAGTAATGGACGGTGTATGTGATTTAGGTATTGTTGGCGAAAACGTACTAGTAGAAGTTCAAGCAGAACGTGAACGCCAAGGTGTTCCAAGCGAAGTAAACAAACTTTCAAAACTAGATTTTGGTTACTGTCGTCTTGCACTTGCATGGCCACAAGAGCTAGGCGCTCGCGATAAGAGTTGGTTTGAAGGCAAACGTATTGCAACTACCTACCCAGAAATTTTAACTCAGTGGTTAAAGCGCGAAGGCATCAACGCAAGTACAGTAATGCTTACAGGCTCTGTTGAAGTAGCACCACGTGCAGGTTTATCTGATGCAATTTGTGATTTAGTATCTACTGGCGCAACACTTGAAGCTAACGGCTTAATTCAAGGTGATACAATTTTAGAATCAAACGCATGTTTAATTCAAAATAAAGATCTGCAAGACGCTGACAAACTAGCACTAATCAATAAGCTTATGCCGCGCCTACGTGGTGTTAGACAAGCTAAAGAAAGCAAATACATCATGCTACACGCACCAAAAAACAAACTTGATGAAATTTGTGAAATTTTACCTGGTTCTGGTCAACCGACTCTACTTGCCCTTGCGGGTAATGAAGAATACGTAGCACTGCACATGGTAAGCAGCGAAACATTATTTTGGGAAACAATGGAGCAGTTAAAAGCCCTAGGTGCTAACTCTATTTTAGTTATGCCAATTGAAAAAATGATGGAGTAAGTACCATGCTTCGTTGGAATGAGGAATCTTCACAAGTACAAGCAGCGGCGCTAATGCGCCCTGCAGTTTCTGTAAGCGCAAAGGTTGAAGCAATATGCAAAACTATTTTAGCTAATGTAAAAGAGCAAGGCGATGAGGCCTTACTTAGTATGGCCAAAGAGTTTGATAATAGAGCTAACCCACGTTTGCGCGTACCGCTAGATGAAATTAACGCATCTGAGCAAGCACTGAGTGCTGAGCTTAAATACGCAATTGACACCGCTTATGCAAATGTTAAACGTTTTCACGAAGCGCAGTTGCCAAAAGATATTAAATTATCAACCCAACCAGGCGTTGTATGTGAACTGAAATATCAAGCCATCGAAGCAGTCGGTATTTATGTACCCGGTGGCAGTGCTCCGCTGCCATCGTCAGTTATTATGCAAGGTGTATTAGCACAGTTAAGCGGCGCTAAAACCGTTGTACTAGCTACGCCGGTACAAGGTGATAAAGCAATTAACCCTGCTATTTTATATGCAGCTAAGTTATGTGGCATTACTACTTTGATAGAAAGTGGTGGCGCAGGCGCAATTGCAGCAATGGCTTATGGCACCGAATCAATTCCTAAAGTAAACAAAATTTTTGGCCCAGGTAATAGCTTCGTAACAATGGCTAAACAGCTCGTTGCGCAAACTATCCCAGGTATGGCAATTGATATGCCAGCAGGTCCGTCTGAAGTATTAGTTATAGCAGATGAACGTGCAAACCCAGAATTTATAGCCGCCGATTTACTCTCACAAGCAGAGCACGGCGCAGACTCGCAGGTTATTTTATTATGTAACAGCGAAAGTATTATAGAACAAACTCAGCAGGCACTTACACGCCAATTAGCTAATTTGAGCCGCAAAGAAACAGCCGAGCAAGCGCTCGCTAATTCTTCACTTATTTTGGTTGATTCTGTTGAGCAAGCATTTGACGTATCGGCGCAATACGGCCCAGAGCACTTAATTTTACAACTAGGCGATGCAACACCTTACCTAGATAAAGTTAAAAATGCAGGCTCAGTATTTGTAGGTGACTACACACCAGAATCTGCAGGCGATTACGCATCGGGTACTAACCACGTGTTACCAACATATGGTTACAGTGCAACTTACTCGAGTTTAAACTTGCTTGATTTTTTCCGTACATACACAGTGCAAACAATTACTAAAAGTGGTTTAACGCAGCTTTCAAAAGCAATTTTACCACTTGCAGATGCAGAAGGCCTTGATGCCCACGCTAATGCGGTTTCAATTCGTTTAGAGGCAATTAAAAATGAGCAATGAGAGCGCACAAGCGTCTAGCTTATTACCTAAGAATATTGCAGCCCTTGCTGCATACAGCTCTGCAAAAAGTGAAAAGCTAACCGGTACTACGTGGCTAAATGCTAACGAAAGCCCGTATGCTAAAAATCTTGAACTGAGTATTGAGGATTTAAATCGCTACCCCGACCCACAACCGCAACTGGTTATTGACAGGTACGCAGCTTATACAGATCTTGAAAGCGAAAACGTATTAATGACGCGCGGCGCAGATGAAGGCATTGAGCTTTTAGTGCGCACTTACTGTGAGCCAGCTAAAGATAGTATTGCGCTATTTTTACCAACCTACGGTATGTACAAAGTTACCGCCGATACACACAACGTTGGTATTAACGCGCTTACCCAAGAATTATTATTAAGTGGCAGTGCTGACGAAATAGTTGCAGCTGTTGGCAGCTCAAAACTGGTATTTATTTGTAACCCAAATAATCCAACGGGCAGCCTAACACCACTTGATAAAGTAAAAGCGATTGCAACAGCACTTATGGGTAAAGCACTGGTTATTGTTGACGAAGCCTATATAGAGTTTTGCCCAGAGCAAAGCGCCACAAAACTTATTAATGAGTTTAGTAATGTAGTGGTTCTGCGCACGCTTTCTAAAGCCTTTGCGCTTGCAGGGCTCAGAACGGGCTTTACGCTTGCACAAGCAAGCGTTCTTGCGCCAATTCGTAAAGTCATTGCGCCGTATCCGGTATCAGGTGTTGTAGCAAGTATTGCAGCACAAGCAATTGCACCCGATGCAATTACATCAATGCGCCGCCAAGTTACTATTTTAAATAGCTTAAAAGCTAAGTTGGTAGATTGGCTAAACGCCTCCCCTGCTGCATTAAAAATTCTCACTGGTGAAGGTAACTTTGTTACTTTAAAATTAGCCGATAAAAACTACTTTAAAATTGCACTTGAGCAAGGTTTGGTTATGCGCGCTTTTACACTATACGGTGAAGACGACTGGCTACGAATTTCAATTGGTAGTGAACAAGAACTTGAACAAGTAAAAATTTGGTTAGATGGCTTACAAACGCCGGCTACCGCAGCATCTTTAGCAGGAAACGAAGTATCATGAGTAACCCCTATTTATTTATAGACCGCGACGGCACTATTATTGAAGAGCCAATTACCGACAAACAGGTAGATAGCCTTGAAAAGCTAGCATTTTTACCTGGTGTTATTCCTGCGTTATTACAATTACAAGCCGCAGGTTACCGTTTAGTAATGGTGTCTAACCAAGATGGTTTAGGCACAGATAGCTTTCCTACTGCTGATTTTGACATAGCACAAGACAAAATGATGGACATAATGCAAAGCCAAGGCATTAGCTTTGACGAAGTATTAATTTGCCCACACTTTGACGAGCAAAACTGTGATTGCCGTAAACCTAAAACGGGCTTACTTACCGAGCTTATGCGCTCAGGCAAAGTAGACTTAGCGCGCTCTTTTGTTATTGGCGATCGCCAGACCGATATTGGCCTTGCTCAAAACTTATGTTGTGAAGGTATTTTATACGACGGCGATTGGAGTGCGATAGTAACTAAATTGACCACCGCAAACCGCGAAGGTCGTGTTACACGCAACACTAAAGAAACCCAAATTGATGTAGCCATAAACTTAGATCAAACTAAAAATGGCAGTATAGACACCGGACTTGGCTTTTTTGATCACATGCTTGATCAAATTCGCACCCACGCAAACATTGGTTTAAACATTAAAGCTAAAGGCGATTTACACATAGACGAGCACCACCTTGTTGAAGACATTGGTATTGCTCTTGGTGTCGCACTTAAACAAGCGCTTGGCACTAAATCGCAAATTGCACGCTATGGTTTTGCCCTTCCTATGGACGAGTGTAAAGCTGAAGCACAAATTGATTTATCGGGCCGTGCATCATTTGTATTAAACGCTAACTTTAGCCGCGAAAAAGCAGGCGACTTAGACGTACAAATGGTTGAGCACTTTTTCAAAAGCTTGAGTGATAACGCCGCTATTAGCCTTATTTTATCGGTAAGCGACGGTAACTGTCATCACCAAGTAGAAGGTTTATTTAAAGCGTTTTCACGTGCTCTTCGTATGGCCGTAGCACAAGACACGACCCAACAAACAGCCAGCTCTAAGGGATGTTTATGATTGCCATAATTAATACCGGTTGTGCCAATATAAATTCAGTACGCTTTGCGTTTGAACGCTTAGGGCAAACACCAACAGTAATTACTTCACCAGAGCAATTAGCGGGTTTTGAGCGCGCTATATTGCCAGGTGTAGGCCACGCGTCGGTTGCTATGAAACGCCTAGTAGATAACGGCTGGCAACAAGCTATAAATGAATACCAGCGCCCGCTTATGGGCATTTGTTTAGGTATGCAGTTACTGTGCGAAAGCACCGAAGAAGGTAACGTACAGTGCCTAGGTAAAATACCAGGGCAAGTAAAAGCGCTTGATGTAGGCAATTTAACGTCGCCGCATATGGGTTGGAATAACTTAAGCGTTAACAAAGAGCATGCATTAACTAAAGGGCTAACGCTTGATGAGCAAGTGTATTTTGTTCACAGCTTTGCGCACACCGTAAACGACGCCACACTAGTGAGCGGCGAATATGGTCAAACCTTTTCAGCCATTGTTGCTAAAGACAATTACGCAGGCATGCAATTTCACCCAGAGCGCAGCGCAAAAGTTGGCGCACGTTTATTACAAAATTTTGTTGATTGGCAGTTATAAGCTGCCCATTAACTAACAAAAAAGAGATTATTTGTGATTATTCCAGCATTAGACGTATTACAAAATCAAATTGTGCGCTTGTACCAAGGTAAATACGACACAGCACAGTTTTACCCTTTCGAACTTGGCGCGCGTTTAAAAGAATACGCCGACAGCGGCGCAGGTAAACTTCACCTTGTTGATTTAGAAGGTGCACGCGATCCAAGTAAAAAACAGTGGAAACATATTCAAGCTGCGACCAAAGCACTTAACGTACCGTATCAAGTAGGCGGCGGTATTCGCTCAGAGCAAGATGTAAGTGATTGGCTAAAAGCCGGTGCAAACCAAGTTGTTATTGGTTCAATGGCAGTAGAAAAACGCGAACAAGTAAAAGCCTGGATTGAGCAATTTGGCGCAGAGCATTTTGTAATTGCTCTTGATGTAAATAAAACAGCCACGGGCTGGGCACCAGCAACGCACGGTTGGTTAAGTGAATCTGAATTTGGTTTACTTGAGCTGGTAGATTTTTATGTGAGCTTAGGTGTTATCGATTTTTTATGTACGGACATCAGTAAAGATGGCACCATGACGGGCCCATCATTTGAGCTTTACGAAGACCTAACTCGCCACAACAGCACAATTAAAGTGCAAGCCTCAGGGGGCGTAAGCTCACTAGATGACATTAAAAAGCTTAAAGAGCTTGGTGTGGGCGGCGTTATTTTAGGTAAATCATTGCTTGATGGCGCATTTAGCGTTGAGGAGGCACTGGCATGTTATCAAAACGCATAATCCCGTGTTTAGACGTTAAAGACGGCCAAGTAGTTAAAGGCGTTAAGTTTAAAGGCCATGAAATAGTTGGCGATATTTTAACAATGGCTAAAGCCTATAGCGAAGCTGGCGCCGATGAACTGGTTTTTTACGAAATCAGTGCAAGCGTTGAAAAACGCCTACTTGATGTAAACTGGGTAGAGAGCATTGCACGTAATATCGATATTCCATTTTGTGTAGCCGGCGGTATTAAATCAGTGGCTGATGCAGCGCGTGTACTTGAGCGCGGCGCAGACAAAATAAGTATTAACAGCCCTGCTATTGCGCGTCCTGAACTTATTAAAGAATTACACGATGAGTTTGGTAAGCAATGTGTTGTAGTCGGCATTGACAGCTTTTTTGATGAAATTACCGGCGAGTATTTAGTTTACCAATTAACCGGCGATCCTAATGCATCAAGCCGTACGCGCTATAAAACACAAGAATGGGTTAAACGCGTACAAGACCTAGGCGCAGGCGAAATTGTATTAAACTGTATGAACCAAGATGGCGTTCGTAACGGTTACGACAACGAGCAACTAAGTAAAATTCGCGAGCTGTGTGACATTCCTTTAATCGCCTCTGGTGGTGCGGGTAGTATGCAAGATTTTGTAGATGTATTTAAACAAAGCAAAGTAGATGGTGCATTAGCCGCCAGCGTTTTTCATAAAAATGTGATTAACATTGGCGAACTAAAACAATTTTTAACAGATAACCAAGTGGCAGCAAGATTATGCAAGTAACACAACAAAACCAAGCTCAGGTCGATTTCGCTAAAAGTGACATGATCCCTGCTATTATTCAAGATGCCCGCTCTGGTGTTATTTTAATGCAAGGCTTTATGAACAGCGAAGCACTCGCTGTTACGCTTGATACCAATAAGGTAACGTTTTACTCGCGTTCAAAATCGCGTTTATGGACTAAAGGCGAGTCATCAGAAAACTACTTAAACGTAGTATCTGTGCATACAGATTGTGACTACGATTCAATTTTAGTACTTGCCAACCCAGAAGGCCCAACGTGTCACTTAGGCACACAAAGCTGTTTTGGTGATGAAGCAAAACCAAGTTTAAGCTTTTTAGCACAGTTAGAAGATGTGATTGTTGCGCGTAAAAATGACGACCCTGAAAAAAGCTACACAGCGTCATTATTTGCAAAAGACTTAAGCCGTAGTTGTCAAAAAGTAGGTGAAGAAGGCGTAGAAGTTGCCCTTGCCGCTATGAAACACGATAACGATGAGCTAACAAACGAGTCTGCTGATTTAATTTATCACCTGACTGTATTACTACAACGCCAAGGCTTAGCCCTTGAAGATGTAGTTAAATGCTTGCAAGGTCGCCATAAATAGCATTAGTTGTGTCTAACAAAGAGGCTCATATTTATATGGGCTTTTTTATTTTTACAGTAAATCACGTGTGATATAGTGCGTGGCTAAATTAATCGGTTACTGTGAACTATGAAAAACTATATTACCCCTTCTATTGTCGCATTTATTTTAGTCGTCGCGTTTATTTTAGCGGGCTGTACCAGCAAAACTAATCAGACTACAACTACAGCAACCACTACTACAACGAATCAGTCTGTAAAAACCACAGTAACACCCGATGAATGCAGCACCATAAATAACCTAATAAATGGTTATGAGTCTGGTTTTAATTCAATCAAAACAGATAAAGTAAATAACCAGTTTACTAATCAATGGCGTACTAATACTCATATAATTGGAGCAAACTGTACAGTAACTTTAAATAAGTCAGAGCAAGCAAGCTACCAATGCCAAACACCTGTTAAAACACAAACGCAAACAATAAAGTCTCATCAAAAACTGGCTAAGCAATTGCGCCAATGCTTAACCAAAACAGGTTGGTTGGAAAGCCAAAAAGAAACAGCAAGTTCAATTTACAGCACCTTTGTACTTGATACTAAAACCCCTGTCATTACACTTGCTACCAATCAAGAAGGTAATGGGTTTTCTACTCGCTTTGAAATTGCTCCACCGTTAGGACTTTAATAATGCGCCAATTAAATCAAAACAAAAAACCATCTAAATTTAAAACTGATTGCCTAGGAATATGCGAAAGGCGCAGCGGTTACTGCACCGGGTGTGGGCGTACCAACGAAGAAATTTTTGATTGGATAATATTATCTGAAGATGAAAAAAAAGCGATTTTAGAAACACCACGAGCAGACGCTAACTCATAACAAATAAAGCCCCTAAATGTTAAAAGTAACAGTTAATTGATTAACTAAAAACTTTTAACTTGTTGTGGCTATTCATTTTAGTTGCGCTAATACAGCTTTCGACTACTTGCTCAAATGAGTTATTAATATCTATATTTATAACATTGGGCTCATCTTCTTTTGGAACTTCTAGCGCTTCAAATTGGCTTTTGAGTAAATCAACAGGCATAAAATGCCCTTTTCTGTCCTGCATACGGCTTTTAACCAGCTCAAAATCACCAAAAAGATGTAAAAAGGTAATGCCTCTATTTCCATCACATATTTGTTCTCGGTATTTCTTTTTTAATGCTGAGCAGACTATTACCGCGACTTCATTTTTCTTTTCAATGCTAAATGCAGCATCACGTATTCTTTCGAGCCAAGGCACACGATCAGCATCATTTAAAGGCTGCCCAGATGACATCTTTAATATATTAGCCTTGGGATGTAAGTCGTCTCCGTCGATAAATTTAGCGCCAATGCGCTTTGCTAATGCATCACCCACACTTGACTTTCCTGTGCTTGAAACCCCCATTACAATATAAATACGACCTACATTTGTGTTACTCATGTATTTACCCTCGCCTTAATTTAATAATTAATTATCTTCAATGTATATATTATATTGAGTTACGGGTAACATGTTACCCGTAACAAATACGAAAGTGAAGTTAAACACACACTAAACATCATAATTCACACTGAATATAAGTAGGGAAAAATGTCAGATTTATCATTAATACTAACAGCGGTAGGCTCCATATTTTTATTGCTTTTTTTAGTAATGAAAGTACGACTACATGCTGTCGTCTCTTTGATCCTTGTTTCTATGATTGCAGGATTATTCTCAGGAATGAGCCCAGAAATAATTGCCGCTACAATTCAAAAAGGAATGGCCGGAACACTAGGCTTTGTAGCGGTGGTGGTCGCTTTAGGCGCCATGTTTGGCAAAGTAATGGAAGAAACCGGCGCGCTGGATCGCATTGCCCACACACTTTTACACCGTTTTGGAGAAAAAAACGCTAATTGGGCGCTTACCTTTACGGGCTTTATTTGTGCCCTCCCCCTCTTTTTTGATGTAGCCGTTGTACTTTTAATCGGTATTGTTTTTGCTGTGGTACGAAAAGGCGGTGGCAGCGTTGTTAAAATTGGTATTGGGCTACTTGCTGGGATAGCGTCTTGTCAGGCGTTTCTTATTCCTGCGCCAGGGCCGATTTTGGTTGCCTCTCAATTAGGCGCTGACTATGGTTATATGATTTTATTTGGCCTTATTGCTGCCATACCGGCAATGATTATAGGAGGTCCAATTTGGGGCTCTATTATTTCTAAATCTATTCATGTAGAACTCCCACAGCACGAACAAATCGACGATAACCAAAGAGTTGGTAAAGGGACGCCTAGTTTTGGATTAGCATTAGGTTTAATTGCTCTGCCGTTAATTATGATTAGTTTAAATACTATTGGTAGCCGCTTTGTTGAAAAAGACTCTGATTTATATAATTGGTTAGCCTTTATAGGTCATCCATTTACAGCAATTTTAGTTGCCTGCCTAATGGCATTTTATTTGCTCGGTGCAAGGCGCGGTGTCCCTAATGCTAGAATCATGGAAATTTGTGGTAGTGCCTTACAACCTGCAGGAATTATTATTCTTGTCACTGGTGCCGGTGGGGTATTTAAACAAGTATTAGTTGATTCAGGAGTAGGTACTGCACTAGGTAATTACTTAGCTGGCTCAGGATTACCGATTGTAATACTCGCTTTTGTATTATCAGCCGCTGTGCGGGTTATTCAAGGCTCTGCGACAGTAGCTATGCTTACAGCGTGTGGCTTAATTATTCCAATGCTTCAGCCTTTAGGCCTTGATGGAGCGCAGCTTGCCGCTGTCACTATCGCTATTGGTGGGGGCTCTATTGTGCTCTCCCATGTAAACGACTCAGGATTTTGGTTAGCGAGTCGCTATCTCGGTTTGAGCGAAATGCAAACTCTTAAAACGTGGACGGTAATGGAAACTATTATTGGTACTGTTGGCGCACTTGTCGCTATGATTATTTCTCTGTTTTTGTAAAATTACAGTATGTAGAGTTATCATCACACATATAAAAATTACCTGAGCCTTTTGTTATTTAGGCTCAGGTAATTAGGCTCATATAATTAGAGTATTTAAACACTTTCACCTAGATGAACTATATAACCAGTATCAATTACTTGCTTATAATTAATCCTAGCATCCAAATCTGAATTAATCCGGCTCAACAACTCTCTTCCCGCAACATTACCTATCTGATAACGAGGGGTGATCACACTTGCTAATTGAGGCACCATTGCTTGGCCAATATCATGGCCATGAAAACCCACAACCCCCATTTGGCTAGGCACTAAAATGTTGTTTCGCTGGCATTCAAAAATAGCCCCAATTGCTAAATCATCATTAGTACAAAACAAACAGTCAGTATTTGGGTAGTCAGTACGCGCTTTTTGTAAAAGTTCAGCACCTAAACTATAAGATGAAGCTTGATCAGTCATCACACTTTTAGGCGTAAAACCTTTAGCTAACATAGCATCTGAATAACCTTGAAATTTTAGGCGTGTTCGTACATCGAGCCTTGCACCTATATAAACAATATTGCGATAGCCTTTATTTAAAAGTGCCGTCGTCATATCAAAAGCAGCTTTAACATTATCAAAACCAACCGCTTGCTGCATAGGAGAGTGATGAGTATCCATTATTTCAATCACAGGTACGCCTGACGTTTCAATCATTTTTAGCGTTCTGTCTGTGTGTGTGGTTTCTGATAAAATTAAACCATCAACGTGGTACGACAATAAATACTCAACCCGTTTTTCTTCAATTTCAGGGTTGTAACCATAATGGGCCAACATTGTTTGGTATCCTGCAGGCCCTGTCACATCTTCAATCCCTCTTATAACTTGAGCAAACACGTGATTCGTTAACGATGGGACTAGTACACCAATAGAATAGCTTTTAGCATTAGAGAGTAAATCAGGGGCTTTATTTGCAATATAACCTAGCGTATCAATAGCTGCACTAATTTTAGTGCGAGTTGACTCTGATACTTTTTCGGGATTACGTAAATAACGACTCACCGTCATTTTGGTTACACCAACCGCATCGGCAATATCTTGAAGAGAAGAACGTTTGTTTTTTTTCATCACACACAATTAAATAAAATATTACTTGTAACATACCAACTATTGTGAAAAATCACTACTTTTAGCCATTTTTATTTAAGTTAAAATAATAAATATTTAGCCTACCGCCTGTATTTAAACTGTTGCTAAATGATTGGTTAAAAAGGTTTAGAAAACCTAAACCTTTTTAACCAACGATACTGTATTTACAGTAAAGTTGAACAAGCATTTCTAAATAATTTAATTTTAAGCCTTATCGAGCGCTTGGCTTACATCGGCAATTATGTCAGCAATGTTTTCAATACCGACTGACAAACGGATTAAATCGCGACTTACACCCGCATTAGCAAGCTCTTCATCATTTAATTGGCGGTGTGTAGTTGACGCAGGATGGCACGCAAGCGACTTGGCATCGCCAATATTAACTAAGCGTAAAATCATGTTTAGCGCATCAATAAAACGAGTACCCGCTTCTAGGCCACCAGCAATACCAAAGCTTAAAATACCCGATGCTTTACCACTGGTAATTTTTTGGCTCATTTCGTTATACGGGCTTGATTTAAGCCCTGCGTAATTAACCCAAAGCACTTTTGGATGATTTTCTAAATACTCAGCCAAGTGCTGTGCATTCTCGCAGTGGCGATCCATTCTTAAGCCTAAGGTTTCAAGGCCAATTAAAATGTCAGATGCGTTTTTAGGCGCAAGCGCTGCGCCAGTATTTCTAAGTGGCACTACTCTACAACGTCCAATAAATGCAGCTTCAGCAAAAGCTTCGGTATAAACCACATTGTGATACGACGGATCGGGCTCGTTCATCATTGCAAAGCGCGTGGCATTCGCTTTCCAATCAAATTTACCTGAGTCGACAATCATGCCGCCAATAGCAGTACCGTGCCCGTTTATATACTTTGTAAGTGAGTGAACCACTATATCGGCGCCCAGCTCAAATGGGCGGCATAAATACGGCGTAGCCACGGTATTATCAACAATAAGCGGCACACCTTTGCTGTGTGCAATACGTGCTAAACGTTCAATATCAACAATATTACCTGCAGGATTACCAATAGATTCACAAAAAACAGCGCGGGTGTTGTCGTCAATAGCATTCTCGAACGCGGTAAAGTCATCGGCTTTAATCATGCGTGCTTCAATACCTTGCCTAGGTAGTGTATGAGCAAATAAGTTATACGTCCCACCATATACTTGGCTGGTGCTGACAATGTTAGTACCGACTTCACACAAACATTGAATAGCATACGTAGTAGCAGCCATCCCAGAGGCCACGGCTAGCCCGCCAATACCCCCTTCCATTGCAGCAATACGTTGTTCAAGTACGGCATTGGTTGGGTTCATTATGCGGGTGTAAATATTTCCAGGTACTTTTAAATCGAATAAATCAGCGCCATGCTGCGTGTTGTCAAATGTATAAGAAGAAGTGTGATAAATAGGCACGGCTGCCGATTTGGTCGTAGGCTCAGATTCGTAACCATGGTGCAGTGCTAATGACTCTAATTTCATAATTATTTCCTTCAATTAATTTACCACTAACCTAGCACTTCTTGGTTATAAAATGTACATGAAATATATTTAAGGGTGTTAAGGTGATTTGATTTAAGTTAAGGCGGTTAATAGCTATGAGTTCAAGGATTATGTTCTTTTGAACTTTTTAGAAAAACCATATAAAAAAACTTTATATGGCTGTGTTCTTCCATTAGGTAGTAAGTTATTTTAAGGTTATATTTAATGAATTAGTATTAAGCACTAAATAAAACAAGCTTAATCGAAATATGTATTAGAAACTTTAGAGGACAACATAAATTACTAATATTATTTGTATTGTATGGCTCGAATATATTCAATAAGTTGGTCAACAGGAAGCGGCTTTGAGAAAAAGTAACCTTGAATCCTAATACCTTTATATCTAGATAAGTGTGTAATTAGCTTTTCATCTTCTACCCCCTCTACTACCACTTTTTTGCCTAAGTCATAACAAACTTTGATAATGGTATCTAAAAGCTTTCGTTCTTTCGTATCTTTATCCGCTCCAAGAGTAAACTCTCGATCAATTTTAATAATGTTCGCGGGCTGATTAGCAAGATGTGACAAACTTGAAAAACCAGTCCCAAAATCGTCTATAGCAACATTCAAACCTGAATTAATTAATTCAAGTAATGTTTTCTCTATAGATGTCTTTTCTTGAAAGGAGGACTCAGTGACTTCAACAGTGAAATTTTTATATGTGATGTTATTTTGAGTAAGTAAATGGAGTAAGTCGATAGAAAAATTGTCTTTAATAATCTGCTTGGTTGAAAAATTAACTGCTACGGTTATATTTTGCAGTTGCGAATGTTTTTTTATATCGTGAAGGACTTGATTTAAAACTTGTTTACCTACTTGAACTATTTGACCCGTAGTTTCTGCTACAGGGATAAATTTTGCCGGAGAGATCCATTCACCGTTACAACACCACCTAACTAGCGCTTCAACACCTACAATTTGGTTCCCATTCAAGTTATGTATAGGTTGGTAGAACACTTCTAATTCGTTGTTCTTTAGAGCCGTGTGTAAATTATTTCGGATAATAATTTTTTCGCTGTGTTTATCATCCATTATTTGTTGATAAAAGTGTATTTGATTCCCTCCAAGCTCTGTAGATTTTTCAAGGGCTATATTTGCTTGCTGAAGGTTAAGCTTAAAATTAAATAATTCGGGGGTTTGATAAAATACCACTCCAGCACTTGCAGTAAGATTGAAGTCAAATGTGTCTATACAGTACGCTTTAGATAAATCGAGTATTAGAGCCTCAATTTTTTGCTCAAGGATAGCTGGTGTAGTATCTGTAAAATATAAAACAAAGCTATCGTTAATTCCCTTAGAAATTAATACTCGGTTGTCAACATTTATACTTATTCTTTCAGAAGCTTTTTTCAGAATTTTATCACTGATTTCATAACCTAAAGAGTTATGTATCTCTTCATAAAAATCTAGTTTAACTATTACAGTTGCAAAATTACTATATCCTCTAACCGAGCTAAGCTGCAGAAACTCTTCTTCCAAAGCTTTCAATCTCAGTAAACCAGTTAATTCATCATGCTTTGTACTAAACTCTAAGGCTCTTGATGAATCAGCTACCAGTACAAAAATAAATATAAATAGAAACGTAAACCATAATATTAATTGATCAATTATGGTATCAATGTGTATTGCTTCATAGTCATTGATAAAGGTATAGACATTATGTTCAACTAAACCCATCACATTTATTTTTTCAGTGATAAAATGGTTATAACGGCTAGTTAGCTTGTTTAAATCAGACTGAGTTTTATTTTTATAGTCTACTGAAAAGTATACATTTGGAGTTAATTCTAAATATGTATCATACCGACTAAGATATTTTAAATAACTTTTCTCTAATAATAAGTTCATATCTAGTAAATTTAATATATAAAAACGACTTTGATTCGCAAGTTTAACAGGGGCTAAAAACATTAAAATTGGTATATCGGAGTCTAGAGTTAATGAGTTAGCTGCAAATTGGACTTCCTCTATATCTCTTTTAAGCCATAATTTTATTGTAGGTTTTTCTAGCATTCCATTTAAGTAAAAACTGCTAGAAAAATTATCGCCTGAAATATAATTTAATTCATTATCAAGAACTAAAACACCTTTGATTATATTATAATCACTAATGTAATTTTTTGAGTCTATATTAATTAGACGCATAAAATCTTCAAAACTAACTTTTTCTACTCTAGTCTTTATTCTAGCTAAAGCTTTTTTCTGTGAAGCCAAAGAGCGGTTTATCATTGTTTCTAATAAGTGTATTTTTTCTCTTGCATTAGCATCTTGGGTTCTGACTAGATTCAAAGATGACTGATGCCACACAGTTGAACCGATTAATACAACTATAAATACGACTAATTTTATTTTTTTCATTTCATTTATTTTTATATTTTTATGAAAAGCTTTGATAGTAATTGCTGAAAAACAAGTAAACATAAAAATGGCGTACAATGATAAAGTAAATGGCTTGTTATCAAAGCTTCCCAGATCGAAATTACCCTGCATATGAAATAAAAAAGAAAACTGAATAAATAGAAAACACAATGCAGCAACTGTAGCTATTGCGATGCAATACTTCTTTGTATATAGACTTACTTTTTTTATGGTTGCTAAAACGCCTGCAATTAACAGTGAAATTATTGCCGTCGTGGGGCTTATCACCTTCATTAATTCATACCCAGAAAAAGTAGATTCAACCATTCCTAGTGCAAAAATAATACAGTGAAAATACAAAATAGCGCTATATAAAATACTAGTCGCACTTCTTGTCACATTCAATCTCATATCATAACCCATTAAATTTATCAGCTGCCCCAATGCAGTTTAAAAGGATTGCTTATACAATTCAATGCAAACATAAAGCATTACTTATTAATTATTTTTCTTGTGAAGTGGCCGAGAAATACACTTTTGATTGTAAGACCTCCAAGTTGACATCCATGTTTTCATTATATACGATACATGCATAAATCATATACGGTATATATAATGGGAATAGTGAAAATATCAGATGGGCTGCATGAAGAAATTAGAAAATCGAGTAATATCATGTCCAGATCTATCAATTCACAAGCAGAGTTTTGGATTAAAATAGGCATGCTTGCTGAGTTAAATCCGACACTTACCTACCATGAAATAATTAAAAAACAACTCATAAAAGAAAAGCTTACTATTCAGGATCTTTTGCATGAGTAAAGCAACAATAAAGACTGATGCAGAAATTGAGCTCATGAGAGAATCAGGAAAGCTTTTAGCTCAGGTATTTAAAATGCTTGATGATTTTATTTGCGAGGGCATAACTACGTTAGATATAGACACTAAAGTAGAAAGCTATATTACCAATGTGTTACATGCTCGTCCTGCCAGTAAAGGCCAATATGGCTATCGGTATTCATTGAACTCATCTGTTAATGACGTAGTGTGCCATGGTATACCCAATAATATTTATAAATTAAAAAACAAAGATATTTTAAATATTGATATTACCTTAGAGAAAAATGGTTATATCAGTGATTCAAGTAAAATGTATACTTTTGCAGCGACAAGCTCAGAAGCCAAACGATTGGTTAAAACGACTTATGATGCTATGTGGGAAGGTATTAAGGTGGTAAAGCCAAAAGCAACGCTTGGTGATATTGGCTATGCTATTCAAAAGCACGCTGAATCTTCTGGTTATAGTGTAGTACGTGAATATTGCGGTCATGGTATTGGTAAAGAAATGCATGAAGAGCCGCAAGTTTTGCATTATGGTAAACCTCATACAGGGTTAGTGCTTGAAGCAGGTATGACCTTTACTATAGAGCCTATGATCAACCAAGGTTCCAAGAAGGTAAAAACTAAAAAAGATGGATGGACAGTCGTAACAAAAGACAAGAAACTTTCTGCTCAGTGGGAACATACCGTTCTAGTAACAGAAACGGGCTTCGAAGTTTTAACACTTCGCGATGAAGAGAAGCGTGCTTAGCAAAACTAAGTTATGCTACTGACGTATACAAACCGTAACCCATTATGATTAACAAAAAAGGCGCTTCCTTTACGGTAAGCGCCCTTCTCTTATCTCACTAATTACTTATTTTACGATTGTCATTTCGTCTAATAAGTTTTGTGCATTATCTACTTTATCCATTACCCACAGCATGTAGCGTGAATCAACGTGGATTGAGCGATTAAGCTCAGGGTTGTAATCCCAGTCACCAATAATACTTTCGTAAACACCGTCAAACAGTAAACCAACAAGCTCTGCTTTGCCGTTAAGTGTTGGCGAACCTGAGTTACCACCGGTAGTGTCTACATTTGATAAAAAGTTAACGGGTACTGTATTCATGCCACCCGTGTAATCACCGTAAAGCTTGGCTTTAATTTGCTCTTGTAACTTTTTGGGTGCATTAAATGGTTCAACATCGGTGTTTTTAGCTAGTAAACCTTCAAGCGAGGTAAAAGGTGTTGCTACCAAGCCATCTTGAGGTGAGTAGCCACCTACGGTGCCATAGGTTACTCGTAATGTGCTATTGGCATCGGCGTATACAGGTTTGTTTTTAGCTTTGTTAAACGCAATGATTGCGCTCATTAGCTCTGGGCGAGCTGCTTGTAATTTACCTGCAAGTGCTTTTGATTTATCTTCCTCTGCTTTCATTACTTTAAAGATTGCTTTAGCGTACTGCACAAATGGGTCTTGGCTTTGATTTAGCTGGCTAAACGATTGTTCAAATAATGAATTGCGAACAGTGGCATTATCAAGTCTTGACTGTTCATACATGCTATCAAGTAACGCGCTTTGGGTTGCTTTATCAAACCCATTTTGTACTTTAAATACGTTATCAACCTCGCTAAAACGCTCTTCTTTTGGAAGTGCTGCATACAGCTCTAAAAAGTGCAGTAAAATAGCTTTGTCTACTTTGCTATCATAACGGCGCGTCATGCGCTCAAGCCCTGCTTTAATGCGAGGTAAGTCACGTTCTTGATAACCAGATTCACGTTCGCTATTTGGCTTTTGTTTTTCGTAAGCTAGGCGGTATAAACGTCGTGCTGTGCTGATCATTTGTGAGCGATGTACATAACCTAACATTCGGTCGCGTTCACTGTGCTCTTGTGATTGTGCAATTAGCTCAGATAGCTCACCTAATACGCTTCCGTATTGCTCTTTACGCTCACTATCGCTATTGATCCATTGTGTTAACTCTTGCTCAAACTGTTTTTTGCGCTCAAGCATAGTGCCTTTTTTGAAGCTTTCGATCATCGAACCATAGTTTTTAATATAGTTGTTATAACCTGCAATGGTGCTTTCGTAAGCAATACGCGCTTTACTGCCGTCTTCTGAGTTTTCTTCAATAAGCGACACGTATTTTGAGTTATGAACGCGTGCTTTAGGGTAGCTGTCGTTAAATACGTTATCTACCTCTGTTGCTATACGGTAGCGATTAGTACGCCCGGGGTAGCCTGTAACCATTACAAAGTCGCCTTCTTGCACGCCTTTGGCACTTACCTTTAGGTAAGAGTCAGGTACGTAAGGTACGTTGTCTTCGCTGTACTCTGCTGGTTTTCCATCTTTGCCTACATAAGCACGGTAAAAACCAAAGTCGCCTGTGTGGCGCGGCCACATCCAGTTATCTATATCCCCACCGTATTTACCTACGCCCATAGCTGGTGCGTAAGATAAACGTACGTCTTTAATTTCAAGTGACTTAATTAGGTAAAACTCTAAACCACCATGAAACGAATACACGTTACAACGGTAGCTTTCGTCGGCTTCACACTGGGCTACTAGCGCTTTTTCGTTTTTTACTATTGCGTCGTAGCGTGCTTTACCGCTTAGTTCTTCAATACCTTTACTAACTTTGTCAGTCACATTAGTAACTGTTTCTGTGACGTATACGCGTGAACCCGGCGCTGCTGGTAAGTCCTCAGCAGGGCTTTTAGCTAAAAAGCCATTTTCTAATATGTTGTTTTCAGGTGTTGAATTGTATTGCACCGAGCCATAAACACAGTGATGGTTTGACACAACTAAACCCTTAGGTGATACAAACGATGCTGTACAGCCACCCAAGCTAATTACCGCATTCATTGGGAATTCGGTTAATTTAGAAATAGATTCAACATCAATTTCAAGCCCTTTGGCTTTTAAAATTGATTCTAACTCTGGAAGTTGGTGTGGTTGCCACATGCCTTCGTCGGCTATGGCACTACTTGAAAGTGATAAAGAAAATGTGGCTGCTAATGTAGCTACAAGAGGTTTTAAACGCATTATAGAATCCTTTTTATTTGTTTCTATAACAGGTTACTCGTCAGTAGCTAATGAGGTCAATAGCCGTGCAATGAATTGTTACAATCGAGTGTTTGATCTTACTTTTTATCAAAATTCATCGAAAAATCAAGAAACTGTTTTGCTGGTATGGGTCTACTAAAATAGAAGCCTTGCATAAAATCACAGTCTAATTTGTTCAACAAAGTATGCTGCTCTTTTGTTTCTACGCCTCGGCTACCACTGTCAGCCCTAAACTGTGCGACATGGCAATAATTGCCTTTACGAGATTACAATCTTCATTGTTTAGTACAATACCGTCAATAAAACTTCTATCTATTTTAAGTACATTAAACGGATACTCCCTCAAATAACTTAATGATGAATAACCTGTACCAAAGTCATCCATTGATAAGTTAATGCCTAATGCTGTTATTTCAGTCAATATATCAACAACATTAGTGTGGCAACTCATCAATACTCCCTCAGTTATTTCAAGCTCTAAACTTTCGGGATTTACGTTTGCTTCACTCAATGAGTTTTGAATAAAACTGAGCAGCCCTACGTCCCTAAATTGGCGAGGCGATAAATTAACAGCCATGGTGTATTGCTGTGTGCGTTTACAAGTACTTTGCCATGTGTTTAAAAAATCTAATGCTTGGCTAATTACAAACTTGCCAATGGGTACAATTAATCCTGTATTTTCGGCAATAGGTATAAACTCATCGGGTGTTACATTACCTAGCACAGGGTTATGCCAGCGTAATAACGCTTCTGCGCCAATTATGTGTTTATTTTTGGCGTCAAATTGGGGCTGGTAGAATAACTCGAACTCATTACGTTCAAGGGCGCCACGCATCTGCTCTTCTATTACTAGTCGGCGCTGAATAATTACATTCATTTTTTTAGTAAAAAATGAATAAGTATTACGGCCATATGATTTTGCTTGATACATTGCAGTGTCAGCGTTTCGTAATAAATCAGCTACTGTATTACCATTTTCTGGGTATATGGCTACACCAATACTCGCTGTAAGTATGTGTTCTCGGCCCTCAATTTTAAAAGGGGCTCTAAAGTTATTGACCAGTTTTTCAGTAATTTTTAAAGCAGAATGGTGATCAGTTATACCTCGTAGTAATACGATAAACTCATCCCCACCTAGGCGCCCTACCGTGTCGTCTTTTCGCAGTGCCTCTTGTAGCCTTTGCGCTGATTCAATTAAAAGTTTGTCTCCTGTTTCATGACCTAAGGAATCATTTATTTTTTTAAAGTCATCTAAATCCAAAAACAGTACCGCAGCTTTCTCGTTATTTCTTTGTACTTCAATAAGCGATTGCGACAAACGATCAAGTGCTAAAAAACGATTAGGGAGTAAAGTTAGACTATAGTAATACGCTTGATGTCTAATTAGTTCATCTGATTTATGCTGTTCTGTAATATCTCGAATAATAACCATTAACTGGTTATATTCTGTTATTTTATTTATTCTTGCTTCAAAAAAAACGAGCCCATGGGGTAAAGCTAGCTCATATTTAAAGCTCATCATCTGCTCTTTTTCTAATACGAGGCTGATATAGGTTTCAAATTTTTTGGCTACAGCGCGCGGGAGTACATCACCCATTTTTTTACCAATAAATTGCTATGGCTTGGTGTAGAGATCGGTCTCATTACTGGCATGATACTCAATAATAGTTCCATCATTTTCCATCAAGAAAAATAGGTCAGGAATTGCCTCAAAAATAGTTTTTAGCATATCCTCATTAAATGATGCATCTGCTTGTGCCTTTTTAACCTCAGATAAGTCAATATCAATGCAATACATTTGTTTTGTATTATATTGATTTGTAAACATAACATGGCTAGAAAAAACAGATACACTTTCGCCATTTTTACCTTTTAGGGTAATTTCGGATGCTGGAATTTCTATGTCTTTTTCTACCCAATCACGGTGTGCCTCAATTACAAATTCACACATTGATTCTGGAATTATAAGGTCTTCTATTTTTTGCCCTATGGCCTCTTCTTTGGTGTATCCGTAAAGTCGCACACTGCCTTCATTCCAATAAATAACACGACGCTCATTGTCATAACATTGAACAGAAATTACATTTACCGCATCAAATAACTGGTGCAAATAGTCGTTAATTACAAATTAGTTGGTTAAGTCTGAAGCAACGTCGTCTAATTTCATTTTGAGGCTATATCCATAAGTAATTTTATTTAGTAATAAAAAACACCAAATAATAATTTAATTTTAATATTAAATTTCCATGTACATTATATACGCCATTATACAAAACAAAAAAAGAGCCGAAGCTCTTTTTTAATAATTGTTAACTGTATTTAAACTCTATAAAAACTGAATTTATTTTTTTGTCACATCATTTGGATGTTCCACGCCAATCCATGCTTTGAATAGTGCTTTTTGCTGTGGCGTTGCCTCTTTATCAGCAACTACTTTTTTAGGCTTATCGAAATCTTCTGATAATACTAATGTTAAGCTTTCAAGTGCATCGCGACGAAGATAGTCAACGGTTACTTTGTCGCCTGCCTTAAACGTTTCTAGGCTAGTTTTTAAATCTTTACCTACGTGATGTTTGTTTATAGCGACAATTTTATCATCGGTAGTTAAACCCGCTTTCCACGCACTGCCACCACGGCGTACATAACTTAACGTCAGTAATTCACCTGTATTTTTGGCGGTAGCATCAATACTTGCAAGTGCTTTTGCTTTTTCAGGACGCTCAAACTTTAAACCTACTTTAGTAAGTAAATCGTCAAAGTTAATACTTGCAGGCGACTCTACATTTTCTTGCCACCAGCTTGAATAATCACGTCCTGTTAAATCTTTTAAGATATTAAGTACATCTGTATCTGTAAATCCAGCGGGCATTTTATGATTGTTATAAAGTGCTTTGTGCACGTCGCGATAGCTTATTTTACCTTGGCTTTTTTCTAGTAAGTCAATATCTAAAGCAAGTGAAAGTAACGAACCTTCTGAATAAATATTGGTGCTGTAGTTACGTGCGTGATCGCCACCTTGATTAATCCATTTATCAAAGCTTGTTTCGCTTGCGCTTTGCACTTCACGGCCCGGTGTTTGCAAATGACGGTTAATGGTTTTACTCATTACTTTAAAAAATTCATCTGTTGTTTGAATGCCTGAGCGCACTAATAAATGATCTTCAAAGTAACTTGTTGAACCTTCTGCAATCCACAGCAGTTTTGAATAGTTCATATTAGTGTAATCGTATGGCACTAAACCTTGAGGGCGATATGCTTTAACATTCCATGTATGAACAAACTCATGCGCAGCGGTGCTAATAAAACCTAAGTAATCTTCGCGGCTACCAAATCGGTCACGTGGTCGTTGAATAATTGTTGAGTTTAAATGCTCTGTTGCACCACCAGCTCCTGATGTTGCATGCACCATAAATACATAACGCTCATACGGATAGCCATCCCAAATTACATTACCCGTGGCAACTAATTTTTTAAGATCGGTAAGCATTAGCTCTACATCGTAGTTACCATCGCCCCATATAACTAAATCATATTCACGCCCTTCTACTTCAAATGTGTGTAGTTGGTTAATACCCGTTTCGATTGGTGAATCAACAAGTACATCGTAATCGGCTGCTTTAAATGAATTTTTGCCTTTTAAATTATTCATACCCGATACAGAACGCCACTTTTTAGGCACGTCTAAATTAACGGTTACAGGCTCTTGGCGAAATGATTCACTAAACATAAAAAAGCCTGACGCATCTATAAATGCATGGCTGTCGTCAATGTGGCGAGCACGTTTACCAAGCTCATTTGCATACACCTGGTAGTCAACATTTACTTCTGTAGGTTCATTAAGATGTACACGCCATGTACTGTGATCTATTTTTTCCCATTTTAGTTCTTTGCCATCTTCATCTTTGGCTTTGAAGTAGCGAATGCCATTTGCAAGATTTAACATTTCGTAGCGACCCGTGCGCCACGCAGGAAGTTTTATATCAAGGTGTGCTTGCGCTGTTTTTGGAAACTCAACACTTACATCACCTAAATGATGCTGTGGTTGCGAGATTTCTAAAGAATAATTTACATCGGCAAATACAGGCGCTGAACATGCAGCTAAAATTGAAAGGGCTAATAACTTTTTCATAGAGACTCTTAGTGGAAACTTAATTGCTTACAAGACTAACAAGCCCCTATTTAAAAGTGAATTAAATACGATAAATGACCCTATATACGAGTTTATAAGTAGTAGCTTATTAAAATTTCTAAGTTTTTTACTAGATAACTACACATAATAAAAATTTGTTGTAAACTGAAGATAATGAAATTAATTTGATGGCGGTATGCTTAGGTGTCACAAAGATCTAACGCAACAGATAAAAAGCTAAAACAAGCAATTGATGCGCGTATGGCTGTTGAGAGCGCTCGTAAACATCAAGTAGATGTTCTATGTGACTTTACAGCTAAACTATCGTTGAGCTGTAAAGGACTAGATATCGAGTTAGATAATCGCCTCGCCAAATTTAGAAGTGCGCTTAATAAAGGCATGAGTTTTGAAAACCTTGCTCCCCTTATTAGTGAAACTTTAATCCTACTTAAAAACCAAGAATCGATTCAACAAGCTCAGCAACGTAATTTATACAACAGTGTGCAAAGTGCCGGTAAACAATTACAAAAAACCAAAGGTTTACCTGACGATACTCGTAGGACTCTAAGAAATTTACTCGATCACGAGATTAATAACGTTCATTCAACTCATGGTTACATTCCGCTACTTGATCAACTTATTAGCTTTTATCATGAAGCGTTGCTTACCAAGCAAAACCCTCAAGTTGATCAGCAGCGCCCAGTAAAACAGGCGCGTGCAAAAAAACTACTTGAGCTCGCAAATGAACTTATACTTGAAGAAGAAGCTACGCTACAAATTAATAAGATAAAAAATAATATTACAGAAAGTGACTCAATCGATACATTACTTGATGTTGCAATTAGTATTATTGATGTAGTGGTAAAAAATATAAGTAAAGAGCGTAAATCCGCGCAAAGCTTTTTAGTTTCATTAAATCAAACCCTCGAAGATCTTCATAACTCTATCGTCTCAACTAGCAAGCACTCTGAGTCTATGGAAGTTGAGTTTGACTCACTTAATAAAAGCATTGAACTAAAAATAAAAAATCTTAATGAGCAAACGCAAAAAGCTACATCAATCTCATCTTTAAAAGAACTCGTAGATAACGAATTAAAATCAATAAGCGAAGATTTTATAGCAAAAGAAAAGTTAGAACGAAAAGACAGAGAAATGCTTAGCGCTAGCTTTAATGAAATAAATACTCGAATTGTTACTTTAGAAGATAAGTTAACAACGTATAAAAAACGCTTAAACGAACAGCGCTTTAAAAGCTTACTAGATGGGCTTACAAAACTGCCTAACCGGGCTGCATTTGACGAACGTTACAATCACGAAATGCATTTGTTTAATGTGCAGCCATCAGATGTTACGCTTGCAGTTATTGATGTTGACCACTTTAAATCTATCAATGATAGATTTGGCCACACCGCAGGTGATATTACCTTACAAGTTATATCGAAAGCGTTGCAAAAATCGGTAAGAAAGTCTGATTTTATAGCGCGTTATGGCGGTGAAGAATTTGTACTATTAATGCCAGGTGTGTCGCTAGAAAACGCAACATTACCCCTGGATAAAGTAAGAAAGGTAATTAAAAATATACCTTTTAAATTTAGAGAAAAACAAATTGAGATCACTATTTCGGTAGGTGCAACTCAATTTAAAAAAGGCGATACCCTATTAAAGGCATTTGATAGAGCTGATGATGCACTTTACGAAGCCAAAAATTCAGGGCGAGATAGACTTTGTACCAGTAAATAATGTCATAGCTATTATAACTTTTATGACAAGTAGTTTTACGATTTAGTAGTAGGAGCACGTCTATGTTAATACAGTTAAACCCAACTGGGGTTTTAGATTTACTGTCGCAATTAGAAGTTGATTTATTAGAGCAATCGTCTGCTAGTGAGCGTTATAAATTATTTAGAAACTGCGTACTTGCAGTCCTCAATGTAGGTAGTCATACCGACGACAGTAACGATATATACAACAAATACAAAGATTTTGATATTCGTTTAGTAAGCCGCGAACGAGGTATTAAAATTGAACTTGAAAACCCACCCGAAACCGCATTTGTTGATGGCGAAATAATTACCGGTATTCACGAACATATATTTTCTGTTATTCGTGATATTTTGTTTATTTGTCAAAAATACGAAAAAGATTTAAAAGAGCAAAAAGCCATAACCCATATGGTGTTCGATATGCTCAGAAATGCAGGTGCACTGCGTGTTAAAAGCGAGCCTAACATGGTTGTTTGCTGGGGCGGACATTCAATAAACGAGGTTGAATATAAGTACACAAAACAAGTAGGTTACGAACTTGGTTTACGTGGATTAAATATTTGTACCGGTTGTGGTCCTGGTGCCATGAAAGGCCCAATGAAAGGCGCAACTATTGGCCACGCAAAGCAACGTAACACCGATAATCGCTACTTAGGTTTAACAGAGCCAAGCATTATTGCTGCCGAGCCACCAAATCCTATTGTAAACGAACTCGTTATTTTACCTGATATTGAAAAACGCCTTGAAGCTTTTATTAGAACAGCTCACGCAATTATCATTTTTCCTGGTGGCGCAGGTACTGCTGAAGAGTTGTTATATTTATTAGGCATATTGTTGCACCCAGATAATACTAAACAATGTTTACCTGTTATTTTAACTGGCCCCAAACAAAGCGAGGCGTACTTTAAAGAGCTATGCGAGTTCGTTGAAATGACACTTGGTAAGGAAGCGTTGGATAAGTTTGAAGTAATTATTGATAATCCTGAATTAGTCGGTCAAAAACTAAAGTCATCGATGGCTAATGTTCGTGATTACCGTAAAAGTGAAGGTGATGCTTATTACTTTAACTGGACATTAAAAATAGATAACGACTTTCAACAACCTTTTGCACCAACACATGAAAATATGGCAAGTTTAGATTTACACCTTGATCAGCCTAAACAGCTACTCGCGGCTAATTTGCGTAGAGCTTTCTCTGGTATTGTTGCTGGTAATGTAAAAGACGAAGGCGTTAGAGCCATTAAACAAAACGGTCCATACATTTTAAGTGGCGAACCTGCCCTTATGACAAATATGGATAAATTATTACAGGCATTTGTTCTTCAAGGTCGCATGAAGCTCCCTGGTAGTAAATATGTTCCATGTTACAAAATAAAAGCATGAGTTTTATAGTTTGAAACCCCATTTACTTCTTATAGATGCGCTTAATTTAATTAGGCGCATTTACGCCGTTGACGCGAATCAAAAACATCATAGCGACGAGCAAATGATACAAACGTGCTGTGCACGTGTAGCCCACGCCTGTAAAAAGCTTTTAGATACGAGTAATGCAACCCATGCCATTGCTGTGTTCGATGGTGACAAAAGCTGGCGTTATCATTTTTATAAAGACTACAAACATTCACGCGCGCCAATGCCCCAAGTATTAAAAGATGCTCTATTGCATTTTAAAGCCGCAATTGAAGAAACAGGTATTGTAGTATTTGAGCCTATTAACGATGAAGCTGATGATATTATTGCAACGCTTGCCTTTAAGGCATCAAATAATCAAATAACGAGCACTGTTGTTTCTACTGATAAAGGCTTTTTACCTTATATTGGCCCTTACATTACAGTTTACGATTACTTTAAAAAGCTCTATCTAGATAAGACAAGTATAAAAGAGCGTTTTGGTGTTGAGCAAAATAAACTCGTTGATTTTTGGGCATTAGCGGGCGATAAAACAAATGATATTCCGGGAGTTAAAGGAATAGGTACTAAGTCTGCGCAGCAAATAGTTAATAACTATAATTCAATTGAACAAGCAGCCGAAGATGAGTCTTTAAGCCCGAGTATTAAAACAAAGTTAGCCGCTAATATGGATATGTACGTAATTTCAAAGCACTTGGTTAGTTTACGCACCGATATAAATTTAGGTTTTAGTTTAAAGCAGTTAAGACTTAATTAGTCGCAAGTTAATAGCCTCTAAACATTACAAAACGTATACTGATATTAGTTACCGGAGTCAGAGTAAGCCATATTGAAAAAATTTATCCGATATTTAATTTTAGGTTTAGGGCTATATGCACTGATAGCTGCATTGGTGATTACCTTTTATAAAGACGATCCTCAAGCTATGATTTGGCAAGACCGAGAGGCTTTCAATAAACGTTACATCGAAAAACTATCACTTGAGCAGCCAACAACACTAAATAGTGTTCTTGATTACTTAGGCAGCCCCGATCTTACTTATGCCAAACGAGATGGTGAACAAGTATTTCAGATAGTTTTTTATCGTACACAACATAAAACATCTGACGGTATTACCACTATGGATGAATGTACTGGCCTATTATTTAAAAATGGGCAGCTGTTTTTATGGGGCCCGAGTGCATACAATAAATACCAAGAACAAAATTAGGTGAAGATTTAATGGATGAAGCTGTTTCAACTACCTTAGAGCAGCTGCTTAATAATACGCAGCTGTTTTTAAGTTATTATAACAATAAACAAAAATGGACAGCTCTATATCCAATGGCAAGTAAACTAGCTGAGCAATATAGAGTGCTCTACAGCAAACAGCCATTCGCATTACAATCCCGATTAACGCTTTATAATCCAAGTTATTCTTATGCAACAAATTTAGTTGTTAGTCAGAGCGTCATAACTGCTGCCCTGTGTAAATCTCAAAATTATAATAGTGCCTTAAGTGAGCTATACATAGCCGCTACACTCATTGAACATTTATGTGTTGGAGCGCAATTAAACAAGCTTTGCGAGCAAACACCTTTTCAAGATTCTGATAAAAAAATTTGGAAAATGCGTCATCAGTTAGCAGCAAAAGTAATGTTAGCTAGTGGCGATTCAGCAAAACCTGTTACGCAGTTACTAGCTAAATTAAATAAGTATAAACAAGCATTGGTAAGTGCTCCTAAAATAATGCTTTACGATGGGGGCATAACGCTGATTGCTCTAGCAAATATTATTAGCATGAACATTACGAGCAACACGGCTAATAAACATATAAGCTTATATAAAGCACTTACCGATTTGTACATTCGCACACCTAACTTGTTCGCACTGCAATTAATTAAATCACTAATAGCGCATTTAGGGCCATTATTACCGGGAAGCCGCGTTTTATACGCTGAGCAAACCATGATTTATTTAGCAACTGATGCACAACAACGGCATGTTTTAATTAGTACAGCAAATCCAAATAAATTAACCTGGTACAGAGTAAAAGCAACGCTTAACGATAATCCAAAACAATGGCATTGCACTGATAAAACCATTAGCTTTAAAGTATTTAACAGTGAGCATGTAAAACCACAAAGTGAGCTTGAGATTGATAAGGCACAATCTTTACTTGAGCTAATAAGTAATATTAAGTTACAGCACGAATACAGCTATAAAGGATTAAGCCTGCTGATGGCGCCTCACCCTCTCGTAATTGCTAATTTATGCGAGGCAGTAAAACCATATAATAAAGAACATCAGCCCGCAAAAGACTTAAAACATAGTTTATCTATGGTCGGTTATTATAATGCACCTGCAATAATTCAACGGGTTGTTTTTGAACAATTAGTTAATGTTACCCCACATCCATTGCAAGCCTACGTGACTAACAGATTAAATGGATTAGTAAAAATAATGGCTTTATTGGTTAGTAAAAATGACAATGACCAGTTTGAGCACATTACTTTACCTTTATACGCTTACGCCCATTTTTTATTAACGCAGTGCGGTACACAGCTTTCTCGTAAAACGCTGATTGACGACACACCAAATAAAACATTGAGTGCCCCTATCTGCTCCTTTTTTGGGGTAAATGCAATTAACACCGAACAACTAACACAACAGCTTACTCTTTTATTGAGTGATAACCCATGGACAGCAGCACTCTTAGAAGCAGAGCAAACACCTAAAAAGCACTTAACTGAGGCCCATAAACTTTGGATCACACTTAAGGTTGTTGCTCAAAATGTGTTTAAACCAGAACTTTCGCTAACTCCGTGGCAGCAGCAAACGTTAAATGAACAGCTAAAAATACTCAAGTGGCATAACCAAGCTGATTTTTATCAACAATTAGAATCTCTTGAGTTGTTTAATAGTATTTAGTTTATTAGAAGCTATTTTATGTCTTTATACCCATTATAACTTTCGTGTATACCCAGTATTTTTTGTATAAACTAGCAAAATGGGTGATAAATTGGTATAAATGCGCCCTTAAATTTTCAAGCACGTTCACATAAATGTTCTAACAAGCGGTTACTCTCTCAGAGTAATAATTTATGTGCAAATCAAACTCTTTAAAGGAAAAGTCAATGGCCAAACAAACCATCACAGTGATCAAAGGCGACGGCATCGGTCCGAGCATTATCGACTCAGCACTTGAAATATTAAAAGCCGCAGGTTGCGACTTTGATTATGAATTTGTTGATGCTGGCCTAGCTGCACTTGAAAAAACAGGTGAGTTATTACCGCAAGAAACAGTTGATACAATTGCTAAAAACAAAATCACTCTTAAAGGCCCATTAACTACGCCTGTAGGTGAAGGTTTTACATCTATTAACGTAACACTTCGTAAGCAATTTGGTTTATACGCTAACGTACGTCCAGTTAAATCATTTGTTGGTACTAAAGCGCGTTACGACGATATTGATATCATCACTATTCGTGAAAACACTCAAGGTATGTACTCAGGTGCTGGCCAAGTAGTAAGTGAAGACGGTAATGAAGCACAAGCAAAATCGATAATTACGCGTGAAGGCGCAGAAAAAATCGTAACTTTTGCATACGAGCTAGCGGTACGCGAAGGTCGTAAAAAAGTAACTGCAGTTCATAAAGCTAACATTTTAAAATCAACATCTGGTTTGTTTTTAAAAGTAGCACGTGAAGTAGCTGAGCGTTACCCACAAATTGAATCAAATGAAATGATTGTTGATGCAACATGTATGAAGCTAGTAATGACACCTGAAGAGTTTGACGTAATTGTTACGACTAACTTATTTGGTGATATTTTATCTGACCTTTGTGCTGGTTTAGTTGGCGGTTTAGGTATGGCTCCAGGTGCTAACATTGGTGAAGACGCTGCAATTTTTGAAGCTGTACACGGTAGTGCACCAGATATTGCTGGCAAAAACCTAGCTAACCCAACATCTGTAATTTTAGCGTCTATTCAAATGCTTGAGCATTTAAATATGGGCGATACTGCAGAGCGTATTCGTAGTGCTGTTGCTGATGTAATTAAATCAGGCGACCGTACAACTCGCGATTTAGGTGGCAGCCACGGTACAACTGATTTCACTCAATCAGTAATTGACCGTTTATAATTAATATTTGTTATTAATTTAAATAGCCCGCTAATTTAGCGGGCTTTTTTGTGTTTGCTAACTGCGTTTACTAACCTAGTGTATTTATGCAGGTTAGTATTAAACCTAAATAAACTTAACAGTAATAATCCTAATAAACCCGTCAGTGATCCGCCACTTGAACCCGAACTACTTTGTTGTTTTTGTACAGTAGCAGATAACTCTTGAGTAAAAGTATCATTGGTTTGAGTATCAGTAACATTCAACGTTACGTTATAAGTCCCGTCAGCTTGATAAGTATGCCTTGGGTTTTGTAAATTTGATAACGCACTGCCATCACCAAAATCCCAACTGTAAGTATAACTATTAAAGCCGCCGGTTACTTGGGCATTAAATTGTGCGCTTAAATCACTAACTGTAACGTTTGCGTTTATGCTAAGCGGAACATTAGCAGTTACATCAATCGCTTTTGATTGTTCAGTGCCTTCGTCATCTGTCACTGTAAGCGTTACTTGGTAATCGCCAGAGTACAAATAATTATACGTAAGCGATTGAGTCGCTAAAGTACTTCCATCTCCTAGCTGCCAATTATAAGTATACGGTGCGATTCCACCTGTAAGCGATGCCTCAGCTGTTAAAGCTCCTTGGTTTATTACATATTCAATTTCATTTACAGTTAATGGTTCAACTAATGTAACTTGTGCTACAGCGACTTGCTGTGAAGTACCATTATCTGCCATAAACTCAACGTTATAAGTGCCATAGTCTTGGTATTCATAAGTAGGCGTTAACTCTGTGCTGGAGCTTCCATCGTCAAAACTCCACGTAAATTTGTCCGCAGGAGTAAGTGCAAAACCTTCTACACTAAAATTAACGGTTAAACCGTTTTTAGTAAAATTAATTCCCTTAGTAACATCGTAAGTAAGCTCTACTTCTATATCTTCACTGTCTGCTGACTGGCTTATAATATTAAAGCCAAAACCAACCTGTGGAAGCACAACACCCGATGGTTTTTGCGCTTCAAAGCTATAATCGGTTTTATCAGTAAACCCGGTGATAGCTGATAAATCATCATCACCTAACCCTGCCCTTTGTTGATATAGGCTAAAAGCAGCATCACGTATTTGAATTGCTGAAGCAGCCGGAGTTTGCGTACTGCCCTTATTTATTGAACGCTGATCGGCATCTACCACTAATGCAAAACCACTACCTGGATGCTCGGTAGTGTTATTATCTGCTTGAGATTCATTGCTGTACCACAATAATAAGCCTGGTGAGTACTGCTCAGCTTGTAAGCTACTGTCAACGCCTGTGTATGAACGCAGTTGTAGATAGTAATGTGATGGCGATGCATATGTGTAACTACCTACTTTTTCAAAGCCATTAAACTCAGTGTGAACTTGATCTTGTGCATTATTTTGCCAAATTAAAGTATCACTTTGCTCAATGCGCATATCATCAACAACAAAACCATAATAATGTGTGTTCGCATCTGTTATGTATTCAATTTTTAAATCAATTGTTTGCCCAGAATAAGCTGATAAATCAAACTTATGGGTCAAATAGCCGTTAGGTTGCTTAGCATCACTATTAAGAAATGAATCACCTGAGATATACGGACCAATATCACCGTAGTATGGATTAAGCGCTTGCGTATAATTACTCGCGATTGGCTCGCCATTTACTTTTACTTGAACTAAATCGTAATCGCGCTCAATACTGTAATATGCAATAAAGCTTAAAGTAAGTGTCTCAGTTGTGCTTGGTAGCGCTATTGTATTAACTAAGCTATTGCTAATATTGTCGCCCGTATTTGAATAGTATTGAAAATCACCTTCAACTGGATCCCTAAATTTTTCGAGCCTTGGTGGTAGTGTTATTTTTATTTGATTTTGCTGTTGTGAAGTACTCGCAGTATTAATTAATGTTTGCTGTGAGTTAGCCTCTATCTCATCCATATCAAGCGTAAGCTGGTTAACCCAGTTACCCTGGTACCGCTTTTGTAAATATTCAAGCGCATAAGGGCTAAACATAACTGGCTCTGAGCCTCTTGGCGAACCAGCCCAACTTCCTGTCGACATAACTGACCAAGATGCGACAGGCTCACCTACCGTGTTAGATTGTAAGTCGTATTCATCTAATAATCCTAAATCATGCCCAAACTCATGCACAACCACACCAATCCCGGCATCAATAGGGTTAATGGTATAACCAAAGAGCTTAATGTTGCTGCCTGCAATCTCGCTCGGCCCGCTATTTTCATCAAATACATAGTAGCGGTGCGACCAAATAGCATCGGTGCTTAGGTAACCGCCACCCGCTTCTTCGCCAATACTTGAATGAAATACCATTACATGGTCAATAATGCCATTAGGTTCATTAAGGATACCGTCACCATCAATATCATCTAAATCAGTTAAGTCATAATCCGCTAAATTAATATTAAACTTTGCAACTGCTTTCTCCACAGCCTCTTTAATTAAAGCGGGCGCATTTATATCCCGTGTACTGCCTTGGCGCTCACCATATATTTTTGCATTGCTATTAGCGGTTACCCAACCATATACCTGCCCGCTAAAGTTTAAGCTATTTCCCGAAGCCGCTTTATAATAATCAGCAGCCGTTTTTAAGCTTTGTCCATCAGGGCCTGTATAACCTTGAGTATTAAAAAGCATTTGCTGATAGTGCTCAGTTGAATAATCAGCGTAAAACATGTCGGTGTCTTGCTCTACAAGTTGATTGTCGTCATGTTTAAGATCAGGAAAATCAATTAAGATACCTAACACTTTTACATCATTAACGCTTTGATCTGGCACTAGCGACGTTGAAAAAGCGACCTGTTGTTTATTTGTGTTTGAAAAAAAGTTGGAAGAGGATTTAAATTGCCTAAAGCCATTTTTAATTGAGTGATTGGCAACGTCTTTGTTACTCATATATGACTTAAATGAACTATCTAACTCACTTGAAGATATTTGGTCTCTTTTTTTAAGCCAATATGAAATACGCTCTTCGTTAGTTATACCAACATCATGCGGACTTAAGTTATTAGCCGCCACCATAGGGCTTAATAGCGTAGTTAAAAGCGCAATTAACGTCACTTTTTTCACTGTGTTTTCCTCAAACATAATTATGTAGCAATCATACCTAATAATAGAAATTTAAACATGCGATAAAAACATATAGTTAACATATGCAATTAAAGCTAATGGTCTCTCACACTCTTTTATATCTAAAATCGAACTTACAACCTAAAATGCATAATTTCTGCCAGTAAACTCAATTAAACATAGGCTTTCTGCAGGTTTAAATTAAAAAAAGCCACAAAACGAATTTAAAATGCAAAAAACAGCTTTCAAGGTTGACATGAAGGCTTAAAACCCTTAAAAATAAACCTATACAAAATCTTTAATTTAAAAGCAGTGTTTTGCTAAGTAGAGTAAAAACTATGAACACACACATTAATCTTTTAGTCGTACTCGTACTGGTCTTAGTTATAAGCCCAGCGGGGATGTATTAAAAGGTGATACTGCTTTTTAAAAACCCTCGCACTACGCGGGGGTTTTTTTATGCATAAAAAAGCGCACAGAGGAATGAGGATGAGCAAACAAGAATATAATGGTTCTGAACTAGTAGTTCAGGCATTAAAAGAGTTAAAGGTAAAATACATATTTGGCTATCCCGGTGGTTCGGTTTTAGACTTATATGATGCACTTTTTCAGCAAGATGACATTGAACATATATTAGTACGTCACGAACAAGCTGCAACACATATGGCTGACGGCTATGCCCGCGCTACTGGAGACGTTGGTGTTGTACTTGCAACCTCAGGCCCTGGCGCTACAAACTGTATTACAGGTATTGCAACGGCCTACATGGATTCAATTCCTATGGTTGTGTTATCAGGCCAAGTGCCTACAAATTTGATTGGCGACGATGCATTCCAAGAAACCGATATTGTGGGTTGTTCTCGCCCTGTAGTTAAACACAGTTTTAACTGTAGAAGTGCTAAAGACATCCCTACAATCTTAGCTAAAGCTTTTTATATTGCTAGCACTGGCCGCCCAGGTCCTGTCGTTGTTGAGCTTCCAAAAGATATGCTTAACCCTGCTATTAAGTTTGAATACGAATTTCCTAAAACCACCGAGCTGAGAACTTACAGCCCTAATACTAAAGGGCACTCAAAACAAATTCGCAAAGCCGTAACAGCTATTTTAGAGGCCAAAAAACTGGTTATCTACTCTGGTGGTGGTATTGTCATTTCAAATACATCAGAGCAATTAACGCATTTAGTTGAATCATTAAATGCCCCCATTACAAATACACTAATGGGATTGGGTGGTATTTCAGGTGTGCATCCAAACTTTGTAGGTATGTTAGGCATGCACGGCACGCTTGAGGCAAACAAAGCAATGGCTAACGCCGATGTGATTTTAGCGCTTGGTGCCCGATTTGATGACAGGGTAACTAATAATGTTCAAAAGTTTTGCCCTAATGCCACAATTGTTCATGTTGATGTTGACCCAACTTCAATTTCTAAAACAATTAAAGCACACATACCAGTTGTAGGTTGTTTAGCAACCGTACTTGAACAACTACAAGCGGGTATTGATAAAAGCCCAATTAAAATAGACCGCAGCGCGCAAGAAGATTGGTGGCGACAAATTATCAGCTGGCGCGAACAAAAGTGCTTAAGCTACAACACTGATGGCGACAAAATTAAGCCACAAGCTGTAATTGAAGCGGTTTATAAAGCTACTAATGGCGACGCTTACGTAAGTTCTGACGTTGGTCAGCATCAAATGTTTGCAGCGCAATATTATCCATTTAAGCATCCTCGTCAATGGATCAACTCAGGCGGCTTAGGCACCATGGGCTTTGGTTTACCTGCTGCAATGGGCGTAAAGCTAGCCTTTCCTGATAAAGAGTCTGTGTGCATTACGGGTGATGGTTCTATTCAAATGAATATTCAAGAACTATCAACCTGTTTACAGTACAACCTAGCGGTAAAAGTTGTATCACTTAATAACCGCTCTTTAGGTATGGTACGCCAATGGCAAGACATGGTTTACGGTGGACGTCATTCATCATCTTACATGGATTCACTACCTGATTTTGTTAAGTTAGTTGAAAGCTACGGCCATGTAGGCATACAAGTAAACACACTAGATGAGTTACAACCTGCTATCGATAAAGCAATGTCAATTAACGACCGATTAGTCTTTTTAGATATAAACGTTGATGAAAAAGAACATGTATACCCAATGCAAATTAAGTTAGGCGGCATTGATGAGATGTGGTTACGTAAAGGAGTAAAAGCATAATGCGTCGTATTTTATCTATTTTATTAGAAAACGAACCAGGTGCCCTATCACGTATTGTTGGGCTTTTTTCACAACGTGCATATAACATCGACAGCCTAACTGTTGGCACAACTGACGATCAATCACTATCACGTATTACCATTACCACTATGGGTGATGACAGAGTTGTAGAGCAAATTACAAAGCAGGTTAACAAATTAGTCGACGTGCTTAAAATTATCGATTTAACAGAAATGAGTCACATTGAACGTGAGCTATTGCTTGTTAAGGTATTTGCTCAAGACGAGACGACTCGTGCAGCGGTTACGCGAGTAGTTGATGTGTTCCAAGGTGCTATTTTAGATATGGGCCGACAAAGCTATAGTCTACAACTAGTGAGCAGTACAGACAAAATAGAGTCATTTTTAGACACTCTTCGTCATGAAACCGATATTATTGAAGTTGTACGTTCTGGCGCTGTTGGCATTGGTCGAGGCGATAAAGCCTTAAAAGCATAAATTTATAATATAAAGGCATCAATTGATGTCTTTATTAAACATAAAAAAAAAGAGCTAATTAGCTCTTTTTTTAATTTAATTCGTTAAACCTATTAAGGGTTTACTTGGTCTTTAAGACCTTTACCTGCTTTAAAGCTTGGGATAGTTGCCGCTGCGATTTGGATCTCAGCACCCGTTTGTGGGTTACGGCCAGTGCGAGCTGCACGTTCTTTTACTGAGAAAGTACCAAAACCAACTAATGCTACTGAATCACCTTCTTTTAAAGAAGAAGTTACAGCACCTGTAAACGCGTCAAGAGCACGAGTAGCAGCGGCTTTAGAGATTTCTGCATCAGTAGCAATTTTTTCAACTAATTGAGCTTTATTCATTGTTAGATTCCTATTCGTTATTATTTTGCCTTCGCAAAACCTATCTTTATGCATTTTTAAAGAGTTAGCAACAGCAAATTGCATTTTTTGCTTAAATTCTTAAAAAATGAGTAAAATTTAAATAATTCTCTGTAAAATACAGCGTGTTGGGTTAACAAAGACTTAATTTGAGTACAATTTTGGCGCAAGTTAAGCAACTGGGTAAATAAGCTATATTTTTTCGATCACTAAGGTCACTTCCCCGACCTCGACTCCAAACTTAACAATAGATGTGCGGTTTATCAAGCGCGATTGTGTAACCAGGTACATCCAATCATCAAAATTCACTTTTAAAGTACTGCCATCGTATGGAAGCTCTACATCGTAATTCCAATGAAATACGCTGCCATCACTTCTACCTTTTGCAGTACCTATAACATCATCTGCCACACCCGTTAAACTATTGTCTTCGTTTAACGTTATTTTCCAAATACGCTTTTGAGTTTCGCCATCGTCATAAACAAAGTCTTCTTCAATAACGCCCTGGTTACCATCCCAGTTCGCATTCATATCTACGACAAGCTTGCGGGTCAATTCACCCTTAAAGTCTTGTACAACACCGTAGGCTTTCAAATTTCCACTAAAAAATGTTTTAAAGTCAAAGTTTGGCGATGTATTTTTATAATGCTCTACATTTGGTGCCGAACAGCTTATCAGCAACAAAGCAGATAAGCATACAAGAGCTGTTTTAAACGCGTTAAATACATTCATATTAATTCCCTAATAGTTGCTTTCGTAGTTTCGGCTCAGAGGTTTTTTCATCCAGCCAAATGGCTAAAAAATCACTCGAAAATTGAGGTTCATTTATTTCGCCAATTTTTTCATCATTATGATAAAAAGTACTCATACCCTGCTCATTTGTGACTAACGTTAGCGAATCACCTTGTCTAATATCAGGCCAAATAGACAATAATTTACTGTCGTATTTGTCTGCTAGCTCTTTTTTTCCAATATGCTCCCACTGCTCATTTGTTGCTTTTACGATTTCTTTAGCTTCAAAGTCACGTAAATAGGTAAGTTTAAATTTAATAGGATGCGTTCCTGCGCTGTAATTACCTGAAGGGGTAAATAAAACCGCGTCATATACATCCCAAAATAAATACTCCATACGTGCTTCGCCTACTTTATTAAACTGTGTGTCAGCTAAAACAATTGAAGTTGTAAGCAAATAAAAAGTAACTGCCTTTAGTAAAAATTTCAAAATAAGCTCCCTCGAGTCAATGTGTAATGTTACGAAATGGGAATTGTGGGCGATCAGCGATTGATGAATAACTTGATTTTTTGGTTTATAAAAAGAATAACAGTAAACACTGTAGACCAAAGCGCACCGTAAACGAGCCAAAACTGCCATAAAGGTAAGCCTAAGCTTATTACTTCAAAGCGCGCCCCAGCCCAATAACTTGCTGGCGCAAAAGCCATGCATACTAAAAAGGCCTGCCAAAGCTTTAATTTACTCAAAAAAACCATTGAGGTATTTAAAGAAAGTAATAACGCAGCCCATAAAAAGACGAGCCATAGAGGGAAGGGATAAACTTTAAATTCTAACAAGCCTAACTTTACCGCTATAAATTCTAACAATAGTGCTAAAGGTAGGGCTTTAATTAGAAGTAAGGTGTCTTGTTTTTTTTGTTTTGACAACCAAAACATTAAAACAATAATCAATCCGCTAAAAAGTAGCGAGCCAGCTTCAAGCAGCAAGGATAAAAACCACACTGCTTGAAATAAAACAAAATTAGTAACCGAGCGCAATATCATCGTTATCGCTAACAAAACGTGGTTTACGCGCCATTAAATGCACCGTACTTGTTGCTCTGGCTCTAAACGCGCCTTCGCAATAAGCAAAATAAAACAACCATAAACGATAAAAACGTTCATCAAATTTTGAGCGGTCCAAATCAGGCCAGCTTTTTATAAAACGGCTTCGCCAATCAGCTAATGTTCTTGCGTAGTGTGCACCAATATCATTAACAGTATGAATTACCATGTCGGTATTATTTTTAATCTGCTCACTCATTTCGTTAAGTGATGGCAAACACCCGCCTGGAAAAATATACTGCTGAATAAAATCAGAGTTTTTTAAGTAATGCTTATAACGCTGATCGCCAATAGTTATAGCTTGTATGAGCATGGCACCGTCATCTTTTAACAATTCACCACATTGGGTAAAAAAGCTAGGTAAGTACTCATGGCCCACCGCTTCTATCATTTCGATAGAAACAAGCTTGTCGTACTTTCCTTTCAATTGCCTGTAATCAAGCTTAAGTAATGTAATTTTACTTTCAAGACCAAGCTCTGAAATTTTATTAGCGACATAATCATGTTGCTCATCAGATATGGTTGTTGTTGTTACATGGCAATCGTAATGTGTGGCTGCATATATAGCAAAAGCCCCCCACCCTGTACCAATTTCAATTACTGAATCATTTTTTTGAAGCTCAACTTGCTGACAAATGCGTTTAAGCTTGTATTGTTGAGCCTCTTCAAGTGTCGCTTCTTTTGTAGGATATACAGCACTTGAATAAAGCATTTCTTTACTCAAAAATGATTCGTACAAATCATTACCTAAGTCGTAATGAGCAACGATGTTTTTCTTAGAGCCCGATTCAGAATTTTTATTTTTTATGTGATTAAACCGGTGTGCAATATTACTAAAAAATGCGAATTTCTTCTCAAACTCATCAAGTTGCTTCTCATTTATAGCAAATATCTCAATGAAAGAGGTTAGGTTGTCACAAGACCAATGCCCCAAAATATACGCTTCACCAGCGCCAACGCTCCCAGATAATGCAAATGCCTTATACATAGCTTTATCGTTTACTATAATCGTTGCTTTTAGCGCTGAGGATGGGTCACCAAAAACTGTACGCTCGTTTGCATCTACTAAAATAACTTGGCCTGTTTCAATTGACGAAAAGGCTTTAGTCACTAATTTTTTATATATGTTAGTTAACCAGTTTGTGCTTTGTTCGCAATTTAAGCTCGACACTTTATCCATTGAAATACCTATTAATTGTCCTGACTATCTACGTGCTTTATGGCTTGCCTGAGTGACCTAAAAAAGGAACTCGTTTTATAAACAACTTTAACGCTTGATAATAAATACCTTTGAAAATAGACCATGTCATGGCCGGAAAACGTTTAAATAACTTATTAACTTCTTCTTTAGTAAGTTCTTTACGCTTTAAGCGAAGTGTAGCATCAAATAATAGCTCTTCATTTCGCTTATTTTCAATGTGTATCAATGTTTTATCAGGCGATTGCTTAACATGCCAATGATAGTTCATATCTAGATTCATAAAAGGTGATACGGAAAAAACCTTTTTAAAGTTCACTTTTTTTTCTAAAGGTACTAAATAATAATGACGTTCGTTCCATGGTGTATTACTTACTTCAGCAATCATGTATTTAAAACGGATGTCATTATGACCAAAAAAGTAAAAATTAACAGGACTAAAATATACACCAAAACAACGAAGTTGCCCAAGCATGTAAATATGAGTAAAGGTTTCAGTAATACCTAAATTGGCAAGTTGTTCGTGTGCACGCTCAATAAGAGGACGTTTAGCAAGCTGTGAGGTGCCTTTAAGATAATCAGCTTCATTAAACTTTAACGCCTTTAAGCCTGACGTACCTATGTGTTTATGCACACCATTTAGTTGTTGAGGATTATTTAAATCTACCCACATCATATATAAAGGGTAACTAAAGCGATGTTCTTTAACAGCAAAACGGCGATGTTTAACATCGCCTAAATACACTGCACTAGTCAAATTCGACCCCAAGTTGCTTGGCTACATCTACACCACTGTGTACGCCATCTTCATGAAAACCATTGTACCAATAAGCGCCACAAAAATAACTATTGTTGTGTCCGTCAATACTGTGTTTAAGTTTTTGAGCTGCAATAGACTCTTGGTTAAATACAGGGTGGTGATAAGTAAACTCGCGCAAAATTTTACTTTGGCTTATTCCTTCAAGATGGTTAAGCGTTACACAGAACTGTGTATCTGATTGTATACCTTGCAAAATATTCATTTGGTAAGTAACAACAGCGGCTTTATCAGTGTTGTTGTTAAGTAGGTAGTTCCAGCTTGCCCATGCCGCTTTTCTATCTGGTAAAAGGTTTGTATCGGTGTGCAGCACCACTGAGTTCTCAGTGTAAGCTATTGCACCCAATACTGACTTTTCTTGCTCAGTAGCATCACCCAGTAGTGCAAGCGCCTGATCTGAATGACAAGCAAATATTACTTTATCAAATTTACTTTGCTCACCATTGGCAAACTCTATTGTTACTTCATCATTTTGACGCGTAACTGATTTAATATTTGTATTGAGGTTAATTTTGTCGGCAAAACCTCTGATCAGCGGCTTAATGTACTGACGAGAGCCTCCTGGTACTACATACCACTGTGGTCTATTGGTTACATCTAAAAGCCCATGATTAAAGAAAAACTTAACAAAAAACTCAACGCCTACGTTTTCCATTTCTTTAATACTGGTAGACCAAATAGCTGCGCCCATAGGAAGAATATAATGGTATTTAAAAAAGTCATTAAACTGGTTATCGTTAAGCAATTGCCCTAATGATTGATCAGACTGGTAATCACCTTTTTCATGCATTGCTTTGCACAGCTTATTAAACCTAACAATGTCGTACAATAATCGCCAAAACTTAGGTCTAAAAATATTACGACGCTGTGCAAATAAGCTTGTAAACGTATGTCCATTGTATTCAAAACCAGTGGCTTCGTTGTGCACACTAAAGCTCATCTGGGTTGTTTGTTTATCAATACCAATGCGCGAAAGTAACTTTTCAAAATATGGGTAAGTTCGGTTATTAAATACAATAAAGCCAGTGTCTATTGCGTATTTGATGCCACACACATCAACATCAACCGTTGCTGTGTGGCCACCTATGTAATCATTTTTTTCAAATACGGTTACATCGTAATGTTTGTGAAGCAAATGCCCACATGTTAAACCAGATACACCAGTTCCTATTATTGCTATTTTTTTCAACGGGCTAATCCTTTTGCGATTTTAAGCCAAATCGGCAGTGGTAAAATGCGTAAAACTTTTAATATAAGTGTAAAACGATAAGGGAAATGAACGTCTTTGCGGCGTTTTTGAATACCCTTAATCATGTAGTCAGCTGCTTTTTCAGCAGTAACGGCCATAGGCATCGGGAAATCATTTTTATTAGTAAGTGGCGTTTTTACAAACCCAGGATGAACTAAAGTCACATCAACATCATTTAAATCAACCGCTAAGCTTTTTGCTAAGTAACTTACACCCGCTTTTGATGCGCCATAAGCTTCTGAACGAGGTAGCGCAAGGTAAGTAACACTTGAGCTGACCAAAACAAGTTGGCCGCCTGGATTTATTTTAGGAAGTAACGCCTCAAGGCAATACCCCATAGAAAGTAAGTTAACGTTTATTACACGCTCAAACAACGCGCTATCAAAGTTGCGCGCATCATCTATATATTCACAATTACCAGCGTTTAAAATAACACGGTCAAAATGAGGAAAGCCAACTGTCGACTCTTTTATATCTTGCAGGTTAGTTGCATCAAATTTACATGCTTGGATATTGTCGTATTTAGCAAGCTCGGCGAGCTTATCACTATTACGGCCGCAAGCTATAACAGTGTCTCCTAGCTGTGCATATTTAATTGCTAGCTGCTCGCCAATACCTGATGTAGCACCCGTTATAAGTGTGATCATAATTAACCTGCCCTTTTATCAATTAGCTTTATAACGCTACCAAGTAAAGGAATGTGTTTGTATAACAACTCGCCCACATTAAAGTAGTCTCTGTGCTTAATAATTTTGCCATCTTTAAAAATAAGCTTACTATGACCGGCTACCGAGATAGTTTTACCTGATGAAAGCTTTGGATGTGCATAATGCATAGTCCAATAAATAAAAGCATTGTTACCGCTATTAAACGAATCAGTAATATCAAACTGGCAATGCTTAACATTGCTGTATAAGTTAGCAAAGTACCTGCGCAATTCTACAATGCCGTTAATTTCATGCATCGGGTCTATAAACTGTATGTTGTCACAGTAAATATCACTCAATAAATCAAGATTAGTGCTATCAAGCTGTTGGTATATTTCAACAAATTTATCTACTGGTAACTGGTTATCCATATCACACCTTAAATGCAGCAAGTGCACGTTCTCGTGCCGCTTTATGATCAACTATTGCTGGCCAGTAACATTCCTTATCTTTGCCTGTTGCGGCTAAATAAGTGTGTGGAAAATGAATGTGTTTATCTGGCACGTTTTCAAGCTCTGGCAAATACTTACGGATAAACTTGCCCGTTGGATCAAAGCGCTCGCTTTGTCTGATAGGATTAAAAACTCTAAAATAAGGCTGAGCATCACAGCCCGTACTTGCAGCCCACTGCCAACCACCATTATTTGAGGCTAAATCGCCATCAATTAAGTGCTGCATAAAAAAGCGTTCACCTTCACGCCAGTCTATTAATAAATGTTTAGTTAGAAAGCTTGCAACAACCATTCGTAAACGATTATGCATCCAACCGGTTTGCTTAAGTTGTAGCATTGCTGCATCCACTAATGGGTAACCTGTACGCCCTTCGCACCATGCTTTAAAATCGCTTTCACTTTTACGCCACACTACAGCATTATACTTTTCGTTGAAGTTATCGCCGCGCGAAAGCTTCGGAAATTCAGCAATTAAATGTCTGTAAAATTCGCGCCAAACAAGCTCGTTAATCCACGTAAACGTTTTACTTTTTGATGTAGTTAAAATATCAGGATAACGCTGCTGAATATTAATAAGCAGTTGCTTTGTGCTTACAATACCTAGTGCTAAATACGGGCTTAAACCCGATGTGCCTTTTACACTGGGAATATCACGCTGGTCGTCGTAACTTGTAAGTTTGTCGCATATAAAATTATCAACTACGGTAGAGAGTGTTTCGTCGTCAACCGGCCACTTATCTGAGCATCCATCACTTTTTAGTAAGTCGCTTTCATCAAATTTTATTGGCTCAGAAGTTAAAGGCCATTGTGGCAAACTAAAGTGTGTATCTTGATACTGCTTTAACCATGCACGTTTAAAGGGAGTAAACACTTTATACATTTCATTACTTTGATTTTTGACAGAGCCTGCAGGCGCAATTAAATCACCTTCGTACAAAGTAAAAGTAATAGAAAGCTCATCGCATTCATGCAAAATTGCTTTATCGCGGTTTACTTCATTAAGCTCATACTCTGTATTAGCAATTACGTGTTTTACATCGTTTGCTTTACAAAAGTTAATCAGCTCGCGCGTACAATCACTAAAGCTAGGCGCTTCAATAATATGTAAAGTAATACCGTAATCAGCAAGTTGTGATTGAAGATAAGTAACTCGGCGCTTGAGTAAGTCAATCTGAATAGGCGCAGCTTGGTGTTGTTGCCACTGCTTTTCAGACACAAAAAAAATGGCGTGTTTAGCGCCATTATTTAGCGCTTGAATTAACGCTTCATTAGAAAAAAGGCGCAAATCGCGCCTAAACCAAAATAATGTATCCATTAAATACCAAATCGTAATTTTAAATCGTGAGGGTATGGGTTAAAAAACACCTGTTTTTCAAGGTACTCATTCGGATGAACTTTCAAATGATGTTTTAACAAGGTAAGTGGTACATACAATGGCACCAATCCTTCGCGGTATTCGTCTATGGCATCACGAAGTTCTTGTTTTTCAACCTTTGATAAATCATTTTTAAAGTAGCCTTGTAAATGCATTAGGGTATTGCAATTATTTCTGCGAGAAGCTGGCTTTTTCAGACCCGTCATCAAACCTAAAATATATTCATCCGCAACTGCATTTATGTCGTCACCTACGAACGTTCCAAGCAGATTACCTAAATCACGATAAGCTTGGTAATTATGAGCCATCAACAAGTACTTATACTGAGAATGAAATTGAGTAAGCTTGTGAACCGTTAGTGGTTCTTGTACCAACTTTTGCCAATTTTTAAATACGTAAATTCTCATTACAAAGTTTTCACGTAAATGCATATCGTTTAAGCGACCGTTTTCTTCACATGGCAATAATGGGTTGTGCTTCATTATTTGCTCAGCAAAAAAACCAACGCCTTCAGAAGTATTACCCGTGCCTGCTTCGTTGTATATTTTAATGCGCTCCATGCCGCAGCTTGGACTTTTTGCGCAAAATACAAACCCGCTCAACTCTTTAGCTTGTTCTGTTGCAACTTTTTTACCATACTCGGTAAGTTGTTGGCCTACGTCTCCAGTACCATCTGGGCGACATACTTTAATAGTATCGCCAACTTTAACTTGGCGAATAGTTGGTCGAGGTATTGGTAAACCTACCGCTACCTCCGGACAAAACCGTGTATATTCAACGTGTTTACCTAACTCATCCATACAGAAATTTGACTTTTTATGACCTGTGTCAAATCTAACTTTTTCGCCTGCTAAGCAGGCGCTTATACCTATTTTTATTATATCTGTGTGCATAAATTCTCTTAGTAAATCAAATTACCTATTGGATTTAGTAACTTGCTGAAGCCCTTATTAAAATGTAGCGCACTACTGACAACTGTAAAGCACAAACAACCATCTTTTGTTAAAGGAGTATGTTGGTGACTACCATCTTGCCATATAAAGTCACCTGGGACATATTTTCCTTCTTCATCACTAAACTCGCCATCTAGGAGTAAAGTAACTTCAAAGCCAGTGTGCGTGTGTTCTGGTATTTCACCACCAGCATCAATATGTAACAAGCTAGAACGTAATGGGCCATCATCAAGTGCAATACGAGATCTCGCAAGCTTACCCACTTGGGTAAATTTACTGTGAGAAATACGCGTTAGCGCACGTGGAAGCTGATAGTTATGCTCATTAACTTTAATAGAAACAGGCTCTACTTCGTAAACTTCATCGATAGAATCATCAGACATGATCATATCGAGAACATTTAGTTCAAATTCTTCAAGTAAATCAGATTTCTCAGTTTGAGGTTTCTCAAATTTAGCAGGCTCTTCACTAAATAATGCATTTGCATTACTTGCTTCAATTTTAGCTACTTTAGCTTGGCACACAGGGCACATGTCTACGTGAATAGAAACGGCTAAACTCAATGATGTAGCAAGTGATGCATCGCAATACTGTGTCAGTAAAGTTTCACTCGGGTGATGTTTAATCATGCTGATCTCCCATTTCATTACGTAATTTTTGCAAGGCCAAACGTAAACGTGATTTTACCGTGCCTACTGGAATATTAAGTTGATGTGCAAGTTGCTCTTGCGACATGTCTTGAAAATAAACGCCTCTTACCACTTCGCGTTGAGCAATAGGTAATTTGTCTAAATAACGTTTAATTTGTTTATCTTCTAAATGATCACTGTATTCGTGATGTGTATCTTGTGATTCGTTTAATAACGGCCAAATATCTTCGCTTATATTTTCTTCTTTATTACTTTTCATTTTACGAAGCATATCGAATGAAGCGTTACGCATAACGGTATAAACCCACGTAGTAGCCGCACCTTTATCACTGTGATACAAATGTGCTTTACGCCAAACAGAAGTTAACGTCTCTTGCACAAGCTCCATTGCTTGAGCTTCAACACCAAATTGCTTAATTCCAAAGCGTTTAATTTTTGGCGCAAAGTATTCAAATAAATAGGAAAATGCTTTTTTATCGCGTGACTGTGCAACATCTATAAGCGCTTGCATGAGTTCTTTACTCGGCGTTTCTGGCATGGCAGTGTACTTACCTGTATTAGGTTCACAACGTGGTGATTGTTGTTGACTTACCATAATAATTTATCCCGTTATTGCTTTTGTATTAAGTAATACGGGCAATAATTAATTTAGGATCATAAAATTTAGGCAAATTCGTTATTAATCACAGTATGGAGGAAATTCAGTAAGTTATCAAAGTTCGTTTCAAACGCAAGTTGCTGTTTTTTCTCAATAGAAATAGGTAGGAGCTCAAGCCAACGAGCTGCAATCCAAGGCAGTTTGTCAAAGTGAGTTTTTTTGTACAGCAAATTAAGTTCCGGATTACTTTTAAACACGTTTAAAAGTGCATCATGCAATAAGTCATGTTCGCCAACTGAGTTGTTAGAATCCTTATACCAATATGGCGTATTACAAGGCGATACCAAACCATGACGTAATTCGTCTTCGTCTTGATAAACATCATTAATTTGCACATTTTTAGATGCAAACACATCGATTAATAATACATCGTTGTCGTCTTGGTCAAAATCAATAATATCAACAAGGCAACCTTGCGCGCTTATATTAAATGGCGTGTCGTGCTCAAATGTACAAAGCACAAACCCTATATTGTTTTTTAATGCGGTTTTAACCATATTTAAATAGCGAGGCTCAAATATGCGTAATCGCGTATAGCCTTCAGGTAACATAAAAATGGGTAATGGAAAAATCGCACGTTTCATAAAGTCTACTTCTTTCAAACACTCTGCCTTTATTTACGTGCGCTTTTGCTAAGTCGATCAGCTTTGTATGAATCGAATTAATTACCAGCTATATAATTGGCTAAAGATTAAACCAACCTCCCATAGCTTTAAACACTTGAACCGAGTAATAAGCGCTTATCATACTGACTACGGGTGCTAACATTAATGCAAATAATCCAAGTTCACTGCTCATCGTTTTAATCCTTTAAATAATTTATTTTGCGTTTTTAATACTAGTGTCAGTATTTTTAGGCGTTGTGCTATGTGTTAAAACGGGCTCATCTAATAAACCCTCTAAAACAGTTTTAGCATCAAAATAAAGCGTTTCCTTTAGTGATTTTTCAAGCTCGATTGTGGTTTGCTTTACGTAGCTTGCTACACTTTGAGTTAATATATCAGTTACATCTAGGTCCACTTCTGTTGCATGTACTTGCGCAGAACCTAATACTAATAAACTTGCCATAGCGATTTTAATTGAATGTTTCATAATGGTATTCCTTGTTTGTGTATTGTTTAGACGTAGTTACATACTCAAGGGTTGTGCCAACATAAAAATAAATCGTAAGTAACTGTAATTAAACAATTTTAGATGCATCTCTTTAATTTAAAAAATTCATACCTTGTTAATTTAACCATTTAATTTAATTTTTTGACTACTTTTTAGTTAATAAATAAAAGGGTTTAAATGTATTAATACCGTCACACTAAATACATTTAGCGTTTATAAAAACGTCATATCTACCCGCTAAAGTGCACACCACTATAAATAATTCAAAAAGTGCAGTATGACCCTTTCATCACGTCGAAATTTCTTAAAAACCTCAGCAGCAAGCATATTTACCGTCGCAGTATCGAGTGCCATTACAGGTTGTGCTCAAATATTAACAAACAAACCACTATCGGCTATTGAATTTAAACACGGTGTAGCGAGTGGCGATCCGCTCAGTAATGCTTTAATAATTTGGACACGTGCAACTACTTCTCAATCAAATTTTGAAGTTACTGTTGCTTGGGAACTGGCAAGTGACTCTCAATTTAAAAACATCATCCGCAGCGGGCGCGAACAAACAGATAAAAGCAGAGACTTTACAATAAAAATAGATGTGCAAGAACTTGCTCCAAACACAGAGTACTTTTATCGGTTTATGGGTTTAAATACACAAAGCCCAATTGGCCGTGCTAAAACACTACCAATAAATAACATTGAACAAGTAAAAATGGCTGTTGTGTCGTGCTCAAACTATCCTGCTGGGTACTTTAATGCCTACACCGATGCCGCTAAACAAAAAGATTTAGATGTGGTACTGCATTTGGGAGATTACATTTACGAATACCCAATGGGCGGATACGCTACCGAAAATGCTGAAAAAATTGGCCGCCAATTAGCAGCCGATAACAGTGGTGAAATTATTACCCTTAGCGACTATCGTAAGCGCTATGCTATTTACAGAACAGACCAAGGCCTTCAAGCTCTTCACGCTGCAGCGCCTTTTATTGCAATATGGGATGATCACGAAGTTACCAACGATACCTATAAAAGTGGTGCTGAAAATCATACCCCTGATGAAGGTGACTTTTTTAAGCGCCGTGCAGCAGCTATTCAAGCCTATTACGAATGGCTGCCAATTAGACCGCCTATGGGCGAACAAAGCCCGCAAATATACCGCACCTTCGATTTTGGTAATTTAATAAGCTTGCACATGCTAGATACGCGCGTAATAGCACGCGATAAACAACTCGCTTACAGCGACTATAAAAACCTAGAGACCAAACAAATGGATGTTGCGCGCTTTGCCAGTGATTTAAATAATCCAAGTAGGCAGTTACTAGGTAACACACAACTAAACTGGCTCACGAGTGCAATAACTAAATCAAATGCAAAATGGCAAGTATTGGGCCAGCAAGTATTGATGACTAAAATGTGGCTACCTACTGAAATATTCTCGCAATCCGATCGCACTAAAATACCGCAGGTGTTAAAAGAGCTTGTTACCATTAAAAAAGCCGTGTTAGCTAATAAAGCGGTAACACCCGAGCAACTCGCACGTGTAAATACTTTAATGCCTTACAATTTAGATGCGTGGGATGGTTATCCAAGCGAGCGCGAAGCATTATACAAAAGCGTTACCGCATTAAATAAAAAGTTAGTCGTGGTTGCAGGTGATACGCACAATGCGTGGCATGGCACATTAAAAAATGCAAAAGGCGAAAGCGTAGGAGTAGAATTTGCAACGCCTGGTGTTACATCCCCGGGTATGGAGCATTATTTAGCGCTTAATACAGCACAAGCAAAGCAAATGGCTGACTCGCTTTCATTGTTAATAAACGACTTAAACTATTGTGACTTATTACACCGTGGATATATGTTAGTGACTATTACTAAAGAGCAAATCACAACCGATTGGCGCTATATAGATAACATAAACTCCCCTAGCTACAACATCATTAATCAACACCAAAGTGTTTATAAAGGCTAATACTTTTAAAAAGAAGGTAAATGTATTATTTACCTTCTTCGCATATTTTATTTAACGCGTTTAACTACAGCTATAGATAAGCGTCCACGAAGCATCACTTCCTGGAATGCTGTTTGTATACCAATTTGCGCTGTATGCATTACCTTGATATTGCATTTTATCGTCGGTGTTATTGTGAGTAAACGGACCACCTGAGTAATCTTTGTTCACCCAATTAGGGTATGTATTAATGCCATTACAATCGGTTGAACTTACAACACTGCATCCATTTGTATCTACACTTGTACCAACGGGTGTATCTGGGCACTGATCAATATCATCATTCACACCATCGTTATCCACATCGCTTTGTGGTTCAACTACTTCAACAACACAGCCTACATTATTAACAGTTTCATCTGCAGGTGTATTAGGGCATTGATCAACACTATCGCTGTCAGTTACTGCACAACCAATACTATCAACCGTTGTACCTGCGGGAGTGTTATCGCACTGATCGTTACTATCACTTATACCATCGCAATCAGAGTCTAAAGCAACCGTACTACCACCCCAACCTTGAATGATCTCTTTAACTTTAGTGCCTGACGCGGTTAGTGAATTCCAACTACCGCCTGGAGTAAATAACGAAGCACCTTCGTTTTTATCGTTTAAAGCCCAGTTAGCGTGGCTAATATTGTTTGTTTTAAAAAATGCCATCCATGCATCAGTTTCATTAATATTAACACCCCCATTGCCATCAGCATTAACTGTTCCCCACTCTGTAGCAAATAGTGCAATGCCGTTATCGAGTGTTGTTTGTGCTTTATTTGGATACGATTGACCATGCGTGCCAGCATAAAAATGTAGAGTGTAAGCAATATTGGCGCGATCAATTGGGTTTTGTGATGCCACATCAACATCTTGCGACCACGTAGGTGTACCAACCACAATTAAGTTATCAGGGTCGATTGCTCTAATTTTATCAATAACTGTTTCTGCGTAAGGCTTAATATCGTTAACCCACGAAATTTGTAACGGCTCGTTATAAATTTCATAAATAACATTGTCGTACTGCCCATATTTAGTAGCTACCTCTTCAAAAAAGCGAACTGCAGTTGCTTGATAGGTATGTGCTTCATGGCTATGAAAATCAATAATAACGTACATATCTTCGCTAATAGCTGCGTTTACAACAGTATCAAGACGGCTCATATTGCCCTGCCAATCAAAGTTCAAACTACCACCAGTACTCGTACCATGCCCAATAGCTGCACGAATTAATGTTGCATTAAATTCAGTTTTTGCCTTTGCTACTGTTTGTGCTGTATAGAACTTTTCAGCGCCCCACCCCGTATTACTCCAAAATCGGCTAGGTCCTGCAAAGCTTGTGTTTTCTCCACCTGCAAGAATTTGATTCCCACTCACGTTAACTTCTCAACAGCGGCATTGGCCATGGTTGAGCATCCTAATAATAAAGCTAACGATAAGCTCGCCACTTTAAAATCCTTTCTTTTGTGATTATTTGAACTGTTATTCATCGTATTTCCTTAAATTGAAATTATCAGTCGTCATTGCTTGACGTAATAAATTGATACCAAACCAATACTTAATAGCTAAGCAAAGTTAATTTGGCGAGCAGAAAGTATCATTTATTTATTAACATTAAATGAATAAAAAGGTACAAGGAGAAGGGATTTAATTAACTAAATATCAACAAATGAGCAATTTAACGAGGTTTGAGGATTTTACTAGGTATATACAGGCATTTACACGATGCTTAAATGATGCAGGCAAAAAATCTCCGTTACAAAAAATATATATAAAAATGAAAAGGCGGTAATAATAATTATTACCGCCATTAATAATAGCTAAATATCAGGAATAAATATTAGGGAGGCAATTAATAAGCCAACCAAACCTAGCTCTAATTAATTGGCTTATTTTTTGTGGGAAGTACTTTTCTGCCCAAACGGTATGCATCCATCATGCTCAGCACCCAAATTATAATCATTAAAGGTACATACTTATATTCAGCGAGTTTAGCGCAGGCTTCGGAAGGTTGTTGCGCGGCTTTTAAAATGGCCGTAACCGACATGGGGATTTTACCGTGTACAATTTCATTTGCAGTACACTGTGCAATCGCAAATATATCTTGAAAGGTTAAAATTAAAAAAACAGTAAATACACCCGCAAAAATAGCGCCTATTAGGTGTTTTTTTAAAGAAAAATGCCCCGCTCCAGGATAAACAATGGCGGTAAGTAAAGCAGCTTTTAGATCTTGTTTCATGGTTATTTCAGCTCGTAATATGTATTACACTAGACACCAATATAGTGAATTAATTCTCTTTAAAATCAAGTAAAAGCTAAAGTAGCGTATCAAATAAAGTTATTTAGAATTACTCACAGCTAAGATTGAAACTTTCAGCGTACAGTTGTACATTGAAATTAATTCCAATAGTGGTAGGAACAGTTATGTCGTTAGAAGCGCCTTATTCCCGTAAAGAAGAGAAATTAAACGTAATCAGCCATGCACTCGGTATTATATTTGCCGCATTTGTTATGTGGGATTTATTTAGCCAAGCCACCAGCACTAAAGCGTATATTAGTACTGCAATTTATGGCAGCAGCCTATTTGTGCTGTTTTTGTCATCCACTTTGTACCACGCCAGTATTCAACCGCGCTTAAGAGCCTTTTATAAAAAGTGCGATCACTGCGCCATATACTTATTAATTGCCGGCACCTACACTCCCTTTTTATTAATCTCATTATCCGGTGCTTGGTCATGGGCCACACTTACATTTATTTGGGCGGTGGCACTGGCGGGCGTGGCGTACAAAGTATTTGTAAAAAACGGTAATAAAAAAATATCACTCGCCACCTACTTACTCATGGGCTGGTTTGCACTGGCTATTGTATATCCGCTTTATTCAAGTGTTGATGTAAAAGCACTTTACTGGCTACTTGCCGGCGGTATTTTTTATAGTTTAGGTACATTATTTTACAGCGCTAAAAGCACCCAATTTAGCCACGCTATCTGGCACTTATTTGTTATTGCTGGGTGTGTTTGCCATTATATTTCAATTAGTAATTATGTTTATTAGGCAGGTAAAGCCAATTAGAATGGTCTGGTTTGAGCGAGAAGCAGACGGTCGATCAGACTCATTTTTGGACAAAAGCTCGTCAGAGTAAATAACCTAGAACCCCGCTTTCAGATAACTTCTCGTATCTCAAAACGTCAAAGACCACCGTTGTCAGCGGTGGTCGGTTTGCGCGGAACTGGACAGTTTCGAGCATGGTCGATTTTGGGAGTGAATTATTTTTTGCTGCAATACTGTATATTAATCCACGAAACACCATCACGAAACGATTTGTGCCACTTTCTTCCTGAGCAGTTCCCGAAAAGCAATAACAGCGGGGCTAACCTGCTCTCTGCTTGGACAGATTAGATTTAACTCAACAGGTGGTGATTCAAAGCCTGGTAAAAGCCGTACAAGTTGCCCACTCCGAAGTTCTGAATGGACATCTATCTGAGAGCGATACGCTATCCCTTTACCACTAACAGCCCATTTACGAACAATGTCAGTATCATTGCTGACTCGATTGCTATCCACTTTGACTTTGTATGAGCCAGAATGACCAGCGTATTCCCAGTTGTTCAATAAACGACCAGCTCGACGGTGCAATAAGCAATTATGCTCCTTTAAGCTGTTAGGATGCGTTAGCTCACCATGTTTAGATATATAGGATGGAGAGGCGCAGGTGATCCTGCTCACGGTGGCGATATGAAATGAAACCATCGATGAGTCTTCTAGCTTCCCATAACGAAGTGCCATATCAACTTGGTCGAGAAAAAAATCTGAAATTGAATCGCCAACCGTAAGGTCAATCGACAATAAAGGGTGTTCATCCAGTAACTCTTCTACCCAGTGTAAAAGAGTATTGCGCCCTAAGTCAGATGAAACGGACAACCTTAGCTTACCACTCACCTTACCTTGTGTCTGATGTGCAGCTATACGACCTTGCTCCAAACTGGCTAATGCCTGGCGACAATGAAACAGAAATTGTTCGCCTTGAGGTGTGATCCTTAATTGCCTTGTGGTTCTGATAAGTAGCTGTATATCCAACTTTTTTTCCAGTCTTTTAAGCGCAGAGCTGACTGCCGCAGGAGTGACACTCAGTTGTTTTGCGGTTTCCGTTATGCTGCCTGTTTCCACTATTCGTATGAATAGATTGAGATCTGATGTATTCATTATTAAATAATATTTAAAAGTGTTTGAACTATTGCTATCTTTTTAGTTTAGTAAAAATCGGGGACAATGTCTCTACCGTTATTAATTAACACCGTACATAAGTATTGGTGCCCCGAGAGGTAGATATGACCCAGCCATTACACACCGCGAACTTACTTGATTCTCCTTTAGAGCTCCCTTGTGGCGCAGTCATCAAAAACCGTCTAATAAAGTCAGCAATGTCTGACTCACTCGCTGACGGTGAAGGGAACCCTACTGAAGCTCAGTCTCGACTCTATGAACGATGGGCAGAGGGTGGTATTGGGTTATCCGTCATTGGTGAAGTGCAGGTAGATCCCAGGTTCCCTGAAAAACCAGGAAACCTGGTATTAACTAATCAATCCAACCTAAAAGATTTACAAATGTTAACCTCCCGCGCATCGATTAATGATGCCCACATATGGCCTCAGTTAGGTCATGCAGGAGGACTGGCTTACAAACTACTTAGCCAGCCCAAAGGTCCATCACCTCTTAAGATAAGTGAATTTGAATGTGCAGGTATGTCAGAGGAAGAAGTATCTTTATTGCCAGATGTGTATGCCAGAGCTGCGAAGATTGCTAAAAAAACAGGGTTCACAGGTGTTCAGATACATGCAGGTCATGGTTTTCTGCTTAGCCAATTTCTGTCTCCGCTATTCAATCACCGCAAAGACCAATATGGCGGTTCAATACAAGCACGTAGCAGAATCGTTATAGAGATAATAGAGAAAGTCCGAGATGCGGTGGGGGGGACTTTTCCTATTGGCATCAAGATGAACTCTTCTGATCAACTAGAAGGAGGATTATCTCAAGACGACGCTCTAGAAGTTATTCGCATCCTTAATAAAACGTCTATCGACTTGATTGAGATAAGCGGCGGTTCTTATTTTCCTGGAGCAAAATCCAGCTCTGACAGTGCTTCAAGCGGCCCGTACTTCATTGACTTTGCAATAAAGGCTAAAAGCTTAACAAGTATTCCTTTAGTAGTGACTGGCGGTTTTAAAAAACGGGAGCAGGTAATAGATGCCTTATCTATAAATGCAGCGGACTCCATTGGTCTTGGACGAGCATTGATACTCAGACCCGATTTGCCAAATGAATGGATAGATGGAGAAGGTGTTACTCCTCGCTTTCCAAAGTTTAAGTCACCACCTCAGGGGGGAATTACAGCCTGGTACACAATGCTTCTCACGGCGATAGCTAATGACAACGAAAGAGAGTTCAACTTAGAACTATTACCAGCGATTCAGGCCTATGAAAATCGTGACAAAGCGCGTGTTATGAGATGGCAGGCTAAGTATCAATTATAACCCAACACCTACACACCAAAAAACGCATCGTTATGCGTTTTTTGGGATCGCAATATCTGAAGTGCAATTTGCGTATCTATGGGAGATTCCGAGCACAGCCCCTCAATCGCCACCCATGAGGAAAAGTACTTCGATGTCAGTGGCTCGATCTGCCACCGAGTAATCAAACTAACGCAGAAAGGGGCAGAAACGAGTTATACCGGAATGGCTGCAATTGGCACTGAGCCGAACTTTGGCACAGAGCCATGAGTAGCCACTCAAAACTGTAATGTAAGAAATCAAGATTCTTCCTTTTTTAATTGATTTATCTTCAACCTAGCCTCTGCGGTGTTCGTAAGACTTACCTGTAAAGTGGTCTTCGCCTCATAAAAAAAACACGGTGCACGCACAGTGATAAAAGATAATAATATTTTGTATTAAACAAACTTACTTGACGTTTTATTGCAATTACCATGAAACCCCAGCTTATTTTTACACTAAAGAAAAGCTAACGTCGAAAAGTACAAAATTTAGTTCGAGTGCCACGCATACTTGCGATAGGTGAAAATTTTATATTTGGCTTCTATAATTTTTCGGGGGGATTAGCATATCACTTAACGACACACTTTAACGTGCTGCTATTTTCTGGCTTAATTATAAGCCCATCAGTGCAGCCATAAACGCACCTTCCCAACTTGATTGGCTAAATGAACGGTGTGTAATATTTTCGGTACTAATATCCAATTTTTACCCGTCATCCGCACTTATATTTTCAACAGTTTAAATATAAACACTTTAAAATAAGTAACATAGCTTAATATTTAAAAAGCACCTCTGTGGCATATCTATTGCTTTTTATAAAGAAGGTGGTGTACGTAAACAGCTAAAAATGTCAATTTTAAAGGGGAGACAAAGTGGGAGCATTACAAGCTAACTATAATATTGCTATTCGTGCTAAATCAGTTAGTCGCTCTTTAGCTTCGACACTTTACAACCACACACGCCTCTTATGTTTTTTACATCACCCAATTCACGCTAAGCAAAGAGAAGTAACAGCATTGCTGTGCTGTCTGAGATTACGCTCTTTGTAATTACATGCAATTAACCGAACTTAAACTTTACGTTGAGGAGACTTTGATATGCCAACTAATCAATTTACTATGCAAGATCCTAGAAGCCAATATCAGATGGGACGTACCGAAAAAGACAGTAATCAACCGGACCCAGGGCTAGATGAAATTTTAAAACCTAAAGCAGATCATGGCGAAGACACCTATGAGGGCCACGACAGGTTAAAAGGCCGTAAAGCTTTGATAACCGGCGGCGACTCTGGGATTGGAAGAGCCGTAGCGATCGCATTTGCAAGAGAAGGTGCGGAAGTTGTTATTAATTACTTACCCAGCGAAGAAACCGATGCGAAAGACACACTCGATATACTAAAAGCCAGCGGTAACAAGGCTTGGGGCATTGCAGGTGACATATCTGATGAAGATTTCTGTAACAGCCTTGTCGCTCAAAGCGTTGAATACTTGGGATCAATTGACATACTAGTTAATAATGCTGGTAAGCAACAATTTGTCGCCGAGTTAGAAGATTTATCTACCGAACAATTTTGCCAAACATATGCAACAAACGTATTTGCTATGTTTTGGATAACAAAGGCCGCAGTAAAGCATATGCCACCCGGGGCAAGTATTATTAACACAACCTCTATCCAATGTTACCAGCCTTCTGCTGGACTTCTTGATTACGCATCAACTAAAGGCGCAATTACTAGCTTTACTAAAAGTTTAGCAAAAATGGTAATAGATAAAGGCATTCGGGTTAATGGTGTTGCTCCAGGGCCAATTTGGACTCCGCTACAACAAAGTGGCGGCCAACCGGCGAAAAAACTTCCCGAATTTGGTGATAACGTGCCACTAGGTAGACCAGGCCAACCTGCCGAGCTAGCCCCAACATATGTATACTTAGCTTCGCAAGAGTCAAGTTACATTACCGCTGAAATAATGGGCGTGACAGGTGGGCAACATCTACCTTAATCATCAACAGATGATTGTTAAACAACATAATAGCGGCGAGTATACGCCGCTTTTATTACCTACTCTTTTTGCATCACATCTAAACAAAATCCACTAAGTATTCGTGAAACTGTGGTTATAAACACCCTAAAAGCCTGAGCTACCCACTGCACTATTTGACTTAGTACGAGGTTAAGTGAGCCTATTTAAGCACGCATAAACAAACTGCTTAAACAACTAGAGCTGATTAAGCAGTCAACTTAGGCTTTATACCTATTTATCAAACTGGTTTTATGCGTCGTCTTTTTTAGCACGTATACCGCGAATGAACTCTTCTAAATAAGGCATAAACTCTAGCACGAGTGATATGAATAGCACTGTTATCAAGTAAGTTATTGGTATTGGTGACTCTTTTAATTGGAGCGTAAATTCAGGTGGAAAGCCCCCTGGAGTAAATAATGCTGTAAATTGCTCCCAGTGCCGCGCAATAATTAATACTAAAGCCAACAGCGGTATCATTTCTAAAAAGCTATGTATATGCTGCTCTATTGGCCCCACTCTACGTTTACTTACCGCGTAAGTTACATCCCACATTGCTGTAAGTTCATGAATAAAAAACAACAAGATACTAATAGCAATAATCAAACTATTAACTTCAAAAATTAAAACAAGAATTAACGGTATACCAACTTCGGCAAACATTAATAGATGAATAAACGACTCTTTTGCACCACTTGTTGTAGAAATATTACTACGTCGATGACAAAACCAATCCGCAATGCCAGCTACAAGCCAAATAGGGATCACAAAGTACATCAAAATAACTAAAGTAGGGTCAGTCATATTTGGTTAGTCCTTAAAATCAAGTTTTTAAAAATTGTCACACTCAAAACTAAATATATACGCTTGGTCATTTCGATAATTAATAACGTACCGATGAGCATAAATCGTGTTCTTCAAACACGTTCTTAGCCACCTTTATTATAGCTTTAAGAATTTTTACTTAGCTGTATATGAGATACCTCTTAAAGCGAACTCTTGAACCACCACGGGTATGCTCATTATTTTCTACGACAGATTGTTACTTCAAGTGGTATGCCAAACTTTTATTTTTAGTGGATTGCATGAAAACGCAGGTATAAGTAGGTGTGGAAGAGTTTTAGACTCACCTCTTTGTATTTTTGATGGCTAGAAAGTAGAAAATATGCCCCTTTTTTGTAACTTTTTCATTTATCGATAATCTAGGTTAGTAAGGAGCTTGTATTGAAGATAAAACTAAATGCTCAAATATCAGGTTATTTATATGTATTGCTAAACTTCATAAATAAAAAAGTGGTCAACATGCTTGGTTTGGTAACAGTCCTTAAATACTATTATTAAGCCATTCCTTGTCTTCTACTGCCATCGGCACTCGCGCATATTCACTTTGTCGTTTTTAAACAATACGCCTTCTGATAATAGCTTTTCACGCTGTTCTTGGTATTTTTCGCTACCTTCAGGGAATGATATTTTACCTTGGCTATTCACCACCCTGTGCCAAGGTATAACTGAGTCGTTTGGCATCACTTTTAATAAGCGCCCCACCAAGCGTGAGTTTTGCGGATAGCCTGCAAGAGCAGCAACTTGCCCATAGCTTGCTACTTTTCCTATTGGTATGCCTGCGATAACAGTATAAATAAGTGTTTCTTTATCAATATCAGCGTTCATTTAAATACGCCTCACTAAGTACTTTAAATTGCTCCCAAATAGTACGCGCTACAGGGCCGTGGTGCATTGCATGCTGCCTAAAGGCTCTAATTTGCGCACTAAACTTATGCTCTCGGTCAGTTATGTGTATTTCTTGAAGTAAGCCAGCTTTTATTTCAGAGTCGCAGTGCTCTAAGCTCATCATTGCCCAACCCGCGCCTGAGAGTAAAAACGATTTTAAAGTCGATACATCATCAATTTTCATCATGGCGGAGCCTTTTGAGTACGATAGCCTGTCGCTGTCGATACTCAAGTCACTTTCAAACATGGCTAAACACGGATACGTTTGCAGTTCGTTATAGGTTAGCTTTTTAGGGAGTACGCCTTTAGCGCTGACAATGCCAATATCGAGCCTGCCTATAGGTACGCTTTCTAAATCGCCTGTCGCATGAAATAAGTCAAACCACGGGCCAATGCCTAATTCGGCTTGCCCACTGTTTACTTGCTCTAATGAGATAAAGCGTTTTCCGCTTGTTAAGCTAAATTCGGTGCTAGTAAACAACCTAAAAGTATTACTTATGATCTCGTTGTAACTTTGCATATGGCACAGTTGTTCGTAACAAATTCTAAATTGAGGCTCATTGCCTAATGCTAATTCTTCAGCAAGTTGTGCCAGCTCGTCGTTGGCATGCAGGAGTTGCTTCGCTTCGCGGTGAAAAATTCGCCCTTTTTCAGTAAGCTGTAATCGGTACTTACTTCTGTCTAGTAACTCAAATCCTATTTTGGCTTCTAAGTTTTTAATGGCGAGTGTAAGCGCTGGCTGCGTTTTATGTAGCTTTAGTGCTGCTCCGCTTAAGCTTGCGCTTTGTACTATGGCATCTAAAATTATTAATTGATTCAGCTTCATATACCGCCCTGCAACATCATAAGTAAAACTTATTGAGTTTCTAAAATTTAATGATTTTTATTTTATATGTTTGCAGCGTATGCTGCACTTAATTATTTTGCCATCATTGCAACGGAGAAGACATGAAACTCTTTCGTCTATGTTTATTAACAACGACCTTACTTAGCTTAATAGCCTGTTCTGAGCCAGAACAACAAGTTAAAGAAGAGCCTATTCGCCCTGTTAAATTATTCAACATAGGTCATGATACGCAAACTAACATTCGCAGCTTTCCTGCTGAGGTTGTTGCAAACCAAGGCTCTTACCTAGCTTTTAGGGTAAACGGCGAACTTGTTAAGTTCCCTGTGCTTGCTGGTGAACACGTTGAAAAAGGTGATTTATTAGCAAAACTAGACCCAGAAGATTTTCAGTTACAGTTTGACGAACGTAAAGCACGCTTTGAGCTGGCAAAGTCACAACTTGGCCGTATTGAGCAATTGTTTGAGAAAAAAATCACCAGCCAATCAGAATTAGATGAAGCCACTGCTAATATGCAAATTGCCGAATCTGCATTTAAAATTGCACAAACAAACCTTGAGTACAGCGAGCTGCGCGCGCCATTTTCAGGCACGGTCGCAAAAGTATTTGTTAAAAACTTTGAAAATATTCAAGCAAAACAAAATATATTACGCTTAGAAACACGCGATTTAATGGATGTAGAAATCCAAGTTCCTGAAAAAATAGTCGCTCGTTTTCAAAAAGGCACTGATTACCACCCTACTGTAAAATTCGATGGCTTTGACGATAAAGAATACACACTTGATATTAAAGAGTGGGATACCCAAGCAGACCCTGCAACACTTACCTATAAAGTTGTGTTTTCGCTACCAGTACCTGAGGACTTTAATTTACTAGCGGGTATGACGGGCAGTGTATTTATTGATTTAAGTAAAGTAACGCGCTCGCAAGTGTCTTACACAATACTGCCAATCGAATCAGTGTTTTCTGAACCTCAAGAGTCTATTAAAGATAATGCCTACGTGTGGCTTTTTGATTCAAAAACTAGCCAAGTACATAAACAAGCAGTAAAAATTGGCCAGCTACACCGCGATGGTATTGAGGTGTTAAGTGGTATTAAAGAAGGCCAAATTGTTGTTTCTGCCGGTGTGCATTCACTAAAAGAAGGCATGAAAGTAAGAGCATGGAATAAAGAGCGAGGCTTATAATTATGAGCTTTGCACAACTCTCCATAGAGAAAAAAGTAATCAGTTGGATGTTTACGCTGCTGCTATTAATTGGCGGTACCGTGTCGTATTTTGACTTAGGGCAATTAGAAGACCCTGAGTTTACGCTTAAAAAAGCCATGGTTATTACCATGTACCCTGGCGCATCGCCGCAACAAGTAGAAGAAGAAGTAACTTTTCCTCTGGAAAACGCGATTCAGCAATTACCTTATGTTGATTACGTTACTTCTATTTCATCTAACGGCAAGTCGCAAATTTCGGTAGAGATGAAAAGCACTTATCGAAAAGAGCAACTTCGCCAAATTTGGGATGAAATGCGTCGTAAAATTAACGACCTCTCCCCTTCGCTGCCCAGCGGCGTTTACCCAAGCACTATTTTAGATGACTTTGCCGATGTTTACGGTGTTATGTATTCGGTAACCGGTGATGGCTACTCATATGACGAGCTTAAAGACTACGTAGACTTTTTAAAGCGCGAGCTAGTCTTGGTTAAAGGCGTAAGTAAAGTAACGGTTGCAGGTGAGCAACAACCGCAAGTAATGGTTGAAGTCTCAACGCGTAAATTAGCTCAATTAGGTATTGCACCAAGTCATATATTTCAGTTACTGCAATCGCAAAATACGGTTTCTAATGCGGGTAAAATTCGCGTGGGCGATGAGTCAATTCGCTTGCACCCTACTGGCGAATTTAAAGATGTAAAAGAGCTCGAAACGCTATTAATTTCAAAACCTGGTGCAAGTGAGCTTATTTATTTAGGCGATGTTGCAAAGGTTTACAGAGAGTACGCAGAAGTACCTAACAATGTTATTCGTTATAATTCTCAGCAAGCTTTGCTTATTGGCGTGTCGTTTATGTCGGGAGTTAACGTAGTTGATGTGGGTAAACACATTGACGATCACTTAGCCTCACTTGAGTATCAACGCCCTCATGGTATTGACATAAATTCGGTATACAACCAACCACAAGAGGTTCAAAAGTCGGTTGATGGTTTTATTATCAGCTTACTTGAAGCCATTGCGATAGTTATTGTAGTACTGCTGTTATTTATGGGTTTAAAAAGCGGTATTTTAATTGGTGGTATTTTACTGCTTACTGTACTGGGTACGTTTATATTTATGAAGTTGTTTGCCATCGATTTACAGCGTATATCACTTGGAGCACTTATTATTGCTCTTGGGATGCTGGTTGATAACGCAATAGTTGTAACCGAAGGGATACTAATCAACCTTAAACGTGGGCAAACAAAACTCAAAGCGGCGGTTAATATTGTTGAGCAAACAAAATGGCCCTTACTAGGTGCAACAGTTATTGCAGTCACTGCATTTGCGCCAATTGGTTTAAGCTCTGATGCCAGTGGTGAATTTGCCGGTAGCTTGTTTTGGGTGTTGTTTATTTCGCTTTTATTAAGCTGGATAACAGCCATAACGCTAACGCCATTTTTTGCCAATTTAATGTTTAAAGAAAACGAATTTAAAAACGAAGAAGGCCAAGAAGATGGAGACCCATACAAAGGTTTTATTTTTAACGGTTACAAAGCGATTTTAGATTTAGCGCTGCACTTTAGAAAAACCACGCTTATATTAATGGTTGTTTTACTGTGTACAGCGGTTGTTGGTTTTGGCTCAGTAAAACAGTCGTTTTTTCCTGCCTCTAATACACCTATGTTTTATGTAGATTACTGGCAAGAGCAAGGATCTGATATTCGCTCAACCCTAGAGGGCGTTAAAAAACTTGAAGAGTTTTTACAAAAAGAAGACCTTGTTGAAGAAGTAACAAGTACAACAGGCCAAGGTGCACCGCGCTTTATGCTTACCTACGCGCCAGAAAAATCATACCCCGCGTACGGCCAATTAATTATTCGTGTTGCCGACAGAGAAGCCGTAGCGACTGTAATGCAAACTGTACGTGATTACTCAAATAATCATGCACTCTCTGCACAGCTTAAAATTAAACCGATGGAAATTGGCCCTTCTACTGATGCAAAAATAGAAGCGCGTTTTTCGGGCCCTGATCCTGTTGTTTTAAGACAACTAGCCGCTAAAGCCGAAGAGCTGATTGGTGAAGACGAAGGTGCATATAATATTCGTGATGACTGGCGCGCACGTACCAAAATGATTCGCCCGCAGTTTAACGAGCAAAAAGCACGTCGATTAGGTATTAGTAAATCAGACTTAGATAATGTGTTGCTAACGAGCTTATCGGGTAAACAAGTGGGCGTATATCGCGATGGCACGCAGTTGCTGCCTATTATTGCTCGCTCTCCTGCTAACGAGCGCTTAAACGTAGAAAGCGTACACGACCTTCAAATATACAGCCCAGTTCTTGGTGTATTTATACCAGTGACTCAAGTTGTAGACGAATTTGATGTGCAGTGGGAAGACAGCCTAATAATGCGCCGCGATCGCAAACGAACTATTACAGTAATGGCCGATCACAATGTATTAGGGGACGAAACACCCGCTAAATTATTTGCACGTATTCGCGGCCCAATAGAGAACATGGAACTACCACGTGGTTACCAACTAGAATGGGGCGGTGAGTTTGAGTCATCAAGCAAAGCGCAAAAAGCAATATTTGGCTCATTACCACTGGGCTATTTAGCTATGTTTGCAGTAACCGTACTACTTTTCAACTCGCTCAAACAGCCACTTGTTATTTGGGCAACTGTGCCTTTGGCTATTATTGGTGTAAGTGCGGGATTGTTAGCGATGAATGCTCCGTTTAGCTTTATGGGGCTACTTGGTTTGTTAAGCTTAAGCGGTATGCTAATTAAAAACGGTATTGTATTAGTTGATCAAATAAACCTTGAATTAAGGGAAGGTAAATCGCCCTATGAAGCCGTGTTTGACTCTGGTGTGAGCCGTGTACGACCAGTTGCAATGGCAGCTATAACTACTATTTTGGGTATGATCCCGCTGTTATTTGACGTGTTTTTTCAATCAATGGCGGTAACAATTATGTTTGGTTTGGGCTTTGCTACAATTTTGACTCTAATTGTAGTGCCGGTACTGTACACCGTGATATTTAGAATTGATTACGAGCCACGTAAGTAGTTAAACATATAATTGGTTAACATTAAAAAATGCCACAGGCTCAAAATCCTGTGGCATTTTTATTTAATACCGATAAAAAAAGAAAGGCTACATATTTAGTTGTTAAGAAACTAACCGCAACACTTTTTATATTTTTTGCCACTACCACATACACAAGGTGCGTTACGCTCTGGTACTTTATCAAATACTTGTGGTGTTGATTTACTAAGCGCAAAGTCTAGTTCGCGAATATCTTCTGGTACGTCTGCTTTAACTTCAATTGAAGCAAACAGCGAATGCTCTTCTAATATGGCTTCTATTTCTGATTGTCGTTCAGCTGAGTTTACAATTAGCGTTAACGGGTGTAACTCTGTGCCTGGCTTTGCGGTACGATTTGGCGCAAATCCATTACTGTTATTTTTACCCATTATGTCGGGCTTACCCATAAAGAAAAATTTTGACATGTTACTTCTATAACCTTTCTACATTATTAAGACGGCGCATCTTAACAGCTTACCCAACATATAACTAAGGTGTACTTGCTAATGCACAATATAAATCAGGCTTTAGCGTATATACGCCTAATATAGCGACATAATGAGGCCATTTAATGGATTTAGGCAAAATTTAAATTCGAAATATAGTAAAATTATCATGACTCAACTTAGTGCCGTTTTAGTATCTAACTCAATATTATGGAAAAACCTTGGAAAATTTTAAAACCGCGATACTAATAGCGGGCAGCCTTTTTATACTTTTTGGTTATCTACGCTTTATAACTGACGATAATGGTAACGTGAACTTAAACAACTACCGTTTTACAGGGGGCATACTACTGGTTATTTCCGGTATGTTTGATGGCACACGCGATCTAGGGCGTGTTGATCTTTGTGGATTGAAATTTGTTCAATCTAGGGGCGATTTAATCGCGGCGCGAGGTTTGTAACCTAGTGGGCTAAGTAAAAACTGAGCAACAAAGAGTTAATCGTCCCTAGAAAGAACCCAAAGGGCAGCGCATGTTTGGTCTTTATGCTGCGTTATCGCCAATTTATGGGGAATAACCACACTACATAGGCTCCGCCTTGCCTAAAAATCAAACACGCTGCTGCAAAATCAATCACGAAAGGTCAACACGCCCTAATTAAGCGCCTGCGCTCTAAAAACTCGTTATCGGCGATTGCTGTTTATTTAGGTATACTCTTATTTTATATTGGCTTTAGCATTTAATAGCGAAATATTAAGCGCTAATTTGGGCTTTATACAAGCAACATTTTATAAATGAATACCCTTTGACCTTTAAGCAACTCTTCAACAGCGCCATATTACTCTTAGTAACAGCACCTCCGCTGGTTTTACTTGCATGGGATGAACAAGCCGACCCCGCTTTTATCCCCAACAGTATATATAACACCTTAACATTTACGTTATTTCCAATAACGGCGATAGTGTTGTCGGTTGTTTTATTAAGGCACCTATATAAAAAATACAATAATAACTTTGAATTTAAACATACAGTTAAAAATTATATTGCTGAGCATGGGAAGTTCCGCAGCGCATTTATACCACTGTTTTTGCCTATTTTAATTTACTTATGGTTATGGACGTCAGTTTGTATTTCTGTGAAATTATGGGCCAATAAATACAGCAATAATATATGGCAGCAAGAGCATCAATTACTCGAGGTAGGTAGTTGCCCAAATGATTATGAGTACAGTTGTGCAACGCTAACTGTGCTTAGTTTACAGAACTACAGAAAATACACTTTTAGATGGTATTTAGATAAGAATAAATTGGTGACTTTACAAAATAACAATATAAATTTAGTGGGCGTTACAAGCCCACTTGGTAATATAGTACAAGAAATACAGTGGTAGCAGAATACCACTTAGGTGCAGATTATTTTTTTAAGCTAAGGGTACGCCCCGAGCTAGGTTTTGACTGTGACGACTTGTTCTCTTTAATACTTTTTGGCTTACCAACATACGTGGTAGAACGCTTTTGATAAGGTGCTTTACTGCGCTCATTTTTGCGCTCGCCATTAGCATTACTGCGATCAGAGTTGCGACTTGAATTTCGCTCAGTACTACGCTCGCCACTTTGTTCGCCTTTATTAAAACGGCGAGGATTTTCACCCTGAAAATCACGCTTTTTAGGAATCGACGGCGTATTATTTTCTGATTGTTTATTAGCATCAAGCGAATGTTCTTGAGTTTTACCTGAGTCAGAAATCGAGTCGTTTATTTGCGCCATTTCAGTATCAGATAAATGACGCCACTGCCCTACCTTTAAACCTTTTAGTGTTACGTTCATTATACGAGTGCGCTTTAACGTCACCACTTCGTAACCTAAATATTCACACATACGGCGTATTTGGCGGTTTAAACCTTGTGTAAGTACTATTTTAAATTCTTTAGGGGCAGTTTGTGTCACTTTACACTTTTTAGTCACGGTATCTAAAATAGGCACGCCATTGGCCATTTTTGTAACAAACTGACGATTAAGCGGTTTATCAACCGTAACAACATATTCTTTTTCGTGGTTATTACCCGCACGCAAAATTTTATTAACGATGTCGCCTTCGTTAGTTAAAAATATAAGCCCTTCAGAAGGTCTATCTAAACGCCCTATTGGAAATATACGCGTAGGATAATTTACCGCGCGAATTATATTACTTTGAATTTTACTTTCGGTAGTACACGTAATACCAACTGGTTTATTGTAAGCGATATAAACGCGCTTTGGTGTGGCTTTAAGTGGCTTGCCATCAACCAATACAACATCGGTAGCAGCAACTTTTACGCCCATTTCAGGCGAGTAGCCATTAACGCTGACACGACCTTGCTCAATATATTTATCGGCTTCGCGGCGTGAACAAAATCCTGTTTCACTAATAAATTTATTTAAACGTTTTAATTCGGTCATGGCACTTATAGCGTAGTAATTTTTAAGGCGAGTAGTGTAAACCACCCACACTATTTTTTCGCCCCTAATTTAAAATTTATAGGTGTTTAAGCATTAATTTTTGCTTTCGTTAATTTACGCCATACAAATTCAAGCGGGCCTTGGTTAAAATAGCGGCTGTATATAAAGGTAAATATGAGCTGCAGTGCAACTAATGCCGTTGCAACTAACCAGTAGTCAATACGATCAAAATTGAGCACCCAGTGCGTAAATAGCACTTTATATAACAACAGTTGTATGAGTGTTTGGCTAATATATAAAGTAAATGCTAAGCGCCCCGCTTGTTGAATAAGCGTGCCAACGTGTGCGCTGTTATTGCAAAATTTAACAATTAAATGAATATACAGCGTAGCCATACCTAGCGCCGCAAAAATATTTACAAATTCTTGCACCCCATATCCTAAGCTGCCATTAAGCTGTGATGCATAAAGCCTGATTCCACAAAAAACAAGGGTCATTGCACCGCAAACTATTAATTGCTGAGTCGTTAAGCCTTTACTAAAAACGTCTTGTTTATATAAATAAATGCCAATGAGCATAAGGCCCACGCACATCCACATTGTCATTATTGGCACCATAACAAGCATTAACGTGTTCATAGCAAGGTTACTAATAAAGTAATCAATATAGTGTGGGTTATATAATTCAATAAACTGTGCTGTATCGCGGTAAATTATTTCATCGGGTACGCTAGACATAACAAGTAAGGTAATCACAGCCGACAACAAGGTAAATGCAAACCCTCTTTTTAAAAGTACGTTGCTATCACTTTCTAAATATTTAATAACAAACCAGCCAGATACACCGTAAACAAATAAAATATCACCGGCCCAAAGTAAAAAACCATGCGCTAAACCAAAGAGGATTAACCAATAGAGCCTGCTTTTTATCTGCACTTCAGACTTGTAACGTTGCCACTGAATATAAAGCCCAGCACCAAAAAGCAAACTAAACAGCGTTCTAAAACGCCCGTCTACAAACACGCTGCTAAGGGTGTGAATAATTGAGTCGCTAACAGGAGGATTAGTTAAGGAGGAATACCCATATTCAAAAATGCCGAAGGCGTAAGCATTCATGTAAACGAGGCCAAGCACGGCAACGCCGCGAATAAAGTCCATATTATAATTGCGCATTAAAGCTATTATCCGTTAAATATTATTCTTATAACTGTCAGCCCAATCGACTGACTGCTGGTAAAGTGAAGGTAGTATAGCACTGTCAATATTCAACAAAAGTACAGCTTGTTCAAGTGCCCACCAGCTTCCTGTTTCATATGCTTTAACAACGTTTAAAATATAATAAAGTGTGTTTTTGTCCCCTAATAATGCCGTTTTTATTTCATCAGGGAAAGGTAGCTTTTCAACAAGCAAGCTCATTGGTTGATCAAGGATTGCATCTAGCAGTGAAAATAATCCTGTTAAAAATGCTTCGCCTGACTGACTTTTATTAACCTTTTTTGCCACAAGCTCACAAAAACGAGCACGTACAACACACACTTGCATTAGCTCTGCAGGTTTTTTACCCGCTGTATGAGCAGTAACAATAAGGCTCACAAACTTTTTAAGGCGTTCGTGTCCTAAATACACGAGCGCTTGCTTTAATGACGATATTTGGCTTTGTATAGGAAACACACCGCTGTTTATTAATCTCAGTAACTTATATGCGAGTGCAGCATCTAGCTCAAACAGGCTTGCGATTGTTTTAATGTCAGGGCTTTGCTTCATTATTTCTGCGTAAATAGCGACGACTAAACCATAATTATAATCAATGTCGTTTTGCTTGATCATGGTAGGCTTTGCAAAAAAATAGCCTTGAAAATAATCAAACCCCATATCAAAGGCAAGCTCATAGTCTTCTTGTGTTTCTATTTTTTCGGCTAGTATTTTTATTTGTTTATGCGCTTGTAACTTAGTAACTATGGGCTGTATTTCGCTAAGAGGTGTAATTGCAATATCAAATTTAATGAGCTTCACAAGCTTTAGAAAACGATCCCATTGTGGTTTATATACAAAATCATCGAGCGCGAGTTTGTAGTTACTATGAAATAAACCTCGGCATAGCTCATAGTTGTCGTCGGTAGGTTCTATGGTTTCGAGCAACTCAATCACAACGTCTTGGCATGGTAAGAAAGCACATAAATCGAGTTTTAATGATTCAGGTCCTATATTTATAAGCGCTTTTTTGCCTGATGTAATATGGCGTGTACCTAAATTTAATTGATTTTCCATAATAAGCCTTGCTGTTGCTTGGCCTTCTGCAATATCTGGAAAATAATTTTTTGGACTATCACGAAAAAGTAGCTCATAGGCTACTACTTTTTTACTTCGATTGAATATTGCTTGCCTTGCAACAAATACAGACACATTACCTACTTCTTAGCTTTTATATAATACTAAGTAATTAAACCCTAAGCAGGTAGATTTGTCACTAAACTTTAAAGTACAGAAACGATTTACCGGTATAAGGTTGTTATATAATCAGTTGCCACTTGTGGCCACGAAAAACGCATTTGCTCTGCGCTGTGCTTAATTTTATGCCACTTTTTAGGATTTTGCTTTTTAATTAAGAGAGTTTCGTCTAAACAGCTAATTAAATTACGCGTTTGCGTTGCTAACGTATCTCCATTAAAGCTAAAACCATTTTCGTGGTGTTTAACTGTATCTTTTAATCCACCAACACTGTGTACTAAACACGGTTGCCCCGCTCGCATTGCTAGCATTTGGCTAATACCACACGGTTCAAACGAGCTTGGCATTAAAAATAAGTCACCTAATTGATACATTAAATCGCCAACACCTTGCCCATACCCCTTTAAAAATAAAAGATTGGAATTACGCGCCATTGCTTTGGTAAATATACTTTCGAGCTCTTTGTCACCCGAGCCGAGAATAATAAGTCTGCCGTTATGCTCATTAATTAATTGGCACACTTTATCAATAGCTAAAACCCCATTAACCTGCTGGCACAATAACAACACTTTTTGCTCAGTAAGACGGCCAACGCTTGTAACTAATGGACCGTTATTAACCGTTGCTTTAAATTGTTGTAGTCGTTGGTGGGCAATATAGTAGCCACTTTGTAACTGCTCGCTATTTGCCATCCAAGTAAATAAAGTGTTCTCGGCTTGGCTATAAAAATCGGCGAGAGTTGCTCCTTCAAGTGCATTGCTTGGATATTCGCAGCCATTTAAAATACCGACAAGCTTTCCTTGGCTTGCTGCATTTTGCAGATCTTGCTCAAGCCCTTCGCCACCAAAAAAACCATGTTCGTAATTACTAGGTTCAAGAACCTCTTGGCTATAAGTTGGCGATACAACATGTATTTTATCGCATAGATTTATTGCACTGCGCATGGGATTAAAACAATGAGGGTAACGCGGGTCGCATAATTGCTGGCCATTATAACTAAGTGATGGAAACCACGCCTCTAAGCTTGAATCATCATGTTTGAAAGGCCTTATCCCTTGCAGTGCAATATTATGCACTGTGAAGGCAATAGGTAAGGTATTAAGTGAGCTATAACGTGGCTCAAACTTAAGTAAAACTGCAACGCAGGCACTGTGCCAATCATGTAAATGCAGCGCTGTAGGGCGCTTTAATACACCTTGTAATAACGCTTCGCAGACGGCTGCGTTAAATAGAGCAAATTTAGTCGCATCAGTTGCAAAAGGCCTCCCCGGTGCATCATTACAATATACACTGCCTGATTCACTAAATAACGGGTGGCTAATAACAATTTGGCTTACATTATTTTCGGCTTGTTGTACTTTAAAAATGGTTAATACATGGGGTTGAGCATTAAATGCAACAGTTACTTCACCTATATAAATACGCTCAAGCGGCTCAAACCCGTAGTCAGGAATAACAATATCAACCGTTATACCTTGCTTTGCGAGAGCCTTAGGTGCATCGCGTACTACATCTGCCACACCGCCTACTTTTGCGCCTGGTAACGCGTCATTTTCTGCTGCAACCATTAATACATGCATTAATTTATTATTTCCTTTAAACCTGTGTGAGCTTGCTCACAAATGAGCAAGCTATGTTGTCGTGCTTATCTAACTTGTTGTTACGCTAGCTTTTTATTTTCTCGCGCTTGGCGTTCTAACTTTTTTGCAAGCTCAGTGAGCATATCACGTGTAACAAGAACGATACCTTTTTTAGATACCCTAAAGCCGTTTTCTTCATCTGTTTTTTTGTCAAAACCGATTTCAAGACCTGCAGGTATTTCACAGCTTCTATCTATTATTGCGCGTTTAATTTTACAACCTCGGTTTATAACTGCACCGGGTAAAATTACCGACTGCTCAATGGTACAAAATGAGCGAACGTGAACGTTAGAAAACAATAGGGATTTTCTAACCGCAGAGCCCGAAATAATACACCCACCCGAGACTGTTGAGTCTAAAGCCATACCACGTCTATCTTCATCATCAAAAATAAACTTAGCAGGTGGTAGTTGCTCTTGATAAGTCCATATTGGCCACGTTGGATCGTATAAATCAAGTTGTGGTTCTGGCATTACCAGTTCCATATTAGCTTCCCAGAACGAATCAAGCGTACCTACATCTCGCCAATAAGGTTGCCCTTCTTGGTTTGGATCTCTAAATGGGAAGGCAAACACATTATGCTCTTCTATAATCGCTGGAATAATATCGTGACCAAAATCGCGTCCAGAGCCTTCATTTTCAGAATCTTTTTTAAGTTGCTCAAACAAAAATTCAGTATTAAAAATGTAGTTCCCCATTGATGCTAAACATGTACCTGGCTTGCCGGGTACGGAGCTCGGCATTGCTGGTTTTTCATCAAAACGACACACTCTACTTTCTTCATCAACGGTCATTACACCAAACGTGTCTGCGGCTTCCTCTACTGGGACTTCAATACAACACACAGTCATATCTGCGCCTTTTTGCACATGTTCAGCCAATAAAGCACCATAGTCCATACGGTACACATGATCTCCAGACAAAATCATCACATATTTAGGAAGCTCGTGACGAATAATATCTATGTTTTGAAAAACAGCATCTGCGGTTCCACAATACCAATCATCACCTTGGCGCTGAGATGCAGGTAGTATTTCAACCGACTCTCCTAGCTCTTTTTTAAAGTGCCCCCATGCGCGGTTTACATGGCGTATTAATGAATGTGATTTATATTGTGTAGCAATACCAACACGTCTCACACCCGAGTTAATGCAGTTTGATAGTGGAAAATCGATAATTCGATGTTTACCACCAAAGTAAACTGCTGGCTTTGCTCGCCAATCGGTTAACTCATGCAGGCGAGAACCGCGACCGCCTGCCAGTATTAACGCGTAAGTTTCTCTGGTTAGGCTACTTATGTAGCGATTTGCATAATTAGGCATAATACTCTCTCCATTTAGTCTAGGCTGTTAGTGGCATGGCTTTTAGTTGTCGTTAAGTCTGTTTCACTAATATTGAGGGGTTCTAAATGCCAAATATCTTCACTGTATTGGCTTATGGTTCTGTCACTTGAAAACATACCACTGGCTGCTGTATTTAAAATACTCATTTGTGTCCAGTAGGTCTGATCTGCGTAAGCTTTATCAACTTCTTTTTGAGCTGCTACATAACTTTCAAAATCGTGAGCAACAAGCCATGGATCGTGCGGGCTCTTAATTGCATTTGTTATGTCGTCAAATAAGCATGGTTCAAATAAATTAAAATGCCCGCTCTCGAGTAATTGCATCACATTCTTTAAATCGCTATTTTGCGATATTAAATGCTCTGGATTATAACGTGATTTAATATCGTCAATTTCGTGCGCTTGTGCGCCAAACAAAAAGAAGTTATCAGCACCAACAGCATCTCTAATTTCAATGTTTGCGCCATCCAGCGTGCCTATTGTCAATGCACCATTCATCATAAATTTCATGTTGCCAGTACCAGACGCTTCTTTGCCTGCGGTAGATACTTGCTCTGAGAGATCAGTTGCAGGACAAATAACTTCCATTGCAGTTACGTTGTAATTAGGCAAAAAGGCGACGCGTAAATATGGCACAGCTTGAGGGTCTTTATTTATAACCTCTGCCACGTTATTAATAAGCTTAATAATTTTTTTAGCCATGTAATAACCCGGCGCTGCTTTACCACCTAATAGAACACAACGAGGAACAAGCCCTTGGGTATCCCCACGGCGAATACGGTCATATAAATGAATCACATGAAGTATGTTTAATAGCTGACGTTTGTATTCGTGGATACGTTTTACTTGTACGTCAAACATCATTGATACATCAAAATCGATATCGCAGCGCGCCTTAACTAAATCAACTAAACGTTGTTTGTTTTCACGTTTAGCATTTTGCCACTGCTCATGAAATGCCTTGTCGTCATAAAAACGACGTAGGTCACTAATTTTTGAAAAGTTTTTAACCCAATCATGGCCAATTTTTTCACCAATTAATTCACTTAATACTGGATTACAATGCGCAAGCCATCGACGAGGCGTTACACCATTTGTTTTGTTATTAAACTTATCTGGCCACAGTGCATAAAATTCTTTAAATAATCCCGCTTTTAACAGTTCAGTATGAAGTGCTGCTACGCCATTTACAGAGTAACTACCTACAATAGCTAAATAAGCCATACGAATTTGCGGCTCATCACCCTCTTCAATCAGTGACAATGCACGTTGCTTTTCAACATCTCCCGGCCATTGCTGTGCAACTTGTGCTAAAAAGCGTGCATTTATCTCGTAAACTATTTCTAAAATACGTGGCAATAATTTTGAAAACAACGAAACAGACCATTTTTCAAGCGCTTCAGGAAGTAGCGTATGATTTGTATAGGCCATTGTTTTAGTTGTGATTTGCCAAGCATCGTTCCAATCTAATTCGTAATCATCAATTAAAATACGCATTAGCTCTGCAACAGCAATACTTGGGTGCGTGTCGTTTAACTGAAAAACATGAAAATCAGCAAAGTCACTAAAGCTCTCGCCATGTTGGGAAACCCATTGGTCTACTACGTCTTGAATACTCGCCGATGATAAAAAGTATTGTTGGCGTAACCTAAGCTCCTTACCATTTTCGCTGCTGTCATTTGGATACAGCACCATGGTGATTTGTTCGGCTAGATTTTTTTGTGCGACGGCTTCTGAATAACTGCCCGCATTAAATTCGGTTAAATTAAATTCATCTGTTGCCTCTGATTTCCACAGACGTAGTGTATTTACGATATTGTTTTTATAACCAGGGACAGGTACATCGTACGGTACAGCTAATACATCTTGTGAGCCCATCCATTGACGGTGCTCTCTGCCAAATTTATCTGTGTAACTTTGCACATAGCCACCAAACTTCACACGTTTTGCATGCTCTGGTGCGCTTAGCTCCCATGGATGTCCTTCACGTAGCCAGTTATCTGGTTGCTCAATTTGGTTACCATCTTTAATCGATTGATTAAACATGCCGTATTCGTATCGTAGGCCATAGCCAATAACAGGCAACGCTAAACTAGCACAGCTATCTAAAAAGCAGGCTGCAAGGCGCCCTAGCCCACCATTTCCTAGGCCAGCGTCGTGCTCGGCGTCTTCAATTGTTTCTATTGTTGTGCAGTACTCTTGTAGTGCTGAGCTTACTTGTTCATCTAAATCTAGATTTAAAACAGCATTACCTAGCGCACGCCCCATCAAAAACTCAAGAGAAAGGTAAGCCGTTTTGCGGCGTTTCTCTTGCTTAATTTGTTGATTCGTTTCTCTGCAGCGGGCCACAAGTCTGTCGCGAATAGTAAGCGCTAATGCGTGATACAAATAATGCTGCGATTCCCCCACCTTATCTCGGCCGAGGGTATAATAAAAATGCCGTGTTAAGTCATCTTTAAGCGTACTTTCATCAATAACAGGACCTTCTTGCCAGCCCTTTACTACACACACTTGATCACTTTGTTTAACCATGACTAACATCCTCTAAATTGGCACTAAAAACCCAACTACTTTGTGCTGAAATTTCAACCATCGCATCTTCATTACTGCTCACAGATGCATTATGTACACTTGATAGAATCATTTGCCACGGCGCATTAATTGGCGATGGGGGCATTTGACAAAAAATTGTTTTTTCACTGGCATTAAATACAATCAGCAATGCATGATTGTTTTGCTTATCAAGTAAGCTATACATTAAAAACTGCCTGGTATCTTCATGCCAGTGAGCATCAGTCATGGTTTTACCTTGTTCGGTAAACCACTTAACGGTAAAACGCTCGTCTATATCATCTAAAAATACACTGTGTTTAAACGCACTGTGCGCACGTCTAATTTTTAATGCATCATCAATAAATCGTGTTAACGAATGATTAAGTTGAGAATCTTTCCAGGCAAGCCAACTAGTGCGATTATTTTGGCAATAAGCATTGTTATTCCCCCCTTGCGAGTGCGCCATTTCGCTGCCAGCGGCAATCATTGGAACACCTTTTGAGAGAATTAAAGTAAGTAAAAAGTTCTTTTGTTGCTGTAAGCGCAGTGCGTTTATTTTAGAGTCGCTGGTAAAACCTTCTACCCCACAGTTAAACGAATGATTTGCACTGTGCCCATCTCGATTTTGCTCGCCATTAGCTTCGTTATGTTTATGCTCATAACTCACTAAATCGGCAAGGGTAAAACCATCATGACTCGTTATGAAATTAATACTATTGAGCGGCCCACGTTGGCTGTGCTCAAAAATATCAAACGATCCATGCAAACGTTTTGCAACGCTTGCAATAATGCCTGTTTCACTTTGCCAAAAACGTCTAATTACATCGCGATATTGATCGTTCCATTCTCGCCATGGCGGCGGAAATGCACCAAGCTGATAACCACCTGGGCCTATATCCCAAGGCTCACTTATTAACTTAACTTTGTTAAGCACAGGGTCTTGGGCAACTACTTGTAAAAAAGTATGTGCGGAGCTAAAGCCTGCTTTTGAGCGGCCTAAAATGGTCGCTAAATCAAACCTAAAACCATCAACTCCCATTACTTCAACCCAATAACGAAGGCTATCAAGTACAAGTTGCAGTGTTTTAGGGTGGTCAATATTTATGGTATTACCACAGCCGGTATCGTTTATATATACGTCAGGCTGGCCATCTACTGTGCGGTAATAGGCTAAGTTATCAAAGCCTCTAAGCGATAGTATAGGGCCATCCGCCCCTGCTTCAGCTGTATGGTTGTAAACAACATCTAATATGACTTCTATGTCTGCAGCATGGAACTCTTGCACCATTTGCTTAAACTCGTTTATATCGTCGTTTACCAAATAGTCTTTATGGGGCGTAAAAAAGTTAAGCGTGTTGTAACCCCAGTAGTTTTGCAAACCTTTCCCTGTTAAAAATTGCTCACTAATAAAAGAATGAACAGGCAAAAGCTCAACGGCTGTAACACCAAAGCTTTGTAAGTGTTCAATAAAGCTTGGGTGGCTTAACCCTAAAAACTTCCCTTGTAGAGGTTTAGGAATTTTAGGATGACGACACGTTGTACCTTTCACATGGCACTCATAAATAACCGTGTTTGACCAACGGTGGTTAGGCTTTTTATGCCTATACAACGTAGGAGCCGCTACTTTTGATTTAGGTATATCAATCGCATTATTTACAGTGCTTTTAGTACCGATTGGCATTTGCCCGTAATGGCGTTCACTCCAAGTAAACTCACCAAACAAGTCTTTTGCATATGGGTCTATCAGCAGCTTATTTTCGTTAAACAGTTGACCATTTTTAGGGTTATATTCACCCTCAACTCTAAAACCATAAAGCGCACCGGCGTTTAATGGCGAAATATGAATACTCCAAATGCCACCTTCGTTAATATTCATCGCCATTTTTAGAATTTCTGAATGGCCACTTTTATCAAACAAACACACATAAGCTTGGCTTGCACCTGGCGCATAAAGCGCGAAGTTAACTCCATTATTGATAACACTAGAGCCTAGCGGTTCTACATTACCGGGGGCTACATCAAATCGGTTACTCATCATCAACCTTTTGTAAGTAAATAGTTGTTAAGCCACCAATGGCAATTGAAATACTGTGTTTAAAGCCATGATTTGATTCATTTGTAGCGTGAACTATCTGCGATGAATCTTTAGTTACCTCAACGCCAGAGCCAAAAAACTGAGTATCGTCTGTATTTACAATGACCTTGTAACGCCCTTTACTCGGTACGCCAATAACGTAGTTTTCATAGGACGCGGGGGTAAAATTAGCAATAACAACCACAAAGTTTTTTGCGTTTTTAGCATAGCGAACAAAGCTTAAAATGCTCTGCTGATTATTATTGTTATCTATCCAGGTAAAACCAGCCGCGCTCGAATCTAGCTCATACAACGCAGGTTGGTTTTTATAAACGGTATTGAGCGCTTTTACGGTGTGCTTTATACCGCTGTGGCTTTGGTGCTCAAGTAAATGCCAATCGATAGAATGATCGTGCCCCCACTCTTTTCGCTGTGCAATTTCACCGCCCATAAATAAGAGTTTTTTACCCGGGTGTGCCCACATAAATGCGTAATAAGCGCGTAAATTTGCAAATTTTTGCCAATCATCGCCTGGCATTTTTTCAATTAACGAGCCTTTACCATGTACTACCTCATCGTGGCTTAATGGCAATATATAGTTTTCGCTAAACGCGTATACCATCGAAAAAGTCATTTCATGATGATGATGCTGACGATATAAAGGGTCGTGCTGCATGTAATGCAAACTATCGTTCATCCAACCCATGTTCCACTTATAACCAAAGCCTAAACCGTTGTGCTCAACACTTTGGGTGACACCCGGCCATGCTGTCGACTCCTCAGCCACCATCATAATGCCTGGGTTGTTTTTATAGCTGCGCATATTGACTTGCTTTAGGCACTCAATTGCACCTAAGTTTTCACGCCCGCCGTAACAATTAGCAACCCACTCGCCTTCTTTTCGGCTGTAATCTAAATACAACATAGAAGCTACGGCATCCACACGCAGGCCATCTAAACCAAATTGATGTAGCCAATACATAGCATTTGATATTAAAAAGCTTTTAACTTCAGGACGGTCGTAGTTATAAATGTAGGTATTCCAATCAGGATGAAACCCTTGGCGCTTATCAGCATGCTCATATAAATGGGTGCCATCAAATCGATGTAAGCCATGCGGATCGCTTGGAAAATGCCCTGGTACCCAATCAAGCAAAATACCTAAATTAGCTTTGTGGCACTGCTCTACAAAGTATTTAAAGCTGTTGTAGTCGCCAAAGCGGCTGGTAGGTGCAAATAATCCAACAGGCTGATACCCCCACGAACCATCAAACGGGTATTCACTTATTGGCATAAGTTGCAGGTGAGTAAAATTCATTTCAAGGGCATAGCTAACGAGTTTGTCGGCAAGCTCTGTGTAACTTAAATAGCGGTTGTTTTCAGCCCGTTGCCATGAGCCTAAATGCACTTCATAAATACTAATTGGTGCATCTATATGATTACGCTTTTGTCTGTTTTGAAGTGCCTGCTCGCCAAGCTTTATAGGTTCTGGTTTATACTGCAGTACACTTGCAGTGCCAGGTGCTTGTTGCATTTTAAATGCATAAGGGTCGGCTTTTTCGAGCACCTCTCCACTTTGCGCGGTAATTGCAAATTTGTAGCACATGTCAGCTTTAAGGCCTGGTACAAATAACTCCCATACACCACTTGCAGGATGAAAGCGCATAAAGTGGCGATTCGCTTGCCAAAAGTTAAACTCACCAATAATAGAGACACTTGCCGCATTAGGCGCCCATACACAAAAACGTACACCGTCTACGTTTTGTTGAGTACTAAAATGTGCACCAAAATGCGAGTAAGCATGTTCAAGACTGCCTTCGTTAAATAAATACATTGCCTCTGCATCAAGTGTGCTTTGGAAACTGTATTCATCATAAAAGGTAACGCTGCTATCTGTGTACTGAGCAATGCATTCATATGGCGCAGTGGGCAAAGCATCAACTTTGGCTATAAATAAGTCACTTTGCTGGTAGCGTTTCGCCTTAATACTTTTATTATTTAATGTAACACTTACGCTTATTGCACAAGGTAGATAAAAACGAATTTCAACCTCAGCATCCGTTTTATGTGCCCCTAAGAAGCTAAATGGGTCTTTAAATCGCCCTATATTTAATGCGTGTACTTGTGCATCATAACTATTTTCATTAGTTGTACTGCTCATTTAACCTTTCCTTATTGAATCGATAGCAGCTAAAAGTGAGGCATTTTTGGTAAAAATTTCTTCACTGGTATGCGTTAATACACGTCGCCAATTAGGATATTCTTTATCTGTCCCAGGGATATTAACCGGATACTTTTGCTCATCTAAGTCATCTATTTGTATTGCAAATAAACGCGATTGAGAGCCTGCTAAACACAATGCAAGTGCGCTATAAGCAGTCACAGCTTCACTATGTAATAAAAGCTCAGTTGTATTGCCATGGTGATTAATAAAACGTAGTAACCTTTGTTGCTCTTCTATTCGCTGTTGCTTTAGTTGCTCGTATTCATTGCAAGTTATAAGCTTATATTGTTGCTTAATATCTAAATCATCATGTTGCCACCAGCCTGTAAATGGAGGAACATCGTGATTGGCTATCATTAACAAACAATGTGTTGCTAGCTCATCTACCGATAAAAACTCTCCACTGTGTTGTTTCTCAAAATAAAATAAGCTGTTGGAAAAAATACCGCTAGATGCCAAAGCTTCCCTAACCTCTGGCGGTACGATGCCTAAATCTTCACCAATAACAATACTCTGATTAATATGCGATTCAATTTTTAAAATGGCAAGTAAATGCTCAAACGGATAATAAACATAACAGCCGTCTTGTTCGCCATTGCTTTCAAAGCACCACCATAGGCGCCTAATAGCCATTACGTGGTCAATTCGAAGCCCACCTACGTTTTGCATGTTTGCGCGAATGAGCGAGCGGTAAAATTGGTAGTGATTATTACTAAGGCTTTGGGGATTGAGGGCTGGGAGGCCCCAATTTTGACCTGCTTCAGCCCATGGATCGGGTGGAGCGCCTACACTTGCACCTTGGCTAAACAACGATTGCTGATTTTTAAATTCAGCCCCATCGCCAGCACAACCAACAGCTAAGTCGTTTATTAAGCCAATAGCCATGCCTCTCTCTGCGCAACTTTTTTGACACAGTGCCAGTTGCATATGCGCTTGCCATTGCAGGTAATAAGCAAATGTTAGGTTATCTGATTCGAGGGTATTTAACGTAGTAGAATGAGTATTACAAAAATCAGTAAACGCCTGGCGACGCTCATCACTTGCCGTTAATTCAAACTGATTATAAAGCGCTTCAAATAACGCATACTTTATACGACTTACATTTTCATAATCTATAAACTGATCATTACTTTTAATACGTGCAGCGACATCATCTTGCTGCATAATGGCGTCAAGGTTTTCGTTATTTATTGCGTCTTCGCTTAGTACGATAGAAATATAAAGAGGATTTAATAAAGCGCGACTACTAGGGCTATAAGGGCTGGCTCGCTCTGGCATATCAGCAAATAACAAATGCAGTGGATTAAGTAATATGTAATCCATGTTTTGGGAGCTGCATAGTTTTGTAAGCGCTAATAAATCGTCAAAGTCGCCAATACCCAAATTCGCTCTATTTTTTAATGTGTAAAGCTGAATAGATAATCCCGTGCGCTTTGTGTCTTCCACTTGAAAGACTTGCTCAGGCACGCACCAAATTTGTGTAATAGCGTGTTGCTCACCTACCTGAACATTAGCATCATGATAGCCAATTGGCATATTATCAATGGGTAGTGCCAGCTCAATATAGCGAACGCCATGCAAGTAATATTCACCAGTGACAGCCAAGTTATAAAGGTTATCAAATGCTATATGCATTCCAAGTGAAGGGACATCAATATTAGCGGCTAAATATTGCTGACGTTCATTTATACGAAGCTTTAACAAACATGCAGTTTGCTCAACTAAACTCACACTAGGTACTAAATCAAGCCAAAGCGATGCATCTAAATCATAAGTTAGTTGAGCTATTCCTGCTTCATTATTTGTATCAACACCACAACATTGCAAAGCACGTTTACGCGTTTCTTCGCTAAAAAATACCTGTTCACCTGTATACTTAGTGAATTCAAAGCCAATACCATGCAGGTAAAACAACTGCGAAAGAGCATCCATTGAATCGCCTTAATTAGTGCGTTGAGTATTTACTATGCTGTTTTCTGTGCCAAAAGTATTGCCGATATAACCGTCAGCTTGATGGTCGTTATCCCAAATGTCTCCATTAATTAGATAACGAAAGTGAAATTGTTGATCGATAGGTAAGCGTTGCTTAAATTTAAACACACCTTGTTTTTTATAAAGCTTCATTGGCACTGGTTGCCAATCATTAAATTCACCTAATAAGCAAACTTCTTCTGCCTCTGGATGAGAAAATTCAAAAGTAACTTCAGCTTCATCTTTTGTTTTAAAAAAACGTTTATTCAACATAGCAGTCTCCAACTAAACCAAAAAGGGTACTTAATCTTTGCCACAGGCCATACAACTAAACAAAAAGGCGATGTGGTAACCATCTAAAAATCATTAAACGTGTTATTAGTTAAACAAAACTTTATTTACGCTTTATTACAGTGCAAATAACATTTCAATTACACCAAAAAGGTGCATTAACCTTATATACAATACGCTTTAAATGATACTTAACATACAGAGCAATATTCAAACCAACAAACTATTAAAAACCTCATTAGTTCAATATATAAATATTTATAGCTGCAAATATCCGAAGAAAATTTAAAATCCTAAATTACTTTTTTTATATTACTTCATCATGGATAATACACATCATTCTAATACTCTGAAATATCATTAATTTCATGTTGAAAAAAACCATTTTAATAACTACCACCATCATTTTTTTAGTTGTAGCTGCATTTATTGGTACCTCAATTTATACCCTATACAGTAAAAAAGAAATCTCAGTTGATCCTAAATTAAAAGAAATATCAGGAATAGAATTTGATAAACAACAACGTTTATGGGCTATTAACGACGGAGGCAATGAACCAAAGCTATACAGACTCAATAAAGACGGTTCTATTGCTAAAGAAATTTTAGTTGAAAACGCTAAAAACATTGATTGGGAAGACATGACCCAAAACAAATTTGGGCACTTCTTTTTAGGCGATTTTGGTAATAACAAAAACGATCGTAGATGGCTCACTATTTATAAAATAGAAAACCCGATAGATATAAAAACAGATACGACTCAAGCAGAAATAATTAAGTTTACCTACCCCGAAATGGATGGCAGTCCTATAAAGCCTAATAACCGTAATTTTGATTTAGAGGCATTTGTAGCTCTAGGACGTCACTTATATTTATTTACTAAAAACCGCACAGAGCCATTTGATGGTATTACTAAGGTTTATAAAGTGGGCGATCATGCCGCTAATTTTAAAGCAGAGTTAATAGACTCATTTAAAACATGTACCACTTTAGAAAAGCTATGCTGGATAACATCGGCTGCTTTAAGCCCTGATCGTAAAAAGCTGATATTACTTGATTCAACCAGTATTTGGTTATTCGAAAATTTTGAGGGTGATAAGTTTTTTTCTGGCGATGTATCAAAAATTGACTTAGGAATAGTAACTCAAAAAGAAGCTGTCACTTTTTTTGATGACAATACTATTGTATTTACAGATGAAGAGTTTAAAGGTATTGGCGGTAATGCTTATTTTATAAAGCTTGATGAAGCCAAAAAAGAAATTATAAGAAAAAAGCCGACCTCAGAAAAAATACATCCATAATATAATGTTAGCTAAGCAAAAGTTCCAAAGCTTAGCTAAGTTATGAAAGGTATCGAGTTAGTTACTCTTTTCGTTTGACGAATGGAGTGCTTTTTCTACATCAACACCTAAAATCAACACTCCAATATGGCTATTATTATCTAAAACAGGAAAACTTAGCTGTACTTGAAAATGATGTGTTGATGCATCATATGTAACGCTATCAAAGTTATAGTCCTTTGACTGTTTAAATATTTTAGTAAACTTATTCTCATCTCCTTGCCAGTAATCACTGGTTAACTTACTTATTGCTATATTTTTTCCTTGGCTATCAGTCAATATAAGCTCAGTAACAACACCTTTAAACTGCGATTGCCATTTTTTAAATACCTTAGATAACGGTAAATCAAGCATAGTTAACGCATCAGCATGCCCAACGTGTTTACTTTCTTTTATCCATAGCTGGTCTCGTTTCATAATTTCAGGCTCACTCAAAGGAGACTCATTACTTATTTGAACTTCTTCGACTAAACTAGGTAAGTTTAATAAAGTTTTAGCGCTACTGTAGAGCCTATCAAGTATTTGCGTTTCTTCACTTTTTGATAGTGGAAATTGAGCTTGCGCACAAGTATTTATATTTTCATCGAACTGCTGCATAAATTCAGGAAGGCGTTTGATAAGGGAATGCGAAGCAAATAATCCCAAAGGTACATATCTAAAAAATTCTTTTTGGTACTCGTCTTTATTAATCCCTAGCTTAGAGGCTGCTAATTCAAAATCGTCTAAATCAAGTAGGATTCTATCAATCCGTTTATGGTGCATTACATTTACTATTTCTTCTAATGAATTTACTTCTACCTAAGCAATAATATTCTGAGTTTTAAACCAATTTGCTTGATAACTTCCTCTTACTGCACCATAACGCATTTTATTTTTTGGTTTATTAATGCTCTCTGGGTGAGTGAACCAGTACCAGCTTTCTAAAAAAATGGGGGATGATATACGTCCATAAGCTTTCATTTCAGGCATTAAATGGGTTGTGAAATATCCATCTAAGCGCTCTAACTTTACTTCTCGACGTGCACGTAACCATGGCAAGGTTTGTAGCTGAAAAGGCGCTCCCATTTCAAATAAAATACACTCGACTTGGTTGACTGCATTATTAGGAGCTGTGGTGGGTAAGTTTGTCCCAAACTGGAGAGGCTCAGTTAAACCTAACAAAAGAGTAAAAAGATATACGGGCATAATCCATTGCTAAATATTGTACAAATTAAAATAAGTATAGTCATGCTTATTAAAAAAGTATAAATTTTCCTTACAAAATTTTGTACCTTATCAATGGCTTCAATATTTAAACCTATGATTTATTGCTATTAACTTATAAAAAGCACGCTTAAACATTTAAATTAATGCATTTATATCTAGGGTCTGTTTATCATTGCGGATAAAAATTTGCTCACACTAGGCGCTATTTAATTGCGGCGCAAGATTTATAATCTAGTGTGCTCGATAACTGCTCCTGCGTTATTCTAATTGCTTATATCCATGTAAGAATAAGTAAAAACCGAGCAATGCTTCCGCGCCCTGCTCACGCCCCCTACCCTGCATCTATGTAGGCAACCAAGAGAAAATAGCGCCTAGGAAGAATCTTTTGGGGGCTGTTAATTTAACCTTGAAGGTTCAACAGACCCTAGCCTTTTTATTATTGACCTAAAGTATACCGAGTGTTCACTTAACGACTAAAAACAAAGGAACTACCCAACCCTAGCGCTTAAATTTAGTTTCTAAAATTACAGAAGATGTTGTTCGCTCCACCCCATCAAGATTTCCTATATCGTCCAACAAATGACTAAGCTGTTCTAAATTTTGAGCTTGGACCACTGCAATTAAATCAAACTCACCACTTATGGCATAGAGCTGTGAAATAGCATCAATTTGCTTAAGCTCAATGTTTGTTTTAGTTGTTAATTTTTGTCTTACTTTTATAGACACATGAGCTGATACCATTTTACTAAGGTAGTCGTCACCGTAATCAACGCTATAGCCTTTAATCACACCGGTTTCTTCTAATTTGAGCATTCGGCTTTGTACTGTTGAACGAGATAAGTCAAGCATTCGTGCAAGATCAGAAATACTCGCTCTTGCGTTTGTTTTTAGTACAGAAAGTAGTTTCTCGTCTTGTGGAGTTATCATAATGGTTATTTTCTTCGTTATTTTGACTTTTATTTTAATCATTTTTCACAAAATAGCACTGCAATTTTAACAGCTAACCTTCGATAATGACCTCTACAAGAAATAATAACGTGTTTGCTGAAGAATAAAGGCTATATTCTTCTTTGAGTTAGCAACTAATCTTTTATCTAAGCCCATTAAATTTAGGTGTAAAAATGCAAGTAACAAGAGACTTATTTAACGACGTAATGGTACCAAACTATAATCCATCAGCAATCATTCCAGTTCGTGGTGAAGGTTCACGCGTTTGGGATCAAAATAACAATGAGTTCATTGATTTTGCCGGTGGTATTGCCGTTAACTGTTTGGGTCACTGTCATCCTGCATTAGTTAAAGCATTAAAAGAGCAAGGCGAAAAAATTTGGCATTTATCAAATGTTATGACCAATGAGCCAGCACTTCGTTTAGCTCAAAAAATGGTTGAAGCAACATTTGCTGATAAAGTTTACTTTGCAAACTCAGGCGCAGAAGCAAACGAAGCCGCTCTTAAATTAGCTCGTCGTTATGCATTGGACGTATATGGCGCTGAAAAAACGCAAATTATTGCATTTAATAAAGGTTTCCATGGTCGCACATTCTTTACAGTAACTGTGGGCGGGCAAGCGGCATATTCAGATGGCTTTGGTCCAAAACCTGCTGACATAGTACATTGTGATTTTAACGATATAGCGGCATTTGAAGCGCTGATCAGCGATAAAACATGTGCTGTTATGATGGAACCATTACAAGGTGAAGGCGGTATTATTTCACCAACAGATGAATTTGCTAAAAAAGTACGCGAACTTTGTACTAAACATAACGCGTTACTTATTTTTGATGAAGTACAAACGGGTGTTGGTCGCACAGGCGATTTATACGCTTATGAAGGTTTAGGGGTTGTTCCTGACATTTTAACAACGGCAAAAGCATTGGGTGGTGGTTTTCCTATTGGCGCTATGATCACTCGTACACCTATTGCTGAGCATTTAAAAATTGGTACTCACGGTTCTACTTATGGCGGAAACGCACTTGCTTGTGCTGTGGCCGAAGCGGCATTTGATACAGTAAATACACCAGACGTACTAAACGGTGTTAAAGAGCGCGAGCAATTATTCCGTGACGGATTAAACGAAATTAACGAAAAATACAACGTATTTAGCGAAGTACGTGGTAAAGGCTTATTAATTGGCGCAGTACTAAATGACAAATTTGAAGGCCGCGCACGCGACTTTTTAGTAGCCAGTGCTAATAATGGTTTGATGAATCTTGTAGCGGGTATGAATGTAATTCGTTTTACACCGTCTTTAATTATTCCGTTTGAAGATATTAAAGAAGGCTTAGCGCGCTTTGAAAAAGCCGTTAGCGACGTAGTAAACGGTTAATATAGTTTAAATTAGCACGCCTAATGGCGTGCTATTGGAGCAAGCAATAAATGCAAGTATTACGTCCTATTACTGCCAATGATTTTGACGCGCTTAAACAAATAGCGATTGAATCCGGTCATGGGTTTACCTCTTTACCTGTGGACGATACACAGCTTAAAGAAAAAATTGAACGTGCTGAAAAAAGCTTTGCCAAAAACATTAACCAGCCACTTGATGAAAGCTATTTATTTGTTTTAGAAGACAGTGAAACAGGTGACGTTATTGGCACAACCGCTATAGAAGCCGCGGTAGGTTTATCGGTGCCTTTATATCATTATCATTTGGGTAAAACAGTACACCACTCGCCTACTTTAAATGTATATAACACCGTTGATATTTTAAGCATGTGTAACGACTACACTGGTTGCTCAGAAATATGTACATTATTTTTGCGCGAAAATAGCCGTAAAGGCCTAACGGGTCGATTTTTATCTCGTTCACGCTTTTTGTTTATGGCTCAGCACAGCGAGCGTTTTGCCGATACTGTTATCGCAGAAATGCGCGGTGTTAGCGACGAAGACGGTCATTCTCCTTTTTGGCAATGGCTGCAAGAGCACTTTTTTAGTATCGAATTTCCACAAGCGGATCACTTAGTGGGCTTAGGCGATAAGGTATTTATTAGCGAGTTAATGCCTAAGTACCCTATTTATGTGAACTTGCTTAGCAAAAAAGCCCAAGCTGTTATTGGCCATGTGCATGAAAAAACAAAACCTGCGCTAAAATTATTAGAAAAAGAAGGTTTTGAGCACAGAGGCTACGTTGACTTATTTGACGCAGGCCCAACGGTTGAAGCAAAGCTTGGTAATATTCGCAGCATTCGTGACTCTCAAGTTTGCCCTATTACTATTGGTGAGCTTGATCACATATCACAAAATAGCTCAGATACGCTGGCTGTATGTAATCAAGGCGTAAGTGGCTTTAGAGCAACATTTACCAAAGACGCACACTACAATCATGCAAAACATACTCTCGTCATTAGCCAAGATGTGGCTAAGGCGCTTAATTTAAGCCAAGGAGACGCAGCGCGATTTTTCCGCCTGTAAATAATTTATGAATACACACCTAATTAATAACCAGTGGCATACAGGCCTTGGCCCAGTATTTGAGTCAATCAATCCAAGTAATGGCGATGTGGTATGGCAAGGTAATGGCGCAAACGCTGATCAAGTAGATTCGGCTATAAAAGCAGCCAGAGCTGCGCAATTACAATGGGCAGACAAACCACTTGAAGAGCGTATAGTCATTCTTGAAAGCTTCGCAGCACAATTAAAAGAACACAGCGAAGAATTTGCGACCATAATTGCACGCGAAACAGGAAAGCCATTATGGGAAACCCGCACCGAAGTAGGCGCAATGACAGGTAAAGTAGCTATATCTGTAAAAGCCTACCATGAGCGTACCGGTACAACCGAAAACCCAATGCCCGGTGCTAAAGCGTTTATTAGACACAAACCGCATGGCGTTGTGGCTATTTTTGGCCCGTATAACTTTCCTGGGCATTTACCAAACGGACATATTGTTCCTGCAATTCTAGCTGGCAACACAGTGGTATTTAAGCCATCAGAACTGACGCCGCACGTGGCAGAATTTACCCTCTCACTTTGGCTAAAAGCGGGCTTACCAGCGGGTGTTATTAACCTTGTGCAAGGTGAAATTGAAACAGGTAAAGCACTTGCCTCTCATAAAGATATAGATGGTTTGTTTTTTACCGGTAGCTCAAACACAGGTCACTTACTACATAAACAGTTTGCTGGACACCCCGGTAAGATTTTAGCGCTTGAAATGGGCGGTAATAATCCACTGATTGTAAAAGATGTGAGTGATGTAAGCGCTGCTGTGCACGATATTATTCAATCAGGCTTTATTACCTCAGGTCAGCGCTGTACGTGTGCACGCCGCTTATTTATTGAAAAATCAGCCAACGGCGATGCTATTTTAGAAAAGCTAATAAGCGCAACTAAAAATATAGTTGTAGACGACAGCTTTGCTACAGAGCAGCCTTTTATGGGTGCGATGATAAGCGAAAAAGCAGCACTGGGTATGGTTGCCGCGCAAAGTGAATTAGTCTCAAAAGGTGCACAAATCCTTGTTGAACTTAAGCAATTAAAGTCAGGCACAGGCTTTGTAAGTCCAGGCATTATTGATGTAACAAACATTACCGACATGCCAGATGAAGAACATTTTGGACCGCTAATTAAAGTGTATCGCTTTGATGACTTTGACAGCGCAATCATTGAAGCCAATAACACAAGCTTTGGTCTATCTGCAGGTTTACTTAGCGACAGTGAAGATGACTACACTCACTTTTTAAAGCGCATCCGTGCCGGTATTGTTAACTGGAACCGCCCTATTACGGGTGCCTCAAGTGCAGCTCCATTTGGCGGTATTGGCGCCAGTGGTAATCACAGAGCCAGTGCCTATTATGCCGCCGATTATTGCGCATACCCTGTAGCATCTGTTGAGTCAGACAAAGTGAGCTTACCGCAAACCCTAGCGCCGGGCTTAATAATTGAATAAGTAATAAAACCAAATTTTAGATTTAAGGACTTAACATGCATACTGATGTAAATACATTATTTAATAACCTTTGGGAAAACTATTTAAACGTAACTCCATCGGCAGACAAAATTCATGACCTTTTAGGGTCAACGCAAAAAGATGACATTATTAACGATCATATTGCGCTGCGTACGTTTAATATTGAAAAAGTGGGTCTTGAAAAGCTCGCTGCTCACTTTTTAGCTATTGGTTACAAAGAATGTGGTGAGTACCATTTTGAAGCTAAAAAACTCTATGCAAAGCACTACGAGCATAGCGATCCTAATCAGCCAAAAGTATTTATCTCTGAACTATTAGTAGAAAAATGCTCGCCAGAGTTACAAGCCATCGTGACAGATATGGTAAGTCAAATTGACGAAAGTGCAGTTACAGCAGACAACTTTTTATATTCAGGCACGCATTGGCAAGTAAGCACCGATACTTACAAACAACTGCTAGCTGAAAGCGAATATGCAGCGTGGATGTCGGCGTGGGGTTACCGTACCAATCACTTTACCGTAAATATTAATACGCTTGCTAAGTTTGATAACATTCATGATGTTAACCAAGCCCTAAAAGACGCCGGCTTTTCGCTTAATACGTCAGGCGGTGAAGTTAAAGGCTCACCAGAGGTGTTACTAGAGCAATCGTCAACACTTGCTGATGAATACTCAGTTACCTTTAGTGACGGTGATATGAGCATTCCTAGCTGCTTTTATGAGTTTGCTATTCGTTACCCTAAAGCAGACGGCGAGCTTTATACTGGTTTTGTTGCAGCCTCAGCTGACAAAATATTTGAAAGCACGAACGCTCGATAGCAAAACCTAAAGTACCTTATTTTAAAAAGCCCGTTATGGGCTTTTTTTATGTCGATGTGTCGATAAGTTATATTGATTAATTATAAAAATAGCGGTTTATAATCGTTTTCTAACTTTTCAAACGACAAGTCGCCAATAAAACGACCGAAGCTCAACCAAGTTGCCAAACCGCGTAAATCTTTAAAGTGTGGTGGTACAAATTGTGGACTCTCTATTACACCTAAATCATGAAGCTGCGATATTAATCTAAAATCATCTATCGATATTTTACCTACCAGTAATAAAGGAAGTCTATCTATTCGACCAAGCTGTATTGCAACGCGTATTAAGTTATAAACCAGTACAAAGCCTTTAATGTAAGCAATATCTTTTGTAAAAGGCAAACCTGTTGGCGTACTGCCTCTAAATACACGCTGCGCTAATGTGTAACTGTCGTCTTTTGATAAACCTTGCGCTACGTAATCACGGTAAATGTCTACAAACTCAGCGCCATCTATTACCTTTGTAACGGCTTGAATACGATTCACTAATTTAGATAAACGCCTTGGGGTTGATTTTAATGTAATAATTTCGGTAAGGACCGCTAAGCCTTCTTGGGTAATAGTAGAGCTTGGCGTACCTTTACTCAAACACGTTAAATAAGGCTGAGCTAAACCATTTTGAGTGGTACCGACGTGTATCCACCCTTCGTGAACTTCTAAGATATCAAGTTCACGCTGCGAAAACTTAACATCTTGATTAAGCTTTATATTATTAGCACCTGCGGCTGCATCACTAACAATACCATCGCTAAGCATCACCTCTACGTTTATTCCTGCCATACTAGCGGTTACTTGCTCAGACAAAATACGCACTGCATCAACAGCATCAATATTTTTAGGGTCGTCAGGCAGTATGTCGGCTATAAGTAAATTTTGCAGCGGTTTATCTAGCATATTAGCTAGCTCAGAAAGTGAGGGCTCACCGGCATGAAATAAATCTTTAGGGTGACCAAATAACTCCACCGATAAGTCATGAAACTCTGGTGTGCCACGATACTCAAGCATGCTTAATACTGTTTTGTACTCTGTGCACATTTTTCCCATGTATTGAGCTATGGGATTTAACTGACCCAATTGGTTAATAATGTTACGGTGCAAAGTAGAAAACGCTTGGCGTAACTCGCTAGGTACAAAACCAAGATCGCGCTGTTGATAGTATGCACGATCGATCAGTGGATTTTTTTGACATTTTTGTCTAAAAAACTCCTCTTTAGTTTGTTTATCCCAATTAATAGCATCGAGTATCCTAATAGGCGTTTGCAATGCAATTAATTGATCCGATAACTCACGAGTTTTTAGTAGTAACGCCTTGTCTATCATGGTGTAAGCTCAACAATAAATGAATTTTGAGCATAATTTAAAAAGGCCAAATTACAAAGCAATATCACATTTTTTTAGCTATTGTTTTTAAGATGATCGACCCTCATATCTATATCGTATTAGCTTTTTAATAAAAGGTATAAAACATGAAAAACGAACTCGACAATAAACAGATTTTAGCCGTATATGAACGCATAATTCAAAAAGGTGAAATGACTGATGAAGGTAAGCATTATCAGGGAGTTACTGCATATTCAGACGTAGACGGTTACACCGTATATCTACAAGGTAGCGGCGTAGAACTGCGCTTTGGTTTTCATAATACTTACCACCTTAACTACGAGCATGAAAAGCATAAAGACGACTTTTTGAAAAAATTATATAACATTGCAAACGAGAGCTAATGCACCCACGAAAACTCAGACACCGCCCGACCAGTAAGCTCAATACTACTTTTATTAATCAAGTAGTAGAAGAGCTTAAAGCTAATCCAAGTAAAGTCTCTATTATTCAAGACAACCTAGAACAGTACCGTTCTCAAACTCATTTAAAGCGTGGTTTTTTACTGGCTATAGAGCGCTTTGATTGGGTATTTGAAGCAAGCAAAGATATTGATTTCATTTGCCAGCAAATTTTAGCTGATGACTACATTGGCAATAGACTAAGACGTTACCCCCTACTTTTTAAAGGCGTTATTAATAATGCCTAACCTTTCAATACCAAGCGCTTTAAAGCGATAAAACCACAAAGTTTACTCTCCATATAAATTTATTAGAGCACTAAGCAATTGCAGGTTTAGTGTTCTTTTGTATCAAAATAATACTATTAGTACTCTAACTATTATTGTTCTAATGGTTTTTTGACATTTTATTCATTTATTGCTGTAAACAAATCATTACTATTATTAAATTTAAAAATTAAATTCTCAAGCTACTGTTTTAAATAAAATTAAATAAATAAAAACCACATCTTCTTTGTCCTATTAATTGCTCTTTTATTAATGATTAATCTACATTTTGGCATCTAGATATTTACCTCAACCTTGAATTGTTAGAGCTATTACCTTAAGCTTATCTTTATTGAACGTTCAATTAATAAAAATTATGCCTAAAGTTGGAATGGAACCTGTCAGGCGTCAGCAGCTAATTGACGCAACTATAGAATCTGTTGCGACGAATGGATTACAAGGAACGACTATAAACAGCATTAGTAAAAATGCAGGTTTATCGTCGGGTATTATTAGTCATTATTTTGGTGGTAAGCAGGGGTTGATTGAAGCCACTGTTCGATACTTACTAACAAGCTTAAAACAAGACTTGATAGGCAAAGTAAATCATCAAACAAATGCGACTGAACGTTTAATGTTTATTATCGAAGCCAACTTTGCGCTTGTACAACAGCGTAATGATACAACCCGAACGTGGTTAAGTTTTTGGGCGCAATCGATGCATGATGAAGAATTACACCGACTACAAAATGTAAACAGTAAACGCTTGCAAAGTAATTTAGCATTTTCTTTTAAACAATTAATGCCTATTGAGCAAGCAAATCAAGCTGCAGAACTTAGCGCCGCAATGATCGATGGCCTATGGTTAAGAGCAGTACTGAGTAAATCAGACAATAATCAGTTTAAACACTGTGAAAAGTTAGCAAAAAGCTATGTACTTTCACTTATCAAGCAATATGGAGCCTAGCGTGACTACACCTGTCTATCAAAATTTTATTAACGGCCATTTTCTTGCAAACCAGAACGGCAAAACATTTGATGTAACAAACCCAGCAACGGGCGAGGTTATTTACGCAGTAGAAATTGCCGACGAATTTATTCAAAACGCAGCCATTGAGAGTGCAAAGCAAGGTTTTGCTCAGTGGTCAGCAATGACACCCATTGAACGTAGCCGCATTTTATTAAAAGCAGTGGCTATTTTACGCGAGCGCAACGATGAACTAGCACTTGTAGAAGTACTCGACACCGGTAAACCAATGCAAGAAGCAAATTGTGTTGATATTGAAACTGGCGCTGATGTAATTGAATACTTTGCAGGTCTTGCGCCAGCACAAGTAGGCCAACAACAAATGGTTGGTGATGACTTTTACTACACACGCAAAGAACCATTAGGTATTTGTGCGGGTATTGGTGCATGGAACTACCCACTACAAATTGCATGTTGGAAGTCGGGCCCTGCTCTTGCTGCTGGGAATGCATTTATATTCAAACCATCTGAAGAAACACCACTTGGCGCAATTAAACTTGCAGAAGTATTTGTTGAAGCTGGCGTACCTGCAGGTGTGTTTAATGTTGTTCAAGGCGCGGGCGATGTAGGCCAGTGGCTAACGCAGCATAGCGATATTGATAAAGTATCGTTTACGGGTGAAGTAGGCACAGGTAAAAAAGTAGTAGCGAGTGCTGCCGGTACGTTAAAAGATGTCACGATGGAACTTGGTGGTAAATCTCCACTATTAGTATTTGATGATGCCAACATAGAGCAAGCGGTTAGCGCTGCTATGTTAGGTAACTTTTATACGCAAGGCGAAATTTGTACTAACTGTACACGTATTTACGTTCACAAAAATGTATATCAGCAGTTTATTGATGAGCTTAAAGCGCGCACTGAGAAAAACATTATTGCTGGCGACCCACAAGATTTAAATACTAACTTTGGCGCACTTATCTCTAAAAAGCATCAAGAACTAGTAATGAGCTACGTTAATAAAGGTATTGAAGAAGGCGCAACACTACTAACCGGTGGTACAACGCTTTCACCTGAATCTGCACCTAATGGATACTTTGTAGCACCAACTGTGTTTATTGATTGTAATGACGATATGACTATTGTTAAAGAAGAAATATTTGGTCCAGTAATGAGCGTGCTTGTTTTTGACGATGAAGACGATGTGATTGCACGCGCTAACGGTACACACCTAGGCTTAGCTGCTGGCGTATTTACGAGTGATATTAAACGTGCTCACCGCGTAATTCATAAGTTACAAGCCGGTATTTGTTGGATTAATGCATACGGTAACTCACCGGCTGAAATGCCAGTTGGCGGTTACAAGCAATCGGGTATTGGCCGTGAAAATGGTATACAAACGCTTGATCAATACACGCAAACTAAGTCTATTTATGTTGGTATGGCCGACATAGAAAGCCCATTTTAAGGCGCCCTACTATGAGTAATCATTACGACTATATTATTGTTGGCGCGGGTTCGGCGGGTTGTGTTTTAGCCAACCGTTTATCTGAAGATTCAAGTAACCGCGTGTTACTACTTGAAACTGGCGGTAGCGATAAAAGTATTTTTATAAAAATGCCAACCGCATTATCTATTCCTATGAATAGTGACAAATACGCATGGCAGTTTCATACGCAGCCTGAGCCTCATTTAGATAACCGTGAAATGCATTGTCCTCGAGGCAAAGTATTAGGCGGCTCGTCATCTATCAACGGCATGGTATACGTACGTGGCCACGCAAAAGATTTTGACGAATGGCAGCAACACGGTGCAAACGGCTGGGATTACCAATCGTGTTTACCGTATTTTCAAAAAGCAGAAAGCTTTTATCTTGGTGAAAATACTTACCGTGGTGGCAAAGGCCCGCTTGGCGTTAATAACGGCAACGAAATGAAAAACCCGCTTTACCGCACCTTTATCAAAGCAGGTGTACAAGCCGGTTACGCGTCTACAGATGATTATAATGCATCGCAGCAAGAGGGTTTTGGCCCAATGCACATGACCGTAAAAGACGGCGTGCGCAGCTCTGCTTCGCGTGAGTATTTAGACCCTGTTAAATCGCGTAGTAATTTAACGATTATTACAGGTGCACTAGCACAGCGCGTGATTTTAGATGGTAAAAAAGCCACAGGCATTGAATACAAAGTAAATGGCGACGTTAAAACTGCACATGCTGCAAAAGACGTTATATTAAGTGCAGGCCCTATCGGCTCTCCACATATTTTACAACTCTCTGGTATTGGTGATACTCAAGCGCTTGAAAAAGCAGGCGTTGAAGTACAGCATCATCTACCAGGTGTAGGTCAAAACTTACAAGATCATCTTGAGTTTTACTTTCAATACAAGTGTAAGCAACCTATCACGCTTAACGGCAAACTAGGCATTGTTTCAAAAGGGTTGATTGGTGCGCGCTGGTTATTAACGCGTTCGGGTTTAGGTGCAACGAATCATTTTGAATCGTGTGCGTTTATTCGCTCAAAACCTGGTGTTGAATGGCCAGATATTCAATATCACTTTTTACCAGCGGCTATGCGTTACGATGGTAGAAGTGCATTTGCAGGTCATGGTTTTCAGGTACATGTTGGTCATAACAAACCAAAAAGTCGCGGTAGTGTCACTATTGCTTCTGCGAACCCTGAGCAACCACCAACCATTTTATTTAATTACCTTGAACACCAAGACGATATTGAAGGCTTTAGAGCGTGCGTTCGCTTAACACGCGACATAATCGAACAAAGTGCCTTTGATGAATACCGCGATGAAGAAATTCAACCAGGTAAACATATTCAAACAGATGAAGAAATAGATGCCTTTGTACGCCAAGCCGTAGAAAGTGCCTACCACCCTTCTTGCTCATGCAAAATGGGTGAAGATGATATGGCCGTTGTTAATTCAAATACGCAAGTACATGGTATTGAAGGACTACGTGTTGTTGACTCATCTATATTCCCTACAGTTCCTAACGGAAACTTGAATGCGCCTACTATTATGGTTGCCGAAAAAGCAGCTGACATAATTTTAGGTAAAGAACCATTACAGAAATCGGATGTGAATGTTGCCATAACAACAAACTGGCAAGAAACACAACGTAGTACGGAGATCTAACTTTAGCCACATGCTTAGGTTTAGTCTCGTCGGGCTAAACCAATGCGTGCCTTGCAGTGGCACACGATGTAAATAGGTTACGTTGTGTTAATGCGAGAATAAAACAATAAAATACGGAGTGCTTATGAATTATTTTTATTCATTACTGGAGGGTAACAATGACTATTTGGCTTAATGCAGGCATCATTTTTACCTTACTTGCTATTATCACTATTTTAATAAAATGGGGTAATGTTCGCGTAGTAGGTGTAACACCAGTTCGAACCTTTACCTTTATAGCAATACTATTTACTTCTGGCCTAGATGTTGGCCTTATTATGTTTCCTTTAACTGAGTTTGCAGGTTATGCAGACATAAAAGCAAGCCCAGAATACGCGTTTGCAAATCCACTGGCTATTGAGTTTGGCTACTGGGGATTTTTGATCTGGGGATTTTACTTTCTTACGTGCTTTTATTTCTGTGTAATAGAACCTAAAGTGAAATTTTTCGAAATTCCTTGGGTTAAATTTATCAATAACGTTGTAATTATTGGTACATGTGCATTTACCGCTTATTTACTGCTTACAAACCTACCATGGTATTTACCCGAATTAGGCGATGGAACAAGTATAGTTTCTGAGTTTTACTTAATTGTGTTTGCTGCTATCTGTTTTGCTGTGTACTCAAGTACTGACATTAAATATGTACGTATTTTAAGTATTTCTACTACGTGGTTATTCTTAGCTTTAATCGCCTTTATGTGGACTGGCGCATTTGTAATAGGTGATAGTCAAATGTCAGCATTTACAGATAACTTAGGTTCTATTGGTACTTACTTTGCAAACATTAATGAATTTGTTTTACCGCTTAATGATTACCATGAGTTTTACTTATTCTGGTGGTTTGCGTGGAGCATAATGATTGGTCAATTTACATCACGCTTTGTTGGTGGACTTAAAACATACCAAGTATTAGGTGCAATGTTGATTTTCCCTTCTATTCCTATTGCGATTTGGTTTAGCGTACTTTATCACTACCATGAAGCGGGCATCCCAACTCAAGGTATTAAAAACTTCGCTATGGTATTTGTAGGTATTGTATTTGTAATTAACTCACTTGATTCGTTAGTGCGTTTATATACAGATAACCTAAACTTTACCGTAAAGCGTTTTGGCAAAATGAAATACATAATCGGAAATGTTGTTGGTCTATCATTACTTACACTATTGTTTAAATTAGAATTTTTACAAATTCAGTGGGTAGGCGCATTAGTTATCGGCTTGTTCTTTATCTGTGCAGCCTTTATTGGTTACAGTAAATTTAAAACAGTAACGAATATAGATAGCTCACCAAAAGCAAACGCAATTGATTACACAAAAATAGACACAGTACAATAGGGATTAATAATGAATAACAAACTAAAACAACTTGTAGTAGCACTACCATTTGCACTTTTATCAACAACTGCAGCAGCTGATTGGTCAACAACAATCACTGCAGCGTCTGACTACACTTTTAATGGTGTAACACAGACCGATAGCGACCCTGCAATTCAAGGCAGCTTAGATTATGCCTTTGATAGTGGTGTTTACGCTGGTGTTTGGGCCTCAAACGTAGATTTTGGTGACGACACTGATTTTGAGCTTGATGCTTACTTAGGTAAATATGTACAACTTGATGAGCAATTCAGCGTTGATTACGGTATCGCTTATTACACTTATCAAGGTAATAACAGTGACGGTAACTACGCTGAAGCTTACACTAAGTTTGGTTATGCAAGTGAATACGGCCAAACTGAGCTTAACTTTTGGTATAGCTGGGATTACTTTGGAACAGGTGCGGGTCATGTAATTTCAATGGTTGCTCACACTTATGAACTAGCTCCAAATCACGCACTACGTGCAAGTTTTGATATTTCAAACTCACTTGATGGTGAAAAGTGGGCTTGGGATACAAACCAGAAAAAATCGTACAAGCACTACCGCCTAGCTTATCAAACAAGCTACGAAGGTTTTGGTATTGAAGTGGCTGCTGAAAACACTAGCTTAGATTACGATTATGCTGATGAGCGTATTGTACTTGCTGTTTCACGCACATTTGATCTTTAATACATTAATTACTGATTAAACAAAAAATGCCACTCTATTTAGAGTGGCATTTTTATT